>JAPYTK010000329.1:2913-4724 GCA_029941785.1 Polyangiaceae bacterium | reverse complement strand
AAGGTGCTACGGACCGTGCCTGGACTCGGTCCCATCCGTGTCGCCCGGTTGCTGCCGGTGGTCGTCACGCCGCATCGGTTTCGCAGCAAGCGGCAGTTCTGGAGCTATTGCGGATTCGGTGTGGTCATGCGCTCGTCGGCGGATTGGGAGCAGCAGCTTGGCGGCGGTTGGAAGCGGACCGGAAGACCGCGGTCGCGCGGCCTGAACCACCGGTTCAACCACGGACTCAAGGACGTCTTCAAGGGCGCCGCGCAGACCGTGCTCACCAAGCACACCGACGAGGCGCTGTGCGCTCACTATGCGCGATTGTGCGCGGCGGGGACCAAGCCGAACCTCGCCAAGCTGACCATCGCTCGCAAGATTGCAGCAATCACGCTCGCAGTCTGGAAAAACAAGGAGGCTTACGATTCGGCTCGCCTGCAGGCGGCATAGCGCTCAGTCAGGATCGTGACAAAGCTCATGCAACAGTCGCAGCTCGACATCGGCAACACGATGAAGAGCGCAAAAGGTTCGGGGGACAGTATCAACATGCGTCCTGGCACGCTGACGCGTTCGGCGATGCCCCATCGGATAGGTTATGCACCCCCGTTGCACCGAAGGAAGCCATGGCCCAGCGAGGCCCAGATGGAAGGATGGTGCGCGTCTTCAGTGACGCAGCGCCGCAACGGCTGAACAAGCGCGACATCGGTCGACGACGAAGCGACAGAGAACATGAGCGAGACCAACACCGGCCAAACGCCCCTTCACGACGCACGGGGCCGGTGAACAAGGTGCTGGAAGCGATCGCTGAGGTGGTTCGGAGGGTGGACACCGGTCTCAATCGAGGGGTCGGGTCAAGGGAGACGTTTGTTCTTGATCCCTGCCTTTATGGAAGGAAGCATGAACGCACTTCCGACCGGACGCTAGGTTTGCATAACCTACATTGTACGAAGCCGCTGCGCGGATCCTGACGACGGCTTTGCTGCCCCGCAACGCTGCTGACCACTCGTCACCGCTCGTCCACACGCGCCCCCGCCCAAGCCCACAATCCTCGGTCACCGACCAGCACTTCCGCTGGCCTGTAACCTGAGGATTGGACCATGAAAGACGCGACCATCGCCCGAATGGACGAGGACCTGAAGGAGCTCGACCGCAGCATCCACACGCGACGGATATACCTGCAGACCGTCACCCGGCTCCGGCGCCACTTCGGCAGGCCACTGGAACAGTTGGAGATCGAGGACGTGCAAAAGTACATGCGCGACCTCAACCGGTCTGGTGACTACAGCGCCCAGTCGCTGAGGGTCTACGCCGCCGCGATTCGGTTCGTGTTCAAGGTGACTGTGCGCCGACCAGAGGTGGTGCAGGGCCTGCGCACGCCGCGGGTCCGGAGCAAGCTGCCGATCATCATGACCACTGGCGAGGTGCGGCGCTGCCTTGCGGTGACGATGAGCGAGCGCAACAAGGCGTTCATCATGCTCGCGTATGGCGGCGGGCTGCGGATCAGTGAGGTCTCACACCTGCGGGTCGCCGACATTGAGTCTGCCAACGGCGTGCTGCGTATCCCGAACGGCAAGGGGCGCAAGGAGCGCGTCGTCATGTTGTCGCTCATCCTGCTGGAGCAGCTGCGCCGGGTCTGGCGGGAACAACGTCCTGAGGGCGCGTGGCTGTTCCCGGGCCACAAGCGTCACGTGCCGTTGCAAACCCGTCAGATCCGTCGCGTGTGGGCCGACATCCAGGGGCGGGCCGGACTGCGCCGCCACTACCCGTTCCACGCGCTGCGTGGCGCCTTTGCGACGCACTTGCTCGATGGTGGCGTCGATTTGCGGACG
>JAPYTK010000329.1:0-2813 GCA_029941785.1 Polyangiaceae bacterium | reverse complement strand
CGCGAGGCTGCAACGGCGGCTGTACCGCAAAAAGTGGGTCGTCTACGCCAAGCGGCCCTTCACGGGGCCGGCGCAGGTCTTCCAATATCTCGGGCGTTACACCCACCGCGTCGCGATCAGCGACCACCGCGTACTCGACGTCACCGCCGAGAACGTCCGCGTCGCCACGCGGGACGACAGCCACGCGGACATGACGCCGCGGCAATTCGTCAGCCGCTTGCTGCTGCACGTCCTGCCCAGCGGCTTTCACAAGATCCGCCACTTCGGCCTGTACGCACCGACGCACGCCAAACGCGGTCTCCTGCAAGCGCGGCAGCACCTGGAGGGGGCCTCGGCCGCGACCTCGGTGCCGGCGACGACGGAAGCGACCGAGGCCGGAGTTGTACAGGGCGAGGTCGGCGAAGAGCCCGAAATCCCGCCGTGTCCGCGATGCGGCGGCCACATGCGCCGCCACGCGGTCCCACGCGCCAGGGCGCCGCCGCTCAGGAGGTCGTGGTGAGTTTCAGCCAGGGTTTCGGTCGGTGTGCGCGCTGCTTCGGTGTGCCGATCCGCCCGCGTGCGTGCCAACAGGGTGCCGGTGCGTCATTGCAGGGCGACGCAGCACGGACGAGCACTGTGCTCGGTGGCCCTGTCGTCGTCTTCTCGCTGTCGCGCCGCGTCGTCATTCGCGCCGTGGGAGCGCGTTAGCGCCTTTATGCCCATAGGCTGTGCCCGTGCGGGGGCGGCTTCCAACAACGATGGTTAGCCGCCGCGCTTTGGCGCTGTGCTTTGGGGTCCTGGCTGTGCGCGCGGGCCGCTAACCGCCGTTTCTTAGTGCGCCACGAGGGCGCGATCAACCAAGGGGTGAAAGTCTCCCCTGAACAACTGTCGATCCAGTTCGGTAGCTACCCGAGCGGCGGACGCCGGCAACGGCCTCGTCGAAGCCTTGGGGACAATGTCCACTTCGGGTGGGCTAGCAACCGCACGGGCCGCAACGCGAGTGAATCCTGAGCAGGCCTCGAAAGTGCAGACAAGGACGCCGACCCACCTGAGATTTGGGGAAGGCCGACGTACCGCTGGGAAGTGATCGACAAGCGCACCAGCGGTGGTCCTTCGGGGTAATGGGAGTGGCACGTGCGAAAGGTTGGTCGGGTAACGTGGGAGACCCGTCTGGGTGAGGGGTCGCGCCCCTCAACGCATCGCAGGATGCGGTCCGGGCGGGAGTCGGAGAGGTCCATAGTACTGCTGAAGCCGGGTAACGCTGGTGGAGGGAAGGGGCCTCACTTCTGGGTGCTTTCAACCGAGCTTTGGGTAGGGGGATTGGCGTGAGCCTAGTAACCCCCGATAGGATCCGAAGGCTCCAGCGGAAGCTGTACATCAAGGCGAAGAGCGAGCCTGCTTTCCGCTTCTACATGCTCTACGACAAGATCTGGCGGGACGACATCCTCGCCCACTCCTACGCGCTGTGCCGGTCCAACCGGGGCGCTCCGGGAGTGGATGGGGTGACGTTCGATCAGGTCAAAGCGCAGGGCGTGCCGGAGTGGCTGGCAGACTTGAAGGAGGAACTACGTGCGAAAACCTATCGACCTGACGCTGTGCGACGGGTCGATATCCCAAAGCCGGGCGGCGGCGTGCGACCACTGGGGATTCCGACTATTCGGGACCGCGTGGTGCAGCAAGCCGCCAAGCTCGTGCTCGAGCCGATCTTCGAGGCGGATTTCGATGACAGCGCCCATGGCTACCGACCTCGTCGGAGCGCGCTGGGTGCCGTCAAAGAAGTCCACAAGGCGATCTGCAAGGGCTACACCGACGTCGTAGACGCCGACCTGTCGAAGTTCTTCCACACGATCCCACACCACGACTTGATGCAGTCGGTCGCCCGCCGGGTGTCCGACAAATGGATGCTGAAGCTTGTCAAAAGCTGGCTGAAGGCACCTGTCGAGGAGCGTGGTGATCGCGGACGGCGGCGCAGGACTGGAGGCAAGGGCAGCAAGCATGGCACCCCGCAAGGGGGCGTGATCTCGCCGCTCCTCGCCAACATTTACATGAACCGGTTCCTGCGGGCGTGGCGACAGAGAGGCAAAGGCCAGAAGTACAACGCTATCGTGGTCAACTACGCCGACGACTTCGTGATCCTGAGCAAGGGTCACGCAGTTGAGGCGCTGGCGTGGTCACAATGGGCGTTGGAGTCCATGGGTCTGCGGCTCAACGAAGCCAAAACGACGCTGGTGAACGCCCGAGAAAACCACTTCGATTTTCTCGGCTATACCTTTGGTCCGGAGCGGTATCGCCGCGGCGGCCACTGGTATCTGTCCGCAAAGCCATCCAAGAAAGCGGTGCGGCGAATGAAGGCCAAGCTCAAACGTGTGCTGTTCCGCAGCAACATGAGCCCATGGCCGGACATTGCGCGCCGCTTGAACTGGATGCTTCGGGGATGGGCGAGCTACTTCAGCTACGGGACGAGGCTGATGGCGTACCGCGCCATCGACAACCTCGTGGAACAGCGCACGCGGCAATTTCTTCAGCGACGGCACAAGGTGAGTGGTAGCGGCACACGGCGATGGCCCGATGACGTGATCTTCGGCCAACTCGGGGTCCAACGGCTCCGAACGCTGCACCTTGGCCCCGTTCGTGTGCCTCGACGTGAAACCAGTCGGAGAGCCGGATGCGGGAAAACCGCAAGTCCGGTTCGATGAGCGGCGACCGGAAACGGAGTCACGGCAATGTCGTGGCAACCGCGCCGGTCGTCGACTCTACTCGGACTTTTTCGCCCGACCAGCCACCGCCACATTCGACTCTTGCGGGAACTCCATACAACCAGTTTGCCACCCGCC
>JAPYTK010000328.1 GCA_029941785.1 Polyangiaceae bacterium | reverse complement strand
ACCGGGGGTCAAGGCCCCCCATCGCTAACACCGCACGACCGAGGGTGGGCGGTCTAATCGCCCTGGGGCCCTTCGTCCTGAGCGAGCATCGAGCGATACAGTTCGGCCTCCCCGTCGCGCCCCTCGGCCGTCGCGCGGGCGGCCAAACGCTCAAGGGCATCGCGGCGCAGAGGATTGAGCTCCGCCTTGAGCTGTTCATCTCCCTCTTCGATCCGTGCTGACAAGAGCGCAAAAAGCTCCATGTCTCGCTCGAGGCGCTCGAGTGCTCCCGCAAGTTGACGCACGATCTCGACATTGCTCGGATCGGCACGCAGCTTCTCGGACAACTGGTCGACGAGAATTTCATCCTCGGACACGTCCTCATCGAGTCCCGCCAAGCCGAAGGGGTCATCGCCCAATTTCGCCACGGCGCTGGACACGCCGTCGGGGGCGGGCTCGTCGCCAGAACCATCAGCTGGCGCCGACCCCGTCGGGGGCTCGTCCATCTCGGCGGACACGATCCCCGGCTCGAGCGCGAGAAGCTCCTCGCTCACCGCCGACTCCTGGGTCGAGTAGCCGGTCGGCATGGAGCCTCGACTGGCATCGAATTGGCTCGGGTCCACGTCGCTGACGGGTGACTGCAAGGTGCCCTCGGTGGGCGACTGTGACGACGTCTCCATTCCCGTCGGTCCGGCCACCTTCGGCGGCGTCACCTCGGCGTGCACGCGGGCGAAGGCCTTGCCCAATGCATGAGACTTGGGATCGAGTCGCAGGGCCAGCGACAGCAGACGCCGAGCAGCCCTGGTGTCACCTCGATCCAGCTCTTCGATGCGAGCACCTTCTTCGAGCAAGCGGGCGACGCTGCGCTGCGCATCGGCTCGCGTCGCCGAAGCGTGCTCCGGACCCCACAAGGAGACAAAGGCCGTGTCGCTCGATTCGGGACCATCCGTCAACAACCCGAGTGCGTGCTCGACGGCATCTCCGAGTTGACCCAAGGCGACGCTCGCCCCTGCCATGTCACCGAGTTGGACGCGCCAGCGGGCATCGAGCAGACGGGCCTCAAAGGTCTCGGCCACCCAGGGCGGCACCCGACGGACATGCGCGATGGCGGCCGGGCGATCATCGGCAACATCGACCAAGGCGCGCGCCAAGTCGACGGTCACACGGTGGGCGGGCCGGTCGGCGCGCTCCGCGAGTCCCACCGCGCGACTGAGCAAAGCCAGGGCGCGCTTGCGCCGGCCCAAGGTCTGCAGGGCCCGCGCCAGGCCCGCGACGCCGTCAACGCTGTCCGGTGCGTAACGCAGCGCGCGTTCGAACAACTTCGCGGCCTGGTCGAGATGGCGTGCATCGAGAAACCGGGTCGCGGCCCGCCGCAATACCGAGTGGCGCTCGTGGGGGCTGCCCGCGGCAGCCTCGAGGTGCTCGACATCTTCCGACGCCCCCTCCGTCTTGCCATGGGTCAAGCGATACTCGAAACGGGCCCAACGTGCGATGCCCGATCCCGGAGCACGGGCCACCGCTTCGTCGAGCGCAGCCTCCACCTCCGTCGACACGCTCGCGACGCGAGCCAGCTCGAGCCACACCGCCGACGCCAGCGCGCCGTAGGGCTCGGCCTCCGCCGCACGTCGCAAAGCCACGCCCGCGCCGTGCTCGTCGCCAACCTCGGCGAGCAATACGCCGCCAATGATCCCCGCCTCCATTGGCGTCATGGCCTCACTCAAGCTACCGAGTGCGGCCTCCGCACGTTCTCCCGCCGCTCGGTCCAGCTCGGCGAGCCGGCGAGCGATCTCGGGATGGCGAGGTGCTTGCTCCAAAGCGCTGAGGTAGGCCCGCCGCGCGCCATCCATGTCCGAAGCAAGCATCGCCGCTTCCGCTTCTGCGACGAGGGTCGCAAGCTCGATGCCGCTGAGCACCCGCTCGCTCGACGCCCCCATCTCGCCCTCACGTAGTGCTTGCAACCGCAACTGCGTGAGCTGGAGATCCGGCGGAGCCCAACACATCAACGAAGTCGCCGGCGCGCGCATGCCGGCGCGCGGAAACACGTGCCTGGCGATATCCCCCGCAAGATTTTCGAGGACGACCGCGCCGCCGACAGCTCGTCCGAGCGGTTTGAGCAAGGCTTGCAGCACGCGTCCCGCGTAGACTTGGGGAGGGCCCCCGAGGCCAAGCCCACGGGCTGCCGTAGGAATGAACCGGACGTCTCCATCGAGTGGCGCGACGAGAACCTCGAAAGCGAGCGCCTGCGATCCGCTGCTCACGCCCACGAGAAATCCGTCCTCGAGCGCAGCACAAATGAAATTGGGCTTTTTACCATCGAGGATCCCACGCAAGCGGGTCGCTGGCAATTTGGCGATCGCCGCCGCGTCGAGCGCAAGTCGCACGCTCTCGAGCTGACCTCGCTTGTTGCGGAAAGCATCGACGCCTCCGGTAAGCTCCACCGGAAACCGGATCCCCGAGAACGTCGCCGAGAGCTGTTGAACAACCACCGGACCAAGCGCGAACACCCCGTCGAGCTCGACTCCGAGCCGACCGCGGGTGACGACCAAACGAAAATGCGGGCGCTCCGATTCCGCTCGCTTCGCGTCATCCGCGAGCGCTCGGGCCTGCGATGAGATTCGCAGCTCTACTGCCGGATCGTGGCGCGCCATGGCGAGCCCCTAGGGTACCAACCCAGGCCGCAGGACGCCACTCGCTGCGCACTACAGCGGCCAAACACCCAAAAACCCTAGTCTTGTTTTGCGAGCTTCTTTTCGAGCTTCTCGATGAGCTTAGCGAAGCTCTTCTTGCGAATGATGCGCAAGAACTGCGATCGGTAGGTCCTCACCATGCTGGCGTTCTCGGTGATGATGTCCACCACCTTGTAGCCGCCGCCGACTTTGGCGAGCCGAAAGTCGATCTGAAGGGCCGGCTCGCGCGTGTCGGTTTTGTGCTTCGCCATGGTGTGAACGATGATCGAGCCGTTCTCAGCAGCATCCTCACCGCGATATTGCACCTGATAGTCGAGCATTTTCTTCAGGTTGCGCTTGTAGTTGTTGCGCACGAGCTTCTCGAGCAGGTCGCGAAAACGCACGCGCTCCTCCTCGGTGCGCTCCTTCCACTTCTTGCCCAAAGAGCCTTCGGCGAAGGCTTGGTAGTCGAGCATCCCGTCGAACAAGCGACGCAGAGCCGCCTGGCGCGCAGCGTTCTTGGGCCGAGCCACCGTCGCGAACAGTTTGGTCTGCTTTTGACGTACGAGATCGCTGGCAGGGCCTGCCGCAGCCGGTGCGCTCAATAGTCCGATGGCCAACACGGCGGGGACGAAGCGAAGAAGTTGTCGAATGATCATGTGGTGAGTTGCTCCTCAACGGTGCAGGGCATGTCCGAAAAGCGGGGTTGTGTCAATCAGCGTGGGCGAAAGTCGCGCGCGCACACAGAGACAGACGGGCGCGAAGGGGCGATTATTCATCAGCCACGTCAGCCTCGCGAAGAATACTGTAAGCAACTGATTTTATTACTCTCAGTTCGAATGCCACATCGCCATGGACATGACGTCGCGGAGTCGCTACAAAGAGCCCGCTTCGGGCCTGTAGCTCAGCTGGGAGAGCGCGTGACTGGCAGTCACGAGGTCAGGGGTTCGATCCCCCTCAGGTCCACCACTTTGAAGCCGGCACTTTCCGCCGCATCTACTCCGACCCTCGACTCCTCCGCATCATGGGCGTCGCCTTGTTCGACATGGACCGAACGTTGGTCCGCAAAGACACGGCAAGCCTCTACGTTCGTTATCAGCGGGACGTTGGGGAAGCGGGTTGGCGGGACGCTGTGCGGGTCGGGTGGTGGTTGCTCCAGTACACCTTTGGCGCCATCGATGCCGAGCGCATCGCCGAGCAAGCCTTGGCGGGTTTTCGAGGCAAAGAAGAGCGCTGGATGGTGGAGCACTGCACGACGTGGTTTCGCGATTACGTCCTACCGCACGTGAGCCTCCGGGCGCGTGAAACCGTGGACCGACATCGAGCACGAGGCGACACCTTGCTGATCGTCACCGGCGCCACCCGTTACGCCGCGGAGCCGCTCGCGCGTGAGCTCGGCATCGAGCACGTCGTGTGCACACGCCTCGAGGTGGATGATGAAGGACGATTCACGGGCCAGGTGGTCAAGCCCATGTGTTTCGGCGATGGGAAAATCACCCTCACCGAAGCCTACGCAGCATCTCATGACTTCGCGATCGACGAGGCCACCTTTTACACCGACAGCATCACGGACCGACCGTTATTGGAACGCGTGCGCACGCCAGTCGCCGTGAACCCGGACGGGCGGCTCAAGCGGCTCGCCGCCAATCGTGGTTGGTCGATCGAACGCTGGTGACGGTGCCTCGGTGGCTCCGGCGTCTCATGGCCCAGCGATGAAGGGCTCCCCCTCGGGCGTTCGAACCACCCACACCGGAAGCTTCGGCAGCGGTCCGCTCGCGGCGCGTACCGCCTTTGATCTGTTTGGGCTGCGGCGAAAACCGGCCCCTCAGTGTGGCTGGCATACATCGTGGCCGGCATCTGCGTCATTCCCGCCGCGCTCAGCAAATCGGAGCTGGCCACCGCGATGCCGACATCGGGCGGCACCTACGTGTACCTCTACCGGACGTGCGGCCCTCTCGCGGGCACCATCTCGGGCCTCGGTCTGTGGGTGTCGCTGCTTCTCAAGAGTTCCTGAGTATAGTCCCCATGATGGCCCTATTTGGACTTTTCGAGAGTTAACATAATGTCTCTTATGCGCAATTGTGGGGGTAGGAGCAGGTC
>JAPYTK010000327.1 GCA_029941785.1 Polyangiaceae bacterium | reverse complement strand
TGGTATTTTCAACCAGCAGCGCCTGGGGTGGGACCGCAACTACGGCATCGTCGATGAGAAATGGACCCGCCCGGGTCAGCGTTACAATATCTGGGAGCAGAGCCACCTTGAGCAGGCTTGCGCGGTGCAGGAGCACACCGGTTGTCACGGCGCCCGCGATGGCGATTTTAACTGCGACGGCAAGGTCGACGCTGCGGGTGGTGAGTTCGCGAATGGTACTGCCGACGAGTGTGAAGTGACCGAGCAGTGGGGCTCGCGATGCGACCGCCTCGCACAAAAATGCACCATTCCTTACGCCCGCCGGACGCCAAAGGCCGTGCCTTGGTATTTTACGATCAACGCCGAAGACAAGGTCATCTTCGAGTCGACCGAATTTGCGACCTGGCAGTGGGATGCGGCCATCCGGATGGGCGTACAATCTGGTCGTTACGCCGAATGCGTGAGTACCTACACAGCCTCTCTCATCGGCAGCGAATGGGCCGGCAGTTTCAATCCCGAGGCTGACATCAACATCGCCCGTGAGACCTGCGGTGCGCTCTTCCCGATCGACACGAGCTACGACGACGCGGAACTCGATGCGGTGCGAGACGTCAACATGTGCGTCAAGCTCGGCAAGACGCGCGCGGACTGCATCAAGGCAAGCGGCCGGGGGGCGAACTCGGTTGCAGCGATGGATCCTCTCGTTGTCCTTTGCCACAGTCCGGTCCTCGAGACGGACCACGCCGCGTGCGGCGAAGTTGGGCTCGTCGCGCGTCCTGGCGATATTCGCTATCACCAGGTCAACCTGTGGCCCACGCGCCAGAGTGTTTCTCCATGGGGTTACGGCCCGTCCCTGGCCGATCCACTCACGGGCGAGATCATCAGCGCTGGGATCAACGTGTACAACGCGGTGACCGATTCTGCGGCCCAGGGCTTTCTCGACCAAATTCGCTGGGTGAACGGCGAGCTTCAGGCGACCGATCTGACGAGCGGAAAGCACGTGCACGATTGGGTTCAAGCGGGGGACGCTGGGGCGATGCGTTCCGGACGCTTGATGAGCCAAGAAGAGGCGGATCAGCGAGCGGCTGGTGTTGTCGGCGCGAGCGTAGAGGGCATGCGGGATCCGAGCTTGATGGGAAAGATCGAGCAGCACGAGATGCTCGACATGGTCCGGAAGCTCGAGGCCGAGATCGTTCCCCCGGGGGTGATCCCGGAGGACCGGGCGATCTTCGATGAGAGGATCAAGCGGGCGAAGAAGTCGGGCGTCGAGGCACAGCTCATGAACAACATGTGGCTGCAGATGGCGGCGGTCGATCCTGACCTGTCTAGCGAGGTGAAGCTCGAGATGGCCTCGCCGCTCAGGCGGATGAACTCGCAACAAATGACGCGCGCCTACGATCAAGTGCAAAAGAAATTGGCGGCTCGCGGCCAGTGCGTCATGTCGGCACCCGAGCCCACGGGAATTCCGGCTCTGGCCAAAATCATGGGAGAGAAGTTCCCGGTGCTCGATGGGGCGGCGACCGCGCCGGAGAAGGCGGCGCGTCTCGAGCAGATGTGGAACTACCTACGCTTCAAGCTCAATTTCAACGTGATCTTGCACGAGATGGGTCACACCGTGGGTCTGCGTCACAACTTCGTCAGCTCCTACGATAAGTACAACTACAAGACCCAGTATTGGCAGCTCCGTACGGACAGCGGTCGGGTCAAGACGATGTGCGATGGTCCTCAGCAGGATGGGTCCGATTGCGTGGGTCCTCGCTACTTCGATCCGCTCACCGACAACGAGATCGACAACTCCATCTGGACCTGGCAGCAGACCAGCGTGATGGATTACGCAGGCGACATCACTCAAGACATGCTTGGTCTCGGTGTCTACGACTTGGCCGCAGCACGTATGTTCTATGGCGGGACGGTCGACGTTCGAGCGGACGTCAGCGCCAACGCGGCAGACCAAGAGACGAAGAACATCGCGAGCGTGGTCCGGAACATGGTCGATTATCCGGGCTACCTGTTTGGTCAGCTGATTTCCTGTCCTCAGGGCGCGGGCAAGTGCTCGCGCAACGCTCAGAGTGGCTATTTCGACAACTACTCGATGTACAACGAGGCGTTCAAGCTCGTGCAGGCCGACCGATGTACCGAGGTCGAGGGTGCGCCGCCGAGTTGGTGGGCCGCGTACTGGAAGCGGATGGCCGCTGACGGCGTTGATAACTTCTTCGGCGAGTGGAGCACGCTCTTCGATGGTCAGATCGTCAATGGCGAGCGCTGTGCCCGACCGCCTATCGATTTCGTGGCTTGGGACGACATGCAGGCGGACCAAATCACGGTCGATTTCGACGACTCCGATTACTTTACGCCCCGTCGCGCGTCGGAGAGGTGTTGGGTTCGCGAGGACCCCGCAGACTCAGAGAGCGCTTGCCTTGTTGGCCAGCGGCCGCGCGTTCCCTATGGTTTCCTGACGGATAACTATGCTGATGGCTGGTCTCCGTCGGCCTACCGGCACGACAACGGCGCGGACATGTACGAAGAGCTCGTGTTTCACACGAACATGTACGAAAACCGGCACATCTTCGACAACTTCCGTCGCGGCCGAGTAAACTTTACCGTTTATGGCGCCTACCAGCGCGCCCTGTCCCGCTATCACGCGAAGATCGGCAACCTGACACAGGGCTTTGCCTACTCTGTCGACTTCATTCTGCGTGAGTTCGCAAAGACCCGTGGCTTGAAGTTTGCCGACACGGTCAACTTCAACGTCAACCTCATCCTGTATGACCATGCGGTTGCCGCCTCGGTGGGTTTTGACCACTTCGTGCGCACCATGTTGCGACCCGAGGTGGGCCGGCATTATTGCGAAGGATCGACCTTCTGCAACTTCAACGGCGATCGGGTGTTGCGCCCTCTGGAGGATGTCATCGGTGGTGTGCCGGCTGGCCACGTCGAGTCGCTGAGCTTGCCCAACGGCAATTGGATCGCGGGCGATTCGGTCAATTACGGCGGTCGACCGCTATCGAACGGTTTCCAGTACAACCACGGTCACTGGACCTTCGACTACCTCAATCAGGCGGGATCGTATTACGAAAAGACGTTCGCCATCGAACAGATGCTGTCCGCCTCCTATGGGGGCATCAACTTTTACCGCTACGATGGTCTCGACGCGCGCTTTAGGCACGTCAATTTCGCCGATCTGTGGCCGGAGCAAATGCGTCGGTTGATCGGCTTGTCCTTAACGAACGATTCTCGCATGCTGGGCGCGCGTATTTCGTCCCAGCAGAATGGGTTGCCGGCGACGGTGGAGGTGACGGACGGTCAGGGGCAACCCACGGGGGAGACCATCCCAGCTGAACCGTTGGCGTGGTTGTCGTTCGTGCCCAATGATGGACCGGTAGCCTGCCGGCCCGTGGACGGTGTGCTCTCGTGCACGGACGGTTTGGGTGTGCCGATCACAAATGACGCGCCCACCGAGGCGACGGCGTGGTTCCTCGATCCGCAACTCGGTTACGAGGTGCAGAAGTTCATCGTGTTCTGGTACTACGTCTACCAGCCGCGCGAGGAGATCAACGACTGGGTCGACCTGCTGCGCATCTATCGGGTGGGCTCCGACAACGCCCCCGATTACCTGCCCGAAAACGTCGTACAGTGGCGGGATCCGGAGTCTGGTCTTCGGTACATTGCTCGTGGCTACGGCGAAGAGACGATCTTCGAAAAGAAGTGGGACCGTGGGATCGCGGCGAAGATGATCCAATGGGCAAACGAGCTTACCGCGCAAGCGTACGAACTCGATGACAACGTTCCCTTCGACCCGGTCACGGGCCAGGCCAATGTCAAACGGGATGGTGACGGTTTCGCCATCCTCAAGGATGGTCTCAGTTGCGACGACAGCCGGCCTTGTGACGAGCTGCGTAAGTACCGTGGGCTGCTCGACTTCACGCGGGACACCGCTTCCAATCTGGGATTTCCAGAGCCCGGGCTTCAAATCATTCAGCCACCGGATTGAATGAGGGCTCCTCATGAGTGACGAGCCGATCGTTCGCTTCCATCGTGTGATCGACGAACTCACGCTGCCCCTCGAGACGCGGCACCGTGAACGTCTGCAGTGTCGCCGAGGCTGCTCCGCCTGTTGCGTCGACGACATCAGCGTCTACGATGTGGAAGCGGAGTGCATTCGGCAGCGACATGGGGAATTGCTTCGGTCCGGCGAGCCGCACGAGCCGGGGGCCTGCGCCTTTCTCGACGAAGAGGGCGCGTGTCGGATCTATGAGGACCGCCCCTACGTGTGTCGCACCCAGGGCTTGCCCCTACGTTGGGTTGCTGAGAATCACGACGGCGAGGTGATCGAGCACCGTGACATTTGCGAATTAAACGTTGTGCCCGAACGGGCCGTGGTCGATCTCGACCCCAACGACTGCTGGTCGCTCGGTCCGGCGGAGATCAAGCTGCAGCAACTAGAGGCGGCGCATGAAGAAACTCCGCAGATGGGCGACTCGGGTCAATTGTGTCGGGTTCGCTTGCGCGATCTGTTTGCCTTGTGAATCTGAGCGTCGTGCGTGGCTTGTGGCTGTTCGGTTCGTTGTTTCCACCATGTCTCGGCGTGCGCGAGACTCCAGGGCGCGTCGAAGGACATGGCGAGCAGTTGATCGCCGATCTCGCTCATTGTGCCCGGCCGATCGGCAGGGAGTTTAGCGAGGCAGCTGAGGACGAGATTATCGAGGGCGGCAGGGACGTCGAGCTCTTCCGGAAGGGGCGGTGGCGGCGTTTGCATATGGTCTTTGAAC
>JAPYTK010000326.1:983-4755 GCA_029941785.1 Polyangiaceae bacterium | reverse complement strand
CGCGCTGTCCTTTTCCTACCGATTCAAGTTCTACTCCGCGGAGTACCCGGAGTGGACCTGCACGGTGTACAACGACTTCTATCTCGCCTTGCTCACCACCGGCGCTGCCGGCATTCCGGCCGACAAGAACATCTCCTTCGACAGCCTGAACAACCCAGTGAGCGTCAACAATGGCTTCTTTGACGTGTGCGTGAAGCAGGGGTGTTACATGTGTCCGAGCGGCAATAAGCCGCTGAAGAATACGGGCATGGACGTCTTTAACACGGGCGGCGGCACGGAGTGGTTACTGACATCGGCGCCGATCCTGCCGGGCGAAGACATGGTTCTCGAACTGATGGTCTTCGATGTGAGCGATACGGCGTTCGATTCGCTGGCCCTGCTCGACAACTTCTCGTGGTTGGTGTCGGCGTCGAGCGTGGGCACCATCGTGGATAAGTGAGTGTCGGCGCGCCTCCGTCTATTCGGTTGGCGCTCCGACAATGGCTACATGCAGCCACCTTTAACGGTGATCATCTGCGCCTTCATTACTTGATTCTTCGCTATGCCTGGTGGCGGAGAGTCGAGGGTCAAGGACACGTCGATGTCGATGTCACAGGGGTAGAGCATTCCCTTGGAAATCGCCCACCCAATACTGCCGCTTGCGGACTTCGCCCAGGCCTTGTCGCCAGTTGGCTGCATGGTGATGTTGTCGCAGTCTGCGGCGTTGCCACTCACGAGGATGGTCGCAACACCCCACTGGAAAGGGGACTGGATGGAATACTGCGAAAAGTTGCTCGGATAGTCGAGCTGAAGTCGAATGCAGGCGTTTTGGCCGGCGTCCTTTTTGGAAATCACGATGTGGTCGAGGCCGCCAGGTAACGCCAAAGCCGCATATTTGCCCATGGATGCGGGGTCACATTTTGCGTCGCTGGCCACGGCGACGCCCGCTGCGTTGGCCATGCACGTATTGCAGTACGTCTTGCTGTCGCAGGCGCAGACGCGTGGGCAATCATCTGGACATGCTTGAGGCAGGGGCATGCAGCTACCGGCCGCGCCGCAACTATCGCTTGCGGGTTGGCAGAAGGTCTGATCGGCGCAGGATGGATCATCCCACCCAGCGCAACTCGTATTCCCGCCGGTGCTGCTGCTCGAGTTTTGACTCGAGCTAGAGCTCGAACTGGTAATGCTGCTTGCCGCCATGCCACCACCTCCGCCGCTGCCAGTGGTGCCGGGAGCTTCGCCGCCTGCTCCCCACGTGCCCGAAAACCCTACATTCGATGTGCTGCAGCCGCACAGCGCGCAGGAAAGTGCGGAAGCGAGGAACACCAAAGGTCTACATAAGAGCATAGCAGCTTCGCGGGGCCATCGGCGGCGCGGGTCCGTCAGCTGGAGGTGGTGGCTGAGGCGGTGCCATGGCGCCACCAAAGGTACGCCGGGAGGATCAACACACCAGAGACCACGCATGCGATTTCACCCGCGACGGCCGCCACGCCGAAACCCTGTACGGCGTGATTGACCGACAGGGTGAGAGCGGCATAACCAAGCGTCGTCGTGAGGGAGCAGAGCACTACCGCGCCGCCTGTCTCTACGGCGGCCTGTTTGATGGCGTCCGGTTCGCCCCCCGCACTTGCGTGCCGCTGCATGATGTTGACAGCGTAGTCTGCGCCCACGCCAATGGTGATCGGGAGGGCCACAAAGTTGAGGAAGTTCAGCTTGAGCGGGCGGAGGATCAAGCCCCCCCCTTCGTTCCAGGGCCACTGGCTTTCGTAGATCGCAAGAAAGCCGAGCGTCCAGGTTAGACCCACGAGCACCGAGAGGATCACCTGGAGGCCAGCGCGCCGGCCACGAAAAGCGAGGAGCACGACGAGCAGGGTGAGCAGCAAGGACACGCCGATCGCTTTGGGCGCGTCCTCGCCCACGGCGATGATCATGTCTGCGAAGATGACGCTGCGGCCGCTGCCGTAGATCGTCTTGCCATCCGGGAGCTTGGTCGCCCGCATCGAGTCTGCCCACTGCACCAGGTATTTCCCGTCCCACACGCTGCGGTGGCGGGTCGGCGTGACGTACACGAGTCTGCCACGCGTGCCGTCCTTCTCGGTAAAAGGACGGGCCATCTGCGGGTTCAGATCGGTGATCCCGAGCTCGTGCATCCGTTCGGAAGGGAGCAGCTTCGCGATCTTGTTCCAGTCGTCGTCTGGGAGAAAGGTCTTCTTGTGGGCCGCTTCGAGCGTCGAGCGCGCCTCTCGCACGAGCTTCAGCTTCTCTTTTTGATTCTTGGGAAGCAGCGAGAAGATCGTGACCACCTCCCCAAAGGGCTTGGCGTTGGGCGGCGCGGCGGCGCGGCGCCTCATGAGTGCCGCTGCCAGTGGCTCGACTTGGGCGACCTCTTCGGTGGCAATGGCGATCCCGTTGACGCCCTGTCGGCCGACGATTCGGTGGACCAGCCGCCCGACTTTTGTAGCCTCTGAAGCGGTTCCGACGGCAGCGTTTCCGATGCGACGCATGTTGTATTCCATCGGATCGGAGCGGAGATAGCCCACGGCCAGGTAACCCGTCGTGAGGGTGATCAGCGCGCCAGCGAATAGGACGGCGCGGGGGTAACCGCTGGCCAGGGCCGCGAATGGACGCCCGTAAAGTCCTCGAAGGCGTGCGAGCCACCCGCGGGGTGGCTGAATGGGTTTCAGCCTTTCGAAGAGCAACAAGATAGGTGGCAAGAACAGATAGGTGGCCGTCCAACACAGCAACATGCCGCTGCCTCCGATGAGGCCGAACTCCTTGAAACCGCGGAAATTGGTGACCGCGAGGGACCCATAGGCGCAGCTGGCTGCCGTGGCCGCCGTGAGGGTGGCGACCCAGGTGCCGGCTTGGGCCATGCGGACGCTCTCACCACCCGGGTGCTCACGGCGGGCTTCGAGATAACGGGCCATGTAGATGATCCCAAAGTTGATACCGTTGCCGACGATGATGCTGAACAGAAAACCGGTCGAAGAGTTGAGGTGACCCACGAGAAGGTAGGCGAGACCGAAGGTCCAGCTTGCTCCGATGGCGATGGTTAGCGTCATCGCGATGACCGTCCTCAATCTGAGGTAGTACAGAAAAACGACGCTGAGGATGAGCAAGACGCCCCAGGCCCCGACGTGGGCTAAGTCCTCCTCGATCTGTGCTCGGACCTCCGCGCTCGTGAGGAGATTGCCCCCTAGGCGAATCCGGATGGCAGGGTCGAATCGCTCGGGGTGGAGGGCCTTGGCGGTTTGATGCACCGTGCGAACCAGGGCTTTGGAGCCCGCGATGTCTCCACTCCTCAGTGGCGTACGGATCAGGACGACCGCGGCGTGGTTCTTCTCATCGAGGTAATAGCCATCTGGATATCGCGCATTGGCTTTGCTCACGAGGCCCGACGCTTTGCTCCGCCTCTCCAGTCTGCTCGCGATGCTCGCCTCGGTGAGCGGGGGAGGAGGATCGTCTTCATCGAGCAAGAAGCCGGCGCGCTTGCCGACCTCGTACTCGTAGCGATCCATGATTTCGTCGTGCACCTTTTGAACCGTGTCCAAGGGCGCGTACAGGAAACGATAATCGTGGATGAACTTCCGGGACGCCTGTACGCCCCCTTCGACCGTGTCGATGAGCGGCGGCCCGATCGCGTCGAGCTTGACGACGAGCTCGTCGACGAAGCGTTTGAGCCCATCATTGTCCGAGCCCTCGATAAGCACACTGAGCGTGGAAACCGACGACAGCTTCTTACGCACTTGACGGGCGACGATGACGCTCTGCTTGTTATCGGGAAGGAGTTCGC
>JAPYTK010000326.1:0-973 GCA_029941785.1 Polyangiaceae bacterium | reverse complement strand
GGCCAGGGCGAAGGCGACGGTGAGCAGCGCGAGCAAAAGGAAGCGCCACGGGTGGCTGATTTGCGCATCAGCGATGGGTCGTAGCAGCTGGCGCTCGACCCGTTGTCGCATGTCGGAGCCGACCTCGCTCATGGTGGCATGACTCATACGCCAGGCGGCGGTGAGGTGTCTAGAATTTGCTGGTGTAGACCCGGTATATCCTGCGATGGTCCCGCGAGGAGCGTCGGCCAGGTGGCGGCCGGCCAGACAGAGAGCGGGCTGAGCGCATACGACCGAAGCGCACTGTGCTAACGAACCCTCATGTTAGCGATTTCAGACCGTTTCGACGCCGGGAACATCGAAGTGATCTCGGCGGCGGATCCACAAGACGTGCAGCTCGCCATCCGTGGCGACGTCGGAGGCGAACATTATCAGTGGTTTCATTTTCGGATCTCTGGTGCGAGGGAGACGCCCCTTCGCTTGCGGATAACCAATGCTTCTGGCGCGAGTTACGAGGATGGTTGGCCGGGCTACGAGGCGTGCGCATCGTCCGATGGTGAGAGCTGGGTCCGAGTTGCGACGCGCTACGAAAATGGTGAACTGCTCATCGAGCATACACCGGACTCCGATGCCGTCTGGTACGCCTACTTCGCGCCGTATTCTCTCGAGCGTCACACGCGGCTCCTGGGCTGGGCACAGGCTCAGGAGGGTGTGCGCCTCGAGGAGCTTGGCCGGACCTTGGACGGGCGCTCTCTGGACATGTTGCGGATCGGAACACCGGTGCACGAGGATCCGCGCAAACCGCTGTGGATCATCGCCCGCCAGCACCCTGGCGAATCGATGGCACAGTGGCTGGTAGAAGGCTTGCTCGAGCGACTCCTCGATCCCTCCGATGCGCTTGCCCTCGCACTGCGCAAGCAGGCCGTATTTTATGTCGTCCCCAACATGAACCCGGACGGCAGTGCGCGCGGACATCTTCGAACCAACGCTTCGG
>JAPYTK010000325.1 GCA_029941785.1 Polyangiaceae bacterium | reverse complement strand
AGTGTCTGTTCGATAGCGCCTGGTGATGCGACGAAGTACCTGGGAACGGGACAGTCCTTGGCATTGGTACAGTCGCTCCACCATGGGAACGAGGCCGCTCGTCGCGCCCGCATCAGGACCGTGTTCAACGCGAACGGCACGGGCCACACCGGCTTCGTGGGCACGCTCAGTCAACCACTGGGCGAGGCGAGACTTACCCGTCCCGGCGTTTCCGGTGAGCACAACGACTTCGGCCCGGCCGCCCTCGGTGACCTTGCGCAAGCCATCCCACAACGCGTCCCGCTCGCTATCCCGAGCAAAGAACGGCACGGTGCGCAGCCCGTACAGTCCCAATCCAGCCCCAACCAAATGGGTCGAAGAAGGCATCGGCGGTCCCTCTGCCGGCCGTGTGCCAACGTCCGGTGCGGCTCGCGGAAAGAGGAGGTCCGAAGCGGCGACAGCGGCAGGACTCGTCTGCGATTGGAGGGACTCCGCCATCGGCGAGGTCGTCGCGGTACGCGTCGGGCGTGTGTCATCAGGCGTGGTGCGCGTCGGGCTCGTGTCATCGGGTTCGGTGAGCGTCGGAGAGTCTCGACTCGACTCGCCTCCGCCCGATCCTCGAGCGTCAGCGCTGGCTCCCGGGCCGTCGAGTGAAGGCGCGATCACCTCCGGATCGCCTAGTCGCCTCAAGTCGTGGGCGGCGTCGGCAGCGAGTTGGTACCGTTCGTATCCCTCTTTCGCCAGGAGGCGATGGAGCCAAGCTTCGAAGTGGCTCGGCACCGCTGTCGCCGGCGACAACACCGGCAACGGCCACGTCAAATGCGCCTGCGCCGCCGTCGCAAAGCTCTTCGTGGTCGGATAAGGCTTGTGTCCGCTGGCCATCTCAAAAGCGAGGCAACCAAGGCCGTACAAATCCGTCCACGGACCAAAGTCGCAAGCCCTTCCTTCGAACTGCTCGGGCGCCATGTAGGCCGGAGTGCCTGCCGCCCATCCCTCCGAAGCATCGGTTTCGTGACCATGCAGAGGATGAGCCACGCCGAAATCGGCGAGTTTCACTCCCCCGCCCCAAGCACCGAACAACACGTTGGCCGGCTTGATGTCCCGATGCAGCACCCCCCGCGCGTGAGCGTGCGCCAGCGCCTCGAGCAGTTCGAGCAACACGCCCCGCAGCTGAGGCCAAGGCATCTTGCCCCGATGGGGCCGTAAGCTGCCGCTCGACGCCAACTCCATTGCCAACCAGGGGCTACCGGCCACCAACCGCCCCCCCGATGCGCGCGCGCTCTCCGGCGAAATCTGACCTTGGTCCAACACGACCAGCACATGAGGATGGTCCAGACGTGCGATCGCCCTTACTTCTCGCTGCACCGCCGACACGTAGGCCTCGCGCCGAGCGCGGGCGGTCGTCAAGACTTTGAGCGCCACCAGCTGCGGCTCCACCGCCACACCCTCGGCCCGCTCACCGACGCGTGGCAACGCCAGATCCGAAGTGAAAACCTCAGGACAACGATAGGCGGCACGCCACACCTCCGCCATGCCACCACGGCCAAGCTCATCGAGCAGTTCGAAGGAACCAACTCTCCACCCTGTCGCGCGCTGCGTCACGCTGCCGGAGCCCTCCTCAATCGTCCGATCTGTTGCGTTGTCACGCTCCAAATGGAGCACTCCATACATATCTTCCCACGTCTTATTGCGACCTTAACACGAACTTTCCGTGCGTCGTGTATGGCACGCCAATTGCTCATGCTGCTCGCACCATGCCAACGTTTTTCAAAACACCACTCCCTGGGCGCCTCACCGCAGCCGCCTTGTCTTTCAACCTCTTCGTGTTCTGCGGCGCCTGCGGTGGCGACGCGATTCAGGCGCCCCCCGCCACCGACGGTGGGGGCGATGGCGGCGGCTCCGCGTCAGCCAGTAGCACCTCATCGAGCGGGGCAGGCGGCGAAGCGACGAGCACCACTTCCAGCTCCAGCAACGCCACGACCACGGCGGGCGCTGGTGGCAGCAGTATGGCCGATCCCTTCGGGCCCGACCCGAAGGCGGTCATCACCCTCGACAGCGGAGAGGTTTCCGGCTGCATTCCCGATCTTCTCAAAGGCGGCTCCGCGGCCGCCTATTCTGGCTACGCTGGCGCGAGCGACGGAGCCTACTTCGTCTGGAGACAAAAATGGGCCGAGTCTGATCTCGATTTCCGAATCGAGACCTGGGACGCGTTCGGAGGCATCACGGAGCCAGGCACGTACGCCCTCACCGAGGACGACACCAATTACGTCGACTGCGCTGTGTGTGTCTTCGCATCCTCGCCCTTTCTCGGTGAGTTCTGGCCAACACCGGGCGACACCGTCACCTTCACAAGCCTCAGCACCGGCGACGGCGGAGTCGGCCAAACGATGGCGGGCACCTACGAAGGCAGCCTAAGCAACGGTGATTGCACCGTTAAGGTAACCATCTCCTTTGACGCTACGGCTCGCGAAATGAGCTATGGGCCGTTTTAGTTCAACCCGCAACGAGAGGTGCGAGAGTGGGACGCAGCCCGCCCGCTCTCGCTTCCTCTTCCTGCTCTTCGCAACGTGCCTCTTGTGCGCGTGCGCCACAGAGCGCGACCCCATCAACCGGGTACAGGCCGGCGCGATGTCCAAAGCCTTCTTCATCGGGGAAGACTTTCAGAGCGTGGACGATGATCCGGAGTTCTGGTCTCAGAACACCCTCGTGGATGTCGGCTGGGGCGCTGCGCAAGGAGGCTTGTTCACCTCATCCTACGTGCACCCGACCTCCCGGGTTCGTTGGCAAGTCACCGAAGATCTGCTCATTGCACGCGCGTCGCACGAGCGCGTGGACGGGTCCGACGCGAAGGGGCTCGCCACCGGCTTGGAGACCCAGGACGGCGTCATCGTTGCCGCCTTCCGGGTCGAGAGCCACTTCGACATTCGGCGCGAGTACCATCCTTCGACGGGCGAGGAGTACAATGTCATCGTCGAGAACACCGTCGATCGCTCGTGGTACCAGCGAGAGTACTTCCGCGTCGATTGGTCGGCCAATCTCGGAACCGACTCCTACGACTTTGACACCCTGTCGATCCTGGGGGTCTTGCATGGTGTCGACTACGAACCGCTCGCCTACTACGTCGAAGATCCGAACGACGAGCAGGCGCCCTTCTTCGATGTCCCGAGCGGCTACTTCGACATCACCACCAAGGTGTTCGCCAAGCCCAAGGTCGTCGACGTCAGCGGCATGGGTTGGGGGATCGACTCGCTGCCCGCTTGTTTTCTCAACTTCGACACCTTCCAGGGCTCCTATCCCGAAGGGGGCTGCAGTCCGGTCGAGTTGACGGTTCGCCACGCCTTTCGACGGGTCGTCGACAACGACTATGCGCCCAAGGAGTGGGACGGGTGGCGCTTTCAAGCCTACGGAGGCTTCACCGCCGAGCGATTCGGGTACGCCCGCAACTACGGCATGACCGACGCCTTGCACCATCGCCTGTTGACCCGTTACCCCATTTGGAAACGACATCACTACTACGCCAAAGAGTGGAAAGACGGCCAGTGGCAAGGGGCAGACGGACCACCCAGCGATGATTTCGTACCGTGTTACCTCAACCCGACGGGCGCCGCCCACGTGCCCGATCCCCACCGCGACGAAGATGCCGACGGGACGGAGGACGAATGCGCCGCTGTCACCGAAGCGACCGGCTTCGCTGGCTCGAAGTGCAACACCTTCCGGCAACGCTGCACCTTGCCGAAGCGGGCGCGCGAACCGGTCACCATCGCCTGGTACTACACGAATGGCCACGAGATGCGCTTCTTCGACGCCACCGCGAATGCGACTCACCAATGGGACGTTGCCTTGCGAACCGCTGTACGCACGAGCCGTTATGTCGAGTGCATGAGCACGGGGGGAGAAGCCGCGAACTGCACAAAAGCCTACCCGATGTACGTCGGCCAGCAAAGCGACAACGCGGACGCTATCGCGCTCAGCGCAGAAATGGACGACTGCCGTCGCGCGCGCAGTTTTCCCGACCTTGTCGGCGATGCTGAAGCCTGCGCCGACAAGATCGCATCCATCGCGTCGCAACGCAGCTACCGCCACGGCGTCCACTCGATCGCCACCATGAAGGAAATGGTGGTTCTGTGCCACAGCCCCGTGCAAGCAGATGACCCCCCGGCATGTGGTGCAACAGACGTGCGTTTGCCCCTAAACATCCACGCCGAAGACTGCGCCGGTGCGCGCGCCGCCAACGACGCTGCCTTGTTGAAGACATGCCGCGCTGCGCTCAATGTCCGCCGCGGTGACTTGCGCTACCACCAAGTCAACGCCATCGAGGTTCCACAGACCCCGTCTCCGTGGGGGATCTACACGGACGCCGAAGACCCCCTCAGCGGTGAGACCATTGCCGCGTCGATCAACGTGTTCACCTGGTACAACGACTACTGGGCCCAGCAGGTCGTCGATCGCATGCGCTTCGCCGCCGGAGAACTCGAAGCCAGCGACGTCACGGACGGGCAGCACGTGCACGATTGGTCGGCAGCAGCACAGGCAGCAAACGAGGGCGCAGCGTTTCGGACCATGACGCGCGCCGAGCGAAACGCAAGATTGACGGAGTTTGCCGTCGGCCACCGTCATGGCGATCTCGACAGCGCCGTAAAAGGACTTCGATCCATGCCCGCCGGGGCCCGAAACTTCCTGCGGTCGCCCGTGTCTGGATTCACCGGTGTCATGGCCTCGTCACAGGCAACCTCCGTGTCCGCCGCGGCCTACGAAAGCCGTCGCCGGGCCGCTCGAGAC
>JAPYTK010000324.1 GCA_029941785.1 Polyangiaceae bacterium | reverse complement strand
AGGTCGGCACCGATTGGGATGTGGCCATCCGCGACCTGGATCCCGCCCAGTTCGGCGTCGACGAGATGAACCGGAACTACACCTTCTGGAGCGTCATCAGCCAGGCCGGCTTCATGAAGAGCAGCCCCAGCGATTACGGCGTTCCGATCCCTTCGACCGAGGCGATCACGACCGCGGAGTGCGTCAACAACGGCAATGGCGGAAGCCCGGTGGATCCCGGCACCGGCTACCAAGCACTCAGCATTCTCAGCGACGGTTTCCGCTATCCGACCTGCGCGCTCGAATACACCGATATCTTCACGCTCATGGCCGAGGGCGTGATCGAAGGCGCTGTCGCACCCTGCGAATTTGCCATGCCCGAACCGCCTGAAGGCGAGATCCTCGATCCCTCGACGATCGAGATCACCTACACGCCGGGCGATGGCAGCCCGACGGTGACCTTTCATCAGGTCAGCGATCCGGCCAATTGCGACGCGCAGAGTTTCTACATCGAAGGGGACGTGATCAAATTGTGTGAGCAGGCGTGCGATCTGGTTCAGGCCGACAACAAGGCCAAGGTCGATCTGCTCGCCGGTTGCGGCACCACCATCGAGTGAGGTCTCTCTGATGCCGCCACGAGGCCATTCCTATCTCGTCTTCGACATCGAGACCGTCGTCGATCCCGCCCTGCCCCACGACGAGCTCGGCGAGGGTTTGCCGCCGGCGCCTTTTCACCAGGTGATGGTGCTCGGGGCGTTGTGGCTCGACGCGGATCATGGCGTGCGACGGCTCGGCCTGATCTCCGAGGACGGGACGGAGCGGGAGCGCTTGCTCGACTTCACCCGCTTCGTGACCGAGCAGCGGCCTACGCTCGTCAGTTACAACGGTCGCGGTTTCGACCTGCCGGTGATCGTGGCCCGCTGCCTGCATCACGGCGTGCCCTTCCCGCACTACTACGCGGGGCGTGATTTGCGTTATCGCTTTTCGCCCGAGGGGCACCTCGATCTGATGGACTTCATCACCGACTTTGGCGCGACCCGCGCGAGCAAGCTCGACATCGTCGCCAAGTCCATCGGCATGCCAGGCAAGGTCGGGGTGGCAGGCAAAGACGTGGGCCCCTTGATCCACGCGGGCAAGATCGCCGAGGTTCAGGCCTACTGCATGTCCGACGTGGTTCAGACCGCAGCGGTCCACATGCGTCTGTCCTTTGTGCGAGGTCTTCTCGATCAGGAGCGCTACATCGCAGCGATGACGTCTTTGCTCGACTTGATCGCCGAAGAAGAACGCCTCGCGGTCCTGCGCGATGGCATCGATCGTGAGCGACTCTTGCTCGAGACGAGCTGACGTTCGCGCCGCTACTACGCGAGGGGCAGCTTGCGGCTACCGCCCTTGGGGCGACCCAAGTCGGCGAAAAAATCGTTGCCCTTGTCGTCGACGATGACGAAGGCGGGGAAGTTCTCGACCTCGATCCGAAACACGGCCTCCATGCCGAGCTCGGGGTACTCGAGCACCTCGACCTTCTTGATGCAGTCCTTCGCGAGGCGCGCGGCCGGGCCGCCAATCGAGCCGAGATAGAAACCGCCGTGCTTGTGGCACGCTTCGGTGACTTGCCGGCTGCGGTTGCCTTTGGCGAGCATGACCAGGCTGCCGCCGTGTTCTTGAAATTGCCCGACGTAACTGTCCATGCGCCCGGCGGTGGTCGGGCCAAACGAACCGGAGGCGTAACCTTCGGGGGTTTTGGCGGGGCCCGCGTAATACACGGCGTGATCCTTGAGGTATTGCGGCATGCCCTCGCCGCTCTCAAGTCGCTCGCGGATCTTGGCGTGCGCGATGTCCCGGGCCACGACGAGGGGCCCGCTGAGAGAGAGGCGCGTCTTGACGGGGCAGCGGCTGAGCGCTTCACGGATGTCGCTCATCGGCTGGTTGAGATCGATGGCCACCACCCCTTCGCTGAGCTGACTGTCGTCGGTCTCGGGGAGGTATTTTGCCGGATCGGTATCGAGCTGTTCGAGGAACACGCCCTCGGCGGTGATCTTCCCGAGCGCTTGTCGATCGGCGGAGCAGGAAACCGCGATGCCGACCGGGCAGGAGGCGCCGTGGCGGGGCAGTCGGATCACGCGCACGTCGTGGCAGAAGTACTTGCCGCCAAACTGCGCACCGATCCCGGTCGTCTGGGCGACGGCGAGGATCTGTTGCTCGAGTTCCGGATCGCGGATCGCGTGCCCGAGCTGATTGCCTTCGGTGGGCAGCGTGTCGAGGTAGCGGGCGGAGGCGAGCTTGGCAATCTTCAGCGTGTGCTCGGCGCTCGTCCCGCCGATGACGACGCCGAGGTGGTAGGGCGGGCAGGCCGCCGTGCCCAGCGAGGCGAGCTTCTCTTCGATGAAGGCGAGCAGGCTCTTCGGGTTCAAGAGCGCCTTGGTCTCTTGATACAGGTAGCTCTTGTTGGCGGAGCCGCCGCCCTTGGCCATGAACAGGAAGTGGTAGGCGTCGCCATCGGTGGCGAAGAGTTCGATCTGCGCCGGGAGGTTGGTGCCGGTGTTCTTCTCTTCGTAGGTCGTGATCGGGGCGAGCTGCGAGTAGCGAAGGTTGCTCTCGCGGTAGCGCTCGAACACGCCTCGCGACAGCGCCGCTTCATCTCCCCCGCCGGTGAAGACGTTCTGTCCCTTCTTGCCCATGATGATGGCGGTGCCCGTGTCCTGGCACATCGGCAGCACGCCGCTGGCAGCGATGTTGGCGTTCTTGAGCAGGTCGAGGGCCACGAAGCGATCGTTGTCCGAGGCCTCGGGATCGTCGAGGATCTGTTTCAGCTGCGCGAGGTGTCCAGGGCGCAACCAGTGGGCGATGTCTCGCATCGCTTCCTTGGCCAGCAGCGTGAGCGCCTCGGGCGCGATCTTGAGGAAGGTTTGCCCCTCCGCCTCGAAGGTCGAGACGCCGTCGGTCGTCAGCAGACGATAGGGCGCGTCATCG
This sequence comes from Polyangiaceae bacterium, assembly GCA_029941785.1. Taxonomy (GTDB): domain Bacteria; phylum Myxococcota_A; class Polyangia; order Polyangiales; family Polyangiaceae; genus JAPYTK01. Next base: position 1,813 of record JAPYTK010000324.1, on the reverse strand, counting down.
GCGCCGAGCGGCAACATCTTCTGATACTGGAAATCGCTCATGGGCCGCGTAGGCTAGCGTAGCTTTCGGGCGAGGGCGATGGGAGGTTGCTGTGGCTTTCATTCGTCGTTGTTGAAGTTGCCCCGCCGTGCCCCTAGCCTTGGGCAATGGGCTCGGTGGACAAGGACATCAAGATTGCGGCAATGATGATGTCGAGCCTCGCGATGACGCCAGACGAGGAGCTTGCCGATTTTCGTCGTAAGCGGCTCGGACGTAGCAGCACCATCGAGCTCGAGCGTCTCAAGCTCGTCCGTGACGTTGTGCGGATTTTGGCATCCAGCCTCAACTCGCCGGATGACAGCGCGAGGTGGGAGAAGATCATCGAAGCAGCCAAGGTGTTTGGACTAGATGAGGTGCTAGCCGAGTCTTCTCAGAAGACGCCCGAGCCTGTTTCGTCGACCGATGTGGCTAGCGACGAAGTGCGAGATGAGTCGCCATCTGCTTCCGCCGCGCCGGTCGCGCTCAAAGTGGAAGAAAAGCATGAAGACGTAGCTGGTGCGCTGAGCCCCGAGATGGCCGCGGTCGGCGCTGTCTCCGTTCCGAACGTCATGGATCTACATGGAGCGCCAGGCCTCGTGTCAGCGCCTGCTCCGGTTTCTGCCGCTGCTGCGGCGGTTCCCCCTCCACGCGTCACGGCGCCGTCCATCAGTTCGGCTCCTGGGCCCTCTCCTTGGAGTGGTGGCGGGGCGGTTACGCCCCAGCCGGTTGCCCGGCCTGTCTCTCCGGCGCCTCCCGCAGCGCCCCCGGACGTCGTACCGGAATCTGCCACGGCGCCTCCGCTCTCCCGGCCTGCCGGTCCTCCTGCGGCTTCGCTCTCTGCGATGCCGGGTCAGCTCTCGACGGCTCCCTCGCCTGCGGGTGCGGCGGCCTTTGGCGCCAGAGAAAGCGGCGTACCTGTCGATCAAACGGCGACCGGCGTGAAGCCCACTCCGGAGCAGCGCTTGCGCGTGAGCCAACCCCTGCCGTTTTCTTCGAATCCAGGCGGAGCCGCCAAAGCGCCCAGCGCGGAGCCAATGCCCGCTCAGCGCACGGCTCCGGTCGATTTGGGACAGACGACCGCGGGGGTCTTCGACTCCGTCCAGGCCTTGCCGTTTGCGACCGCGAAAAGCGCTGCGTCCGCAGGCGACGAGGCGATCGCGGATGACCCTTCCGACCAGGATCTTGGCGCGGGCTTGCCCTTCGGCCGCGCCAAGACGCAACGCTCCGGTCATGAGCCACCCGCCCAGCCGCAAGTGCCCGCCCAGCCGCCGCCGCCGCCTCGACGCCCAGCCGCTTCGGCGCCCGCCGCCGTCGACGTGGAGACCGCGCGAATGGCCGCGTTCACGATCGAGCAATACGCTGAAGTGTGGGTGATGATGGCCGCCTACCCCAACCACGTCGTGGAGCTACGCACGCGTTACGGTCTCGCGGACGAGGCGGCTCACGAGGCGCTCAATGCACACTTTCAACAGCGTTTTTCATCTGATCCGGCACAACGGGCCTCGTTCACCGCGGCCTGCGATCAGGTCAAACAGCGTCTGAAGCCCTGATCCCTGCACTCGGCGTCTCGCCACTCGGGTGGATCATCCAGCTGGATCGTTCGGTCCCGAGCTGCTGACGCCCCGCCCGATCGGGGGCCGGGAAGCATGGATCGCGGTGAGACCAGTTTTGGGTCTCAAGTGGCCATAAACGCGTCACTCGAGCGTCAAAATCCTGCTCTGCCCCCCGCGCGGCAGCCCAGAAAGTGGATCGTCATTCGACCAGGAAACGAACCTGGTCAAATCACGTACCACTA
>JAPYTK010000323.1 GCA_029941785.1 Polyangiaceae bacterium | reverse complement strand
GCTGTGAACCCAAGCTTCACGAGCAGGGCCCGAAGAAGGGCCAACCGATCCTCCATGATCGCAAGTTGCCGGAGAGCGTGCCGTACACACCCGCGGAGGGAAAGCTCGGGTATCCGATGAAACAGTACAGCTGCACGGGGGGCGAGACGTGTTTTCGCTTGGCCGACCACGCAGAGCAACTCGCCTCCGACCTGAAAGAGATCATGGCGGTCCCGAGCTGCACGCTGTCGGTCGAGGTCCCAGCGGAGGCGCTGCCGGAGGACGACCCGACCATCGTACTTCACGTCGGTGACGATGAGGACCCGCCGGCGCTCGAGGAAGACGAGAACTTCACCTTTGAGTTCACTCAAGGCGACACAGACGAGGAACCCGGCACGGGCGTCATTCAGCTCCTGGGCTCCACGTGCGAGGATTACCGAAGCGGCGAACTCGGCCCCATCGCCGTCGAGTTCACGTGCGTCAAGATCCCGCACTGAGTCAGGTCCGCCGGAGCAACACGAGCCCTAAGTGTGTCGCGGCATCTCGATCGTGCACGAAGCGCGAGCCCGCGACTTGCTCTCGCCCCCGACTCGACTAAACTGGTGCAGTTCTTTCTCTTCACGCCACGCCCGGTGGCTGACCAAAGGAACCCGTCGATGTCCCCATCCAAGTTCGTGTTTGCCTCCTTGTGTACCGTGCTGTTGAGCATCCGTGGCCTCAGCGCGTGCGGAAGCGGCAACAGCGGCGACAGCGACGCAGTGTAGGGAACATGAAGGTGATGTCTTGCCGCCAACGAAGCCAACAAACGCTCGACTTCATCGTCGCCCCGGCCGTGCTTGTTGGCGGGGGGCGGGCTCCCACCAGGACCTGACCAAAGAGAGCGCAAGAGCATGGACCCGATCAGTCAAGGAGTACTCGGTGCCGTCTGGGCCCAATGCGCCGCGAAACAAACGCCCATCCGGCGCGCCACCTGGCTTGGCGTGCTCGGCGGCGTGCTCGCTGACGGCGATACGCTGATCCGCTCGTCAACCGATACGCTGCTGTTTCTCGATTATCATCGCCACTTCACCCACTCGCTCTTCTTCATTCCCATCGGTGGGCTCATCGCGGCCGGCTTGGCTGCCCTGCTCAGCCGCAGACGGATCCCATGGCGCGAGGCCTATTTGCCCTGCACCCTCGGCTACGCCAGCCATGGCCTTCTCGACGCCTGCACGAGTTACGGCACCTCCTTGTTATGGCCCTTTTCCGATGCGCGCATCGCTTGGAACATCATATCCATCATCGATCCACTCTTCACCTTGCCCCTGCTGGCCGCGGTCATCTTCGCCCATCGGAAGCAGAGAAGGCGGCCCGCGATGGTCGCTTTGGCGTTCAGCTTTTTGTATCTCGGACTCGGTGCCGTGCAACAGGGGCGCGCCACGGCCGAACAAGCACAACTCGCCAAGGCACGAGGACACTCCATCGAACGAGGATCGACCAAACCGTCCATCGGCAACAACTTTGTGTTTCGCTCTTTTTACCGCAGCGGCGACCGCTATTACGTCGACGCGCTCCGACTCGGGTGGCTGGGTCCCAACGCGGTCATCTCCGGCCCTTCGGTCAAGACCTTCGACCGACCCGCCTTCGAGAAGAAACACGCGCTCTCCCCGATCAAGCGGCGAGACTTGGATCGATTCAGCCACTTCTCCGATGGTTACCTCACCGTGCACCCGAGGCATGCGGGCGTGGTAGGCGATCTGCGTTACGCCACAGTGCCCAATCGCGTCTTGCCATTGTGGGGGATCGACGTCATCGCCACCCTACCGGAAGAGCACGCCGTCTTTCGCAACTTCAATCGGGACATCGAGAAGGCCGACTACCAGGCATTCTGGCAAATGCTCAAAGGGTCCCGATAGGCCACGAGCGACGGTGACGCCCCCCGCTTACCGGGAGCCGCCCTCATCCCCAGTCAACGGCTTAGCTGTCCTTGCCGTAACTTCGCTTCTTGCGCGCCTTCGCCGGCACGATCGCCTCGTAGTGCTCGAGAAATTCATCCACCGGCAAGGAGGCGACGGCCGCACCGACCACATCGAGAGGCACGTCATCGAGCTTCTTGAAACGGACGCACGCCGCGCCCATATCGAGCTTGCACCCGCTCTTCTTCCAGGCTGACACAAATCGCTTCTTCGCTTCCGCGTGCACGTAGATCCCAAAGAAATTGATGGTCATGCCGCTCTTCTTCGAGGCGAGGCTGAGGAAGGGCACGGGCTGTTTCGGATCACAATGGTAGCCATCGGGACAGACACTGTGCGGCACGTAATAGCCGATCGCGCCATATTGAATTCCCTCTTCGTAACCCTTGGGGAGATTCGCGACGACGCGCTCGCGGATCGCCGAAATGGCTTCGCGGCGAGCTTCAGGGAGGCTGGCGAGATAGTCTTTAACGGTGGCAGAAGGCATGGCAGAGTTCTTCCTCCGAGACGAATTCCGGGCGCCGACTTCATACCATTACGACCGAGGCTCTGCCATACGTTGAGCCCTGCCTCCCGGGAGAACGAGGCGGCCCGCGCCCTGCTCACCCGCAGATCTTGGAAAACTCCGCTGACCTACGGTCCGTAGGTACAACCCGCCGTGCCGCCGTCGACGTAAAAATCGGAGCCGTTGAGCAAGGCGGCCTCTTCGCTGCACAAGAAGGCGGCCATGTTGGCGACATCCGCCGGGGTGCCCTGTTTGCCACGCGGAACGTATGAATCGCGGACGGCCGTGACCTTTTCGATGTCCGCGCCGCCGGCGGCCACCGCGCGGTTGACCAAAGGACCGTTGATGTAGCCGATCTGAAGAACGTTACCGCGAACGCCCTCTTTGGCGTATTCGATGCCGATCCGTTTGGTGAGCACCGCGGCCCCTGATTTGCCCGCGGCGTAGGCATGCCGTTGTTTGCCGAGGCCCAAGCCCACTTCGCCGGCTATGGTCGAAAAGTGCAGAATGCAGCCGCCTGTTGGCTGTTCGACGAAGGTTGGCAGCACGCTGTAGATCAATTGAAAATGGGCGTGCAGGTTGATGTCGATGGCGCTGCGCCAATAGTCTTCGGTCACCTTCTTGAAACCGTTGGGCATCGCGTTGTGCACGCCGGCATTGATCATGATGTCGATTTGCCCAAACTCGTCCTTGACCCGCTGCACCAGGGCCCCAATGTTTTCGGTCTTCGTCACATCGCACACGTGGGCCATGCCAACATGGCCTTCCGCCTTGATGGCCTCCGTGATGGTGTGCGCGTTTTCCTCGATGTTGGAAACCGAGATCACCGTGGCGCCGTTGCGGGCCAACTGGAGCGAGGTGCTCGCACCGATCCCGTGGCCTTCGGATTTCGGATTGCCCGCTCCGGCCACGATGGCGATCTTGCCGTCGAGACGCGCAAAGCGATAGGGGTTTGCTGCAGCTTGATTCTCAGTCATTGACGGCCTCCTAGGTCGACTCGGAACGGCCTGGTTTACACAATCTCCCGGCAGCATGCACGATGTTCATGCCCGCATTGCAGGATAACGGCTCGGTCCACTTGAGTCCGACCCAGCGCGAACGAAGGTCGATGGCCACCAGTGGCGCCGGGCCATAATTTCGTGATTACTTCAGCTACCTACTGAATATCTCCACGCTTCCGCACAACACAATTCAATGGGAGGTCGCCGGAGAGGGCGACGCGGCGAGCACTGAGCCAGGAGGAGAGGCGAAGTGCAAAAATTGTCAGGGATCGGTTTGTTTTCCGCGCTGCTCGTGGCGTGGGTGACGGCTTGCACCGCGCCGGCTGCCACCGTCGAGGAGCTCGACTGCGATGAGGTGACGCTCGAGGCCCGCGATGTGCTCGATGAGCATTGCCACCGCTGCCACGGTCAGGACGGCAAAGCCTACGGCGGGCTCAATTTCATCCTTCAGGCAGACAAGCTGATCGCTGCGGGCCTGGTGGTGGCACAGGACGCGGCCAGCTCGCCGCTGCTTCAGCGGATCCAGCGGGGCGAGATGCCCCCGGCGGTCGCCACCGAGCCTATCTCCGAAGAGGACGTGGCTTCCGTAGAGGCGTGGATCGAGTGCGGCGCCCCCGCCCTACAAGACCCACCCGATCGCCCGTTCGTTTCCTTTGACGATCTCGTCCAGATCCTGCAGGCCGATCTGAACACCATCGGTCCGTCCCAGTGGCGCTTCACGCGCTACATCACGCTCACGCATTTGTACAACAGCACGAGCGTCACTGACGACAGCTTGCAGACCTATCGGCACGGCTTATCGAAGCTTCTCAACAGCTTGTCGTGGAACGTTGATGTGGTCGCGCCCGTCGCCGTCGATCCTCCATGGAACACCATCTTTCGCATTCACCTCGCCGACTATGCTTGGCACATCGTAGACGACAGCGGCAAGGATGGCTGGGACCGGATCTTGGATGCCTACCCCTATGGCTTCATCGATACCGCCAACCAAGAACTCGTCGGGCTCACGATTCAAACCAAGACCGCCTTGCCGTTCGTCACCGGAGACTGGCTCGTGACGGCCGCCTCCGTGCCGCCGCTGTACCATCGTCTGCTGCGTCTGCCGACGGAAGCGAGCACTCTGGAGTCTCTCCTCTTCGTGGACGTCAACGCCAACATCGACAACCGACTGGTCATGCGCGCCGGGTTCGTCGACTCTGGGATATCGCAGCACAATCGGATGTTCGAGCGCCACGACTCGCCCTTCGGTGCGTATTACAAGAGCTACGATTTTTCGAGCAGCCTGGGCTCCAAAAACATCCTGGTCAACCCCTTGGGCCCGCTGCCCCCCTTCCCCTTCACCGCCGGCGCTCCCGATCTACGGCTCTTCGCGCACGACGGCGGAGAGATCATCTTCACCCTACCAAACGGCCTCCATGGCTAC
>JAPYTK010000322.1 GCA_029941785.1 Polyangiaceae bacterium | reverse complement strand
CACCAGGGCCAAGCGACTTGGTACCTGCTGGACACGCCGCTCGTCAATTGCAGTTACGAGACTCCGTCACTTCCTGCCTATTACGGTGCGATGAATACCGCGCAGTACGCTGATTCGGCTATCTGCGGAGCGTGTGTTCGCGTCAAAGGGCCGAAGGGAAGCGTCGACATTCAAATCGTCGATCAGTGCCCTATCGGGACCAATCCGATCTGTTATTCCGGCCACATCGATCTCAATCCAGCCGCCTTTGAGAAGATCGGCGATCCCGTGGACGGCATCATCCCAATCGAGTGGAGCCTCATTGACTGCGAGCCGAAACAACACATCAGCTACCGCATCAAGGAAGGTAGCAATCCCTACTGGGCTGGCGTGCGCCTGCGCCACCATCGCTACGCCATCGACAAGCTCGAGGTCGAGGAGAGCCCTAATCAATACGTCGAGGTCCCCCGTGAGAGCTACAACTACTTCGTGAAGACCGATGGCATGGGCGAAGGGCCGCTCACGTTCAGAGTGACGGATATCTACGGTCAGCAGGTCATCGAAAAGAACGTGCCGTTCAACCCCGGTCAAGAGCACGAGGGCAGCAAACAGTTTCCCACGTGTGACGGAAAATGACGTGTTTGTCGCATTCCAATGAGACATTTCGTCCACCGCGATGCGAATTCGTTTTGTACGTTACTGGTACGACACGCCAAAGAGTCATCACGAAGAGGCCATTCCTACCCAAACGTCAGAAACGCGCTTTTCGCGCCACCTCCAACCATGTCTGCTCACTGCTCCGTGCCTGTCTCGAGGTTATTGTGCGCTTTATGGCGCCACAAAGCTTGACATGCACCACACAGTGGGCGCAGCGTAACCGTATGTTCACCGAGCGCGTAAGCCGTCTCATTATTCTCCTCCTCGGACCCTCGTGCGGGCCCCCGATGTGAACACTTGTGTTCTCTCTCTTCGGAACCCGCACCCAACTGGATGCGGGTTTTTTTTTAACTCACGGACGATAAAGACAATGGCAGCAAGAAATCTCTCTCATCACCAAACTCCGGGCTCCCCTAGCGACTGCTTCGATTCGGTAGCCGCTGGCGTCCCCAGCTACGCATCGCTTTCTGAAGATCTCGTAAGGCCTTCCCTGCGCAAAGCCATGCGTTCGGACGAAGTGAAACGCGGGCCCAGCCGCGCGCCACACCGCGCGTTGCTCAAGGCCACCGGTGTGACCCAGGAGGAGATTGAGCGGCCCTTCGTCGCGGTGGTCAATTCCCACGTCGACATCGTCCCAGGGCACGTCCATCTGCAGGCCTTCGGCGCCCTCGTGAAGAAGGCGGTACGCGCCGCGGGCATGGTCCCCTTCGAGTTCAACACCATCGGCGTCGATGACGGTATCGCCATGGGACACGGGGGAATGCGCTACTCGCTGCCGAGCCGCGAGCTGATCGCCGACTGCGTGGAGACCATGATCGAAGGGCATCGTTTCGACGCGATGATCTGCATCCCGAACTGCGACAAGATCGTCCCGGGCATGCTGATGGCCGCGGCCCGCCTCGACATCCCGACCATCTTCGTCAGCGGCGGCGCGATGGCGGCCGGGAGACTCCCGAACGGTGAGGCGATCGACCTCGCGAGCGTCTTCGAGGGCGTCTCACAACACCGGAGCGGCAAGATCTCCCTCGCTCAACTCGATACGCTCGAGAACCTCGCCTGCCCCACCTGCGGCTCCTGCAGCGGCATGTTCACCGCCAACAGCATGAACTGCCTCATGGAAGCGCTGGGGATCGCCCTGCCTTTCAACGGCACCGCCCTCGCCGGCAGCGAGCAGCGGGAGCAAATCGCGCGCGATGCCGCCGCGAGACTCGTGGACCTGCTCGAGCATGATCTCACCGCCCGCAAGGTGATGACACAGCGAGCCTTCGACAACGCGATCGCGCTGGACGTCGCCATGGGAGGCAGCACGAACACCATCCTCCATACCTTGGCGATCGCCCACGAGGCGGAGGTAGACTACCCGCTCGAGCGCATCGACGCGATCTCACGGCGGGTCCCCTACCTATGCAAGATGAGCCCCGCTGGTCGCTGGCACATGGAAGATCTCCACGACGCCGGCGGCGTCCCCGCCGTGCTCAAGGAGCTGAGCCGCAAGAAGGGCAGCCTCCATCTCGACGCCGTCACGGTCTCAGGCGGGAGCCTCGGTGACAACATCGCCGCGGCCGAGACACGCAACCCGGAGGTGATCCGCCCGCTGGAGCGCGCCCACTCACAGAGCGGAGGCTTGGCCTTGGTGTTCGGAAACCTGGCGCCCGAGGGCGGCGTGATCAAGACGGGCGCGGTCTCCCCCGCGATGCGCAAACACCGCGGACCGGCCCGCGTCTTCGACGGCGAAGAACGCGCGATCGCCGCGATCAACGATGGGGTCATTCAGCCCGGAGACGTCGTCGTCATCCGCTATGAGGGCCCGGCGGGGGGGCCCGGCATGCCGGAGATGCTCGAGCCCACCAGCGCGATCATGGGACGGGGCTTGGGCGAGCAGGTCGCGCTGCTCACCGACGGCCGCTTCAGCGGCGCCACCCGCGGCGCCTGCATCGGTCACGTCGCGCCGGAAGCCGCCGCGCGCGGCCCCATCGCAGCGCTTCGCGACGACGACATGATCGTGATCGATCTCGACGAGCGACGGCTCGATGTGGAGCTCACACCTCAGCAACTGGAGCAACGCCTCGCCGAGCTGACGCCCTATCGAAACGAGGTGCCGAGTCGCTGGTTGCGTCGCTATGCCCGGCTCGTGACGAGCGCGTCGGTGGGCGCGGTGTTGGAGTCTTGAGATGAACACCAAGAAACGAGTTCATCCGGATGGCCCGCCGCTCCTCAGCGGAGCGGAAATCTTCTGGCGCGCGCTCGAGCGCGAGGGCGTGCACACCGTATTCGGCTATCCGGGCGGCGCCATCATGCCGATCTACGACGCCATGGTGAACTGCGACGTGCACCACGTCCTGGTGCGCCACGAACAGGGCGCGGCCCACATGGCCGACGGCTACGCGCGAGCGAGCGGCGAGGTCGGCGTGGCCATAGCGACCTCGGGCCCGGGCGCGACAAACCTCGTGACCGGTCTCGCCACGGCGATGCTCGACTCGATCCCGATGGTGTGCATCACCGGACAAGTGCCATCCCACCTGCTCGGCACGGACGCGTTTCAGGAAACCGACATGACCGGCGTCACCTTGCCGATCACGAAGCACAGCTATCTCGTCACCCGGGCAGAAGACATCGCAGAGACCCTTCGCGAGGCCTTCTACATCGCGCGCTCGGGTCGCCCCGGCCCCGTGCTGGTCGATATCACCAAGGACGCCCAACAAGGCACCACCGAGTTCGTGTGGCCGGCGCACGCCATCGAGCTGCCCGGTTACCAGCCCAGGCTCGATCCCTGCGCCGACCAGGTCGCACGCGCCGTCGAGCTCATCAACGCCGCGGAGCGTCCGCTCATCTTGGTCGGGCACGGCGTCGTGGCGGCCGGAGCCAGCCGCCAACTCGAGCGCTTCATCACCCGTTGCGATGCGCCCGCGGCGTGCACCTTGCTCGGCCTGGGGGGGCTGGCCGCCTCCCATCCACGGAACCTCGGTATGATGGGGATGCACGGTGAGGCCTGGGTCAACACCGCCATTCAAAAGGCGGATCTGCTCGTCGCGCTGGGCATGCGCTTCGATGATCGGGTCACCGGAAAACTCGCGCGTTACGCACCCCACGCGAAGAAGGTGCACGTCGATCTCGATCCGTCCGAGGTCAACAAGCTGGTCAAGGTCGACGCCCCCGTCCTTGGTGACGTGCGCGAGGTCCTGCAGCTCATGGTGCCGCAGGTCGTCCAGCGCCGCCGCACCGCATGGAACAGCTTCATCGGCTCGCTCCGCGAACAAGCACGGCCTCGCGACATCCAACAGCTCCCCGATGACGGGAAGCTGCACGCCGCCCACGTCATTCACGACCTGTGGCGGCTGACCAAGGGCAAGGCGGTCATCGTGACCGACGTCGGCCAACACCAGATGTGGGAAGCGCAATATTATCATCACGACGAGCCGCGCTCGCTGATCACCTCAGGTGGCCTCGGCACCATGGGCTTCGCCCTCCCCGCCGCCATCGGCGCCCGCTTCGCTCGTCCTGATGCCGAGATCTGGGTGATCGCGGGCGACGGTGGTTTTCAGATGACCGCCGCCGAGCTCAGCACCTGCGCCCAGGAGGGGATCAAGTTGAACATCGCCATCATCAACAATGGCTACCTCGGCATGGTCCGCCAATGGCAGCAGTTCTTCTTCGAACGACGTTACGTCGCGACGCCAATCGGCGCGCCCGACTTCGTGAAGCTGGCTGAAGCGCACGGCTTGTGCGGTCTCCGGGCCGGCTCCCGAGAGGAAGCGCGCGCCGCCGTACGCCAAGCCCAAGCCACGCCGGGTACCGTGCTGATCGATTTTCGCGTCGAGGCCGATGACGTCGTCTACCCCATGGTGCCCACCGGCGCCGACCTCGACGACATGATCCGACGACCCCCATTGACACCCACCGCTGCCGGTGGGCCCAGCCAGCGAGAGGAAGCATGAACCACCCCGAACAGAGAACGATCGAAATGTACCTGGAGGACAAGCCCGGTGTGCTCAACCGCGTGGTGTCGTTGTTTCGACGACGCGGGTTCAACATCGACGCCTTGAACGTCCGCCCGACCGCCAAGAGCGGTGTGTCGCGCATGACGGTGGTCACGCCAGCCCCTCCTGCCGAGGCCCAGAAGCTCATGCGCCAGCTCGACAAACTCATCAACGTACTGCTCGTTGAAGACATCACCGCATCGACCCACCGCCAGGCGCGCTCCGCCTGAACGGTACCCCTGAATTCCCACACCAAGGAGATCC
>JAPYTK010000321.1 GCA_029941785.1 Polyangiaceae bacterium | reverse complement strand
CGACCGCCTCAGTGGCATCGCCAGCGAGGGATCGAGTGGCGATGAAGTGACGCTCAAAAAGGCGCTCTCCATCCGCGGCCTCGATCCCAACGACGAGGGGATCCAACGTGTGCTCAAGCTCTCGGCAGAGCTCGAGACCATGCCACGGCATCTATCGATCCACGTTGGCGGATTCGTCCTATCAGCCGAACCTCTGCACCATGTGGCCCCCATCGAGCCGGCGCGAATGGCAGGACGAACCGTCATTCCCTGGGACAAAGACGATCTCGATTCGCTCGATTTCTTCAAGGTCGACATCCTGGGCCTGGGCATGCTCACCGCCATTCGCAAGGCCCTGGCGATGACCCACGAAGAAACGAGCGGCCCCTTCGATCCCCTCGCCTCTCTCGCACAGATCCCCCCGGAAGATCCCGAGGTGTACAACGCCATCTGCAAGGCCGACACCATCGGCGTCTTTCAGATCGAGAGCCGCGCGCAGATGGCGATGCTGCCCATCTTGAAACCACGCCGCTTTTACGATCTGGTCGTCGAGGTAGGTATCGTTCGTCCCGGACCGATCCAAGGCAAGATGGTTCACCCCTATTTGAGGCGACGTACCGGAGAGGAAGCCGTCAGCTATCCCCACCCCTGTCTCGAACCGATCCTCGAGCGAACCCTTGGCGTACCCCTCTTTCAAGAGCAGGTCATGCAGCTCGCGATCGTCGGCGCAGGCTACTCTCCAGGCGAGGCCGATCAGCTGAGGCGGGACATGGCCGCATGGCGAAAACATGGCCGCCTCGAACAACATCGCCAACGCCTCCACACCGGATTTTCTCAACGGGGGATCAGTGACGAATTCTCCGAGCGCTTGTTTGAACAAATATTGGGCTTTGGCGAGTACGGCTTTCCCGAGTCGCACGCCGCAAGTTTTGCTTTGCTGGTCTACGCATCCGCTTGGCTCAAGGTGCATCACCCCGCTGCCTTCGCTTGCGCTTTGCTCAACTCCCAACCGATGGGATTTTATTCAGCGGGGAGCATCGTACGTGACGCACAAAAACACGGGGTGGAAGTGCGCCCGATCTGCATCGTCCTCAGTGAACATGACTGCACCTTGGAAACGTCTACCTCGCTTGAGCTCCCCGCCATGAGGCTCGGCCTACGACAAGTACGAGGACTGACGCGGCGCGGTAGCGAAAAGCTACGGATGGCCCGCTCTCACCAGGCCTTTCGCGACTGGGAAGATTTCATCACCCGCTGCGACTTGAAACGAAACGAACTGGACGCGTTGGCGGAGGTCGGCGCGTTGGCCCATTTCGAACCGTCTCGCCGTGAAGCGCTTTGGCGGATCCGTGCTCCGCGTGAGCGCCATCTCCTGGCAGGACAAGCCATCGAGTCGAGTTCCCCCATCGGCCTGCCCCCCCTCCGTCGCGCAGAGCAACTCACGCTCGATTACGCCAGCCAGGGGTTCTCTCTGGACGATCACCCGATGCGACACCTACGCAAACGACTCGCGAAACGACACGTACAGCGAGCGGACCAACAAGGACGGTGGCGCCCGGGACAGCAAGTCACCATCGCGGGCGTGGTGCTGTGCCGCCAACGACCCATGAGCGCGAGCGGGGTGCTGTTCATTACCTTGGAAGACGAGACGGGGGTGGTCAATCTCGTGGTGTACCAACGCATTGACGAGCGATACCAACTCGCGGCTCGACACGCCGGACTGCTTCTCGCTCGCGGCCGCGTCGATCGCCGTGGAGATGTCGTCCACGTACAGGTCCGTTACCTCGAACGCTTGGAGGGCCCCCTCGACGAAGGGGCCACCATGGGCGAATCGCTACGCTTACGCTCTCGCGACTTTCACTAATTCAGATGCCCAAGCCCAGCCTGGATCAGACGCTTCTCCGTGCTCGTGAGATCCATGAACGCCAACCCCATCCCTCCGGTCATGCGACCGCTGAGACTCGACCGTGTTTCGGTCACCCGCGTGACCTGGGCGAAGACATTGATCTCGCGCGAGGCGTCCCAGTGCGGAGGCCGAAAGCTGAGCACCACCGTCTCGCCGACCTCACGTGGAAAGGAGGTGCGAAGCCAGACGCCATTCGGCGAGAGGTTCTTCATGCTGTGGCTGAAGGGCTGTTCCCAATCACTGCAAATGACATCACAAGTGACCTCCACGGAGCGGCGACCAAAACGACGGGCGTACGACTTCTCGTTCGTGTTCATACACACATTATACGACATACACCTACATCTGCCAAGTCTCCGTCAACTTCAATAAGGAGCCTTGAGTTGACGCGCCGTCGTTTCACCGCTCGGGTGCCGCTCATGAGCTCCCGAACCGCACGTGATCGCTGTGCCCTGCTCCTGCTGTGCCTCGCCCTGCCCTGCCTCGCGGGCTGCCCGCTGGACGAACTCGAGCCGCCCCCTGAGCCCAGCTACGAGGTCACCATTCGGCGCACGGCCTTCGGGATCCCCCACATTCTCGCAGACGACATGGCGAGCGCTGGCTTTGGTATGGGTTATGCGGGCGCTCAAGACTTCGTGTGCATTCTCGCCGACCAGATCATTCGCGTCCGAAGCGAGCGCTCGTACCACTTTGGTCCAGGCGAAAACGATGAGCATCTGAATAGCGATTTTGGCATGCTCGCGCTGGGCGTCGTGTCGAGAGGTCGCGATGTGCTCGCCGCCCTCAGCGAAGATCTGCACGCCGTGCTCGAGGGCTACGCAGCGGGGTACAACCATTACCTCGAGACGACGACCGCACTGCCTTCGCCGTGTGCGGGAGCATCGTGGGTGAAACCGATCAGCGTCGACGATCTGGCGGCCTACGCGTTTCTATTGAACCTCCGCTCGAGCGCGCTGCCCTTCTTTGAATATGTCGCAACCGCAGCTCCGCCCAACGCACAAGCGACCAGCGGCAGCAGCAGCGTCGGGCCAAACTTCAACTTTCGCGATCTCGGCATGGGCAGCAACGGCTGGGCCATCGGCAAGAGCCGCTCGGCAACCGGTCGAGGCATGCTGCTGGCCAACCCGCACTTTCCTTGGGAAGGCGAACTGCGGATGCACGAGAGCCACATCACGGTGCCGGGCAAGCTGAACGTCTATGGAGCCTCGCTCACCGGAGTCCCCGTCATCACCATCGGCTTCAACGAACACGTGGCGTGGACTCACACCGTCACCCCCGCGAAGCACTTTACGCTCTACCGCTTGCAGCTGAGCGCGACGGACCCAAGCAAATACATTTACGACGGCGAGACTCGCTCGATGGAAAGCGAGACGTACAGCGTTGAAGTGAAAATCGGCGAAGGGCAATACGACAGCCGCACGCGTACATTCTACCGAAGTCATTATGGCCCGATGGTATCCGGTGGAGGCCTCGAGTGGACCGACAGCCAAGCCTTCAGCTACCGCGACGCCAACGAGAACAACTTCGGCATCGCTCAGCAGTGGTACGCCATGAATCGGGCCGGCAGCATGGACGAATTCATCGACGCCCACCGCACCCACCACGGGATCCCCTGGGTGTTCACCATCGCGACGGACAAGGAAGGGCAGGCCGTAATGCTCGACGGCTCGCGCACCCCCAAGCTCAGCGATCAAACCGTCGCCGAATACAAACAAGCCCTCGATACCAACTCACTCGTCGCGGGGATCGCTGGCTTCGGAGTCGTCATGCTCGAGGGGAACACCTCGACGACCGAGTGGATCGGACTGACCGACAACGGGGGCATCGTACCCATCGACGAGGCACCCCAGCTTTATCGGGACGATTACGTTGCCAACGCCAACGACTCGGCCTGGATCGCCAATCCCTCCGCGCCCCTCGCTTCGATGCCCTACCTGTACGGGAAATTCGAACAACCGCTGTCGCCACGGACCCGGATGAATTTCACCGCCCTGTCCGAGAGCAGCACCGGCGGGGCCAGCGGAGCCGACCACAAGTTCGACCATCAAGAACTGATGGACGTGGCATTGAGCAACCGCGGAAAGATGGCCGAGCTGCTGCTCGATGCGGTCGTCATCCGTTGCACCGGGCACAAGACCGTCGATGTCGACGGGGAGCTGATCGACATCGAGACAGCATGCGCCGTGTTGAAGTCGTGGGATACTCGGCTCGATCTCGACAGCGAAGGGGCTCTTCTGTGGCGCCTTGTATTGGCTCAATTCTCCAGTGTGGATCTCGCCGATGCCGGCGCCTTGTTCGAGACGGGTTTCGATGCGGCCGATCCTATCAACACGCCGCACACCCTGAGCAGTGCCCCTGCGACGGGAGTCGATCCGATCCTTCGTAAGCTCGGTCGCGCGGTGCAAAATCTCGGTAAAGCAGGATTGTCGGCGGGCGCCAAACTCCGGGACACCCAATTCGCTCTCAAGGGCGAGGAAAAGATCCCGCTGCACGGCGGCAACGGCGCCGAGGGCGTCACGAACATCATCGTCTACAGCGATAGCAATGGCACCCTGTTACCGAAAACCACGCGTGGGGAAACCATAGGGGGAACGAGCGGACTCACGACCGACGGCAACTACCTCGTCAATTACGGGACGAGCTTCATCATGGCCCTCGCGTACACCGATGAAGGGCCACAGGCGAAGGCCTTCTTGACCTACTCCGAGTCCACCGATCCAGACTCGCCACACTTTAGCGACCAAACCAAGGCGTTCAGCGACAAAGCCTGGCGCGCGATCCGGTTTACAGAACAGGACATCGCGGCCGATCCCCAGCTGGTGACGACCGAACTGCGCGTCGCTCGACCCCGCCCCTAGGCAGGGCGCACACGCCACGCCTTCCTCAGGCGGCGAAACCGAGCGAGTCGTTCACGTACTCCGCTTCGTGAGGTCGCAAATCGGTAAAGGCGATTCCCATTCCAATCGTGCCACGGTCGCCGCGACGGCGGCCCGTCACCACGCGCACCACCTTCGCGAACACCGTGAG
>JAPYTK010000320.1 GCA_029941785.1 Polyangiaceae bacterium | reverse complement strand
CTTCACGACCACAAGAGCGCGCCGCCGGAGCAAGCTCTTCTTGGCGAGCAGCTGTTCGACCAATTTTACGCCGCTCGCGTCCGCTACCATCGAAAGAACGAATCGCAACGCCGTCTCGATGCTGTCCGGATCCCAACTCACGAACTCGTCTTCCTTGATCCAGGCAGCGAGTGGACGCACCGCACCCTTGTCCCGCTGCGCGCCGATCAACTTCAGGATCTGGTGACGGACCGGTGCCTCGTTCGCGACGATCCGCAACAGCGTTCCGCGGACGCGGTGATCGTAAAGACCGGCAATTCGGCCCAGTCCCTCGAGCAGCAGCCTTTGGATCTCCGGCTCGGACACCGCCAGCCTCACCGCCAAGGCTTGCCGCGCCTGAGCGGGATCAGCATGGGCGAGCACATCGAGAGCCTCAGCCAACTCGCGCACGTCAGCCGTTCGAAAAGAACGCACCAGGAAATCGAGATCACCCGCCGCCGCCTCCACCATCGCCGCGCTGAGCAGCTGACGCACCCCTTCGTGCTCGGTTGCCTCGCTGAGTTTGGACAGTCGCGCACGCAGACCGAGTGCATGCTCGGTGAGCATCGTCGTCAACCGTTCGCGATCCACCACCTCGCGACCGAGCGCACGCTCGACGAAGGTGAGTACTTGCTCATCGCTGTGCCCCTCTGCAAGGCGGCGTTGTGCCACCGGCGCGAACGCAGACTGCGCGAGATCGGTCAGCATCGAGTGGTAACGGTCGAGATTGTCGAGGGACCCGTTCTCCAACATCAAGTTGAACATGATCGTCATGAGTCTGTCGATCTCAGCCTCCGAAAAGGTCTCGGCAGCCACAGGACTCATCAGCGCTTCGTGCACGACCCGCATGAAGTGCTGATGTAGAGTGTCGGCGTCTTCTGCCTGCAGCCGATCGACGAGGTCTTGCATCGCCGGCTTCAAGTCAGCCAGTCCCTCTTTGAGTGCCGCCTTCACATCGACGTTCTCGAGAGCCTCAACGTCGACGCCATCGAGCGGGCTCTCCTCGGTGAGCTCCTCGAGCGTGGAACCAATCGCATCTTCATCGACGTTGAGAGCATCCTCGTCGTCATCGTCCCCGGCCTCTTGGTATCCGAGCACCGAGGTATACGAAACACCTGGCAGGTCGGCCCGCCACAACCGGGTGGCCAGATCTTCACTCGATGTCACATCTCGCATGCCGGAGTTGAGTACGTCGACAAAAGTCGATACCTGTTTCCGATCGATCTCCGGCGTAAAAGTGAGCGAAATGATGCCCTGACGAAAGAGCGCGAGCGCGAGTTCATCGAGTCCGGGAGCGTCGACCGGCTCTTTCCCAAACTCGAAACTGTTGGGTCGCACGTCAACCTTGAGCGACGCGTTGGTTTGGAGATAATCTCTCAAGCCTTCATTGAGTTTCTCTTCGAAGGTCGCGACGAGGGCATTGCCCCGGTCGTACAGTCGACGCACGCCGAGCACCTTATGAAGGCTGCGAAGAATCTGGCCGACCTCGCCGTGGCGTGGGGCGTCACCCTGGTCATGATTCGTCGTGGCGCGCGTCATCGGCTTCGAAGCTAGACTCGGAGGTCCTGGTTCACTCGATCCATTCCTAACCCCCGACACCAACCGCGTTGACCCCACTCCAACGTGAGGCACGACGCTACGTGGTCGGCGCGCTGCGATCAAGCCGTAGTCGCGGCCCACACGCGGCACTCAGCCACTGGCCCAACCGCCTCCGTTCGGCCGCGCACAGGTCCAGCAATTCGAGCGCCATGCCAGCAGCGGCGGTGGTGGTGGCGGGCGAACCGGGGCGCGGTGCATGAGTCTGCACACGCACCACACGCGCAAACACGAGGATCTCGTTGCTCATCCAACCGGTTCGGAGCCGACGCGCATCGGGGGGATCGAAGCAAACCACGACGGTTTCGCCCGTTCGCAGAGGCTCCGACGTGCCGAGCCACATCCCGTCGAGCGAGAGATCGCTCGCGTTGTAGTCGATCGGCGCTTCAGCCCGCGAACTGACAACCTGGCACGGAAGGTCTACGACCCGACGCATGGCCCGGCGACTATGCGCCTGAGAGGAAAATCCGGACAGCATCAACGAAGTATCGTACTTTTACCTACATTGGGCCAAAAACGCCTCCGAAAGCAGCCAATCCTACGCCTCGTGACATGTGCTCCTGCACTGCGGGCTTGCCCTCGCCCACCCGATCGGCCAGTTTTGCTCACCATGAATGACCATGACGAGCTAGTTCAGTTGCCCGGCGTGCCGAGCGACGCTCAAAGTCTCTGGGCCGGTTTGGTTACCGCGGAGCTCATCCCCGTCCATCAACTGTTCAGCGACGTACGCGCCTATCAGACGATGTTGGCTCAACGTGGCCAGTGGAGAGACGACGATGTCGACCCCGCGCTCGCTCAAGCGCTGTGCGACGCCTCGATCAGACTGCTTGGCACGCTCACCGACGACAGTCCCGAATCGACCCGCCGTTTGATCCAGGGCGCCGTGCGGTACTTCGTCCTCGAGGACGATGCGGACGGTGATCTCGACTCCATCCTTGGCCTCGACGACGACACGCAAGTGATGAACGCTGTGATGGACAAACTCGGCCGTGCCGATTGGCGCGTCGATGGCTTCTAGGCCAAACGTTCTAGTAGCCGGGAGGCAGCATCACACTGTTTAGCGGGACAGAATCGCCGCGGCAGTTCTCGTTCGTCTTGTTGTCTTCGCTCGGGCACCACTTGATCGGACCCGTAAGATAATCCATGTAAAGATCGTGATAGCCGGGGAAGCCTGGCGCCGAAGCTCGGTCGTCGCGGAACGCGCCCCATGAGTTCTTGATGCGGAAGAACTTGATGCTCGTCGACGGCTCAAGAAGGGCCTCGAGCTTGGCGGCATCTTCTTCGTTGTCGGGATCGAGCGTCTCGCCCGCCTTGAGCAAGCCGTAGGCCTCCGTCTCCGCTTCGTAATCCTCGAGGACGGTCATATGGCCACCCTGACGTCCCGGTTTGCCCGACTCATTGAGCGTTGTCATGTTGAACGAGCCGCGGCGCTCGTTGTCACTCGATTCCATCGCGTTGAAGTCGACGTCCCAGGTAATGACCACCGGCTGGCCATCGTGAAGCGCCCTCTGAACGCGAATTTGAAAGTCGCGCCGAGAAGCATCGACCGACGTGCCCCAGCTGGGATAATTCGCGGTGTCCCAGTCTGCGATCGCCGTCGCGAGATCGGTGCTGCGTAGCTCTACCTGGCCCGAACTCCGATCCTTGTATTCCGCGGCAAAGTCGTTCGCCGAGATGATCGGCGTGTCGGTCAAGTCGACCTCACCCTGGCTCAAGGTCGTCTTGCCATCCTCACCAAATACCGTGTCGAGATACGCCACAACCTCTGGCTGCAGCTGCCACGCCTCGTTGAGAACCTGCCTGACGAGTTTCGCGTCTCGACGAGCCGCGCTCTCTTTGAGCCGCCCCGTTTTCAGCTCGGCATTGATCTTGGACTTCGCCGTGCTCTGGCGAGAGGACATCTCGCTCTGGCTATCTTCGGCAACGAACGCCTCTTCGGTGACGACACCGCGCTCCAAGACGATGCGATTCGACGTCCACTGGTTGCCACCGGTCGAGATC
This sequence comes from Polyangiaceae bacterium, assembly GCA_029941785.1. GTDB lineage: Bacteria > Myxococcota_A > Polyangia > Polyangiales > Polyangiaceae > JAPYTK01. Next base: position 1,303 of record JAPYTK010000320.1, on the reverse strand, counting down.
TCGTCGCTGCTGCTGTAACCGTTGGTGAGCTGGTCATACCAGTGCCAATAGGTCCAATACGACTGGGAGAGATCAAAGGCCTCGCCCGTGGCCGTCAAGTGCATCGACTCGACCCAGGACGCTTGAGCGTAGAGCCAACAATTGCCGATCGACTGCCGCTCGACATCGGTGTGATTCACATCGGTGATGTCATCGCTACTCGATCCCAAACCGATGCAGCCCGTGCCGAAAGCCCCTGCTGCAACCGCCACGAGAGCGAGCCCGCGTGCTGTGTTGAATGCCTTGCGAAGTGATAGCGTCATGGTCTTAGCTCCCTGGTGTCCCGCGTCAGAGCGGGGCGTCGAATGAGGTATGCACATACATATGCTGTAATGTAGGTGCATTGTCTACCACAAAATGGAGACAATGCCGTTTTACACGAGTTATCAAGCACTTAGGCGCATTCGCCAGGCCCAAAACGAACCGATGTCGGCCCCTGTGAGACCGCTTCTATCAGTTGCACACGATGCCGCAGACGGACCCAACCTCATCCACGCAAACGCCATCCCAGTCGTTTTGGCAACAATAAGGGTCCGCCGCGCAAATCGAATCCACGCAGGGATCGCACTGTTTCTTGAGCACGTTGCCTGTGTCGCACAGCCCGTGCTGACAATTGCATTTGGTGGTGCAAGCGACCTTGGCCAACTCGACGCAGCTAGTGCCCCAGCCGCTCATGCAACAAGTCGCGTCCTTGGCGCACACCTTCTCGACACAGGGATCGGGCCCGGAGCACAGCGAGGCGGCGAGCGCCGTGCACTCAAGCGTCCAACCCGTCTGGCAACAGTTCGGATCCTTGAGACACACGTCTTTGACGCAGGCCGGCCGACATTCGCTGAGCGAAAGCGCCGAGCCCGCGACGCACGCGGTATGCCCGCAGCTCGGGCACGGACCACAGTCCTCGGCGCAATCAGAGCAATTCTCCCCTTCGCAATTTCCGTCGCCGCAAACACACACACCACCGCAATCGTCAGGGCAGCTCGCACACGTTTGACCTTCGCACATGCCGTTACCGCAACACCCGGCGCCGCAAAGTTCATCGGCGAGCCCGATGCAGGTGTCATCCCACCAATTGTTGCAGCAATAGCCATCCTCGGCGCAGACCTTTGTCACGCACGACTCACATTCCGCTTCGAGTGCTTCGCCCACCTCGCATACGGCGTGCTCACACGTGCTGGTCTGCTCGCAATCCTCTGGGCAGGTCCTTGGCGTCTCCCCGCCGTCGCATTGACCGTCGCCGCACACCGACGCACTGCCTCCCCCGCTC
>JAPYTK010000319.1 GCA_029941785.1 Polyangiaceae bacterium | reverse complement strand
GCTCTGGGGTGAATCGCAGGCTCTCGATCACGTCGAGCGCTGGATCCACGCCACAAGCCACCAAGTAGCTTCGATGCGAGGGCAGACGTCGCACGAACATCTCGCAGGTCGCCACCGTCTCGGCAAACCCCCGATGGAAATAGCCCGCAGCCATGGTGAGTTGGTAAAGATCCGTCTTGAGTGCTGTCACGCCGGGCATGCTATCGTGCCGCCGACATGGTGGCTCGAAGAATCGACGGCAAGGCCGCTGCACTCGCGTATCGCGCGGAGGTAGCGAAGCAAGTAGCAACGTTCACAGAAAAGTACGGCCGCGCGCCGGGCCTCGACGTGGTGTTGGTCGGCGAAGATCCGGCGAGCATGGTGTACACGCGGAACAAGGAGAAGGCCGCCGCCAAGGCTGGGATCCGCGGAGAACTCCATCGGCTGCCCGAGGACACGAGCCAACGCGCGCTGCTCGACTACGTGAGCAAGCTCAACGCGAACGATGAAGTGGATGGGATCCTGGTTCAACTTCCGCTCCCGAAACATATCTCAGCCGATGCCGTGATCGACGCCATCGCTCCCGCCAAAGACGTCGATGGCTTTCACCCGATGAATACCGGTTTGCTCTCGACAGGGCGTCCGGGTCTGGTGCCGTGTACGCCACGAGGCTGCATGCACCTCATCGCCCAAACCGAGACCGAGTTGACAGGAGCCCACGCCGTGGTCGTCGGCCGCAGCAACATCGTCGGCAAGCCGATGGCCCAGCTTCTGCTGGCCGAGCACGCGACCGTGACCATCGCCCATTCGCGAACCCGAGATTTGGCCGCGCTCTGCCGGACAGCGGACGTCCTCGTCGTCGCGGTTGGGCGAGCGCACATGATCGGGGCGGACCACATCAAGCCTGGCGCGGTGGTCATCGACGTCGGCATCAATCGGACGGATGCCGGAAAACTCGTCGGGGATGTCGACACCATCGCCGCGAGCGAACATGCAGGGTGGATCACGCCCGTACCTGGAGGCGTAGGCCCCATGACGATCGCTTGCCTTCTCGGCAACACCGTGGTCGCAGCCGAAAACCGGCTATCTTCCTAGGCTTCACTTTCGGCTAGCGGTTCCGGCCCCTCACCCCGCCGGATCAGTCGGCGGTGCAGCGCATACACCGCGATCACGATCAGCAGACCGATGATCTGGGATGTGGACAAACCGAAGAGCGCGCCCCGATCGTCGGCGCGCCAAAACTCCAAACCGAAGCGGCCGAGCGCGTAGGCGGCGAGGAACCACAAGAACACTTGCCCGTCGTAACGCTTGCGCGGCTGAACATAGAGCATCGCCGCGGCGGCGATGGCCAGCGAGATCGCCGCCTCGTAAATCTGCGTCGGGTGGACCGCGTGCGACCACACGCCACGACCGGCCAGTTCGCCGAGTTTGGCGTGTGCATCGCTCGCTGGGCTGAATGGTGGGAACGACATGCCGAGAGGGCCCTCATGGCGTACCCCAAAACAGCAACCGGCCAACAGGCAGCCCATGCGGCCGAATCCCAAACCGAGCGCGACCCCCACCGCCGAAAGATCCGACGCCTTACCCCACGGAAAGCGATCCCGCCGGAGCATCCACAAACCGCCGATGGTAGCGAACACCAAGCCGCCGTAATAGACGAGACCGCCAGCCCAGAACTTCGCCCAGGCGAAACAATCCGCCGTCACGGGATGACACACGTTCTTTTGTGCGTCCCATACGCCAGCGTAGCGATCCGATGCACATTGAGCCTGAGTGATCGGCCAATCGACAGCACCGGGATCCGTGCACAAATGGACGTAGTCCCAGAAGTAGCCGTCAAACAGGACGTGAAATATTCGTCCGCCCACGACGCCCAAGAGTAAGGCGAGAAGCGCTAGATCCACGATCACGTCGGGATTCTGACCGATGCGGCGCGCCCCCATCGTGGCGATCGCGGTGGCGAGCGCGAAGCCCGTCACGAGCATGACGAAGTAGGCGGGAAAACCTACGTCAAAGAACTGAAAAAGTTGGGGCCGCATCAGCCTTCCTCAGTCGGCAGGGCCACCTCACCGCCCGTAGGCACATCGCTCGAGCCCAGATCGCTCGAGCCCAGATCGCTCGAACCGAGACCGAGATCCTCAGCAGCCTCGGGCGTGGCGGTCTCGCCCTCGGCTCCGCTCCTCGGTTCATCCCCCGCGCTCGACGCGTCTTGCGCTTTCGGCTTCTTGGATTGGGCGCCCTGTCCTTGGGGCATGAACATGTCGATCGCCATCAGCGCCACACCGATGCAAATCGAAACATCGGCAATATTGAACGTCGGCCAATGGTGTACACCGGGGCTGGTGAACGTCGACAAGAAGTCGCCCGATTTGACCTGGGCCCACACGTCGATGAAGTCGACGACAAATCCATAACGCACGCGATCGACGAAATTCCCCAAGGCACCGCCGAGCACCATGGGCAAACCCCATTTCAACACCCACTGGTTCTTCTCGAGCTTGCGGTAAAGCGTAACGATGAACACGATCGCGGCGACCGAGACCACCAGAAAAAACGGGCGGCGTAGGCTCTCGGTTTCGTTCTGAAGGAAGCCCCAAGCACCTCCGCGATTCTGCGCGTAGATGACATTCAGAAAATCGGGAATGATGACCACTTCCCGCTCGCCGACCGGCGACGTCTCGAAGTGGTTCTTTGCCCAACCCTTCGAAGCCAGATCCGCCACCAGGTTGATCACCGTCACCACGATCAAGAAGAGGTAGGACGGCCTTGCCCCTCCCGCCGCATGGGTTTTGCCCAGATGCAGGCCGAGCGAAGGCGACGGTGGCCCGATTTCCGGCGACTCGCTCGCGGCGCCGCTCGGCGGCTCGCTCGCTATTTCGCCAGTCGCAGGATTATCTCGCTTTTCGGTCATCATCGACGGTTTTTCCGGGCCATGGCCCCTCTGCGGCCAGAGCACCGCTTACTACGACAACAGGCTCGGCAGGGCAAAGCCTCCTGGTACCTGAACGACCGTTCTTGGCCTATACGGAACATTTGTTTAGTATAGCCCGCATGCCCGACCCCCCGTGGAAGCTAAAAACCGGCCTCGATGCCGTGCTCAGCAGCTGGAACGAGAGGAGCGCCATCGCGGGATGCATGACCGCCTCTCACCGCTTGGAGGCGGAGCAGGGACAATACGCTCCCCTGCCCGCCGATCTGCACCCGGGCCTCAAGCACGCGCTCGCGCAGCGAGGCATACTGCGACTCTATACCCATCAGGCCAAGGCCATCGAGGCCGCCCAATCGGGTCGACATGTCGTCATCGCAACCCCGACGGCCAGCGGAAAAAGCCTCTGCTTTCACCTGCCCGTTCTGAGTAAAATGGCGGAGGATCCGAGCGCCACCGCGATCTACCTTTACCCGACCAAAGCGCTTTCTCGTGACCAAGAGCACGGCGTCCGCTCGCTCATCACCGACGCGGAGCTCGGCATCGCGGCCACCGTCTACGATGGCGACACTCCGCCTGATGCCCGACGCGCCGCGCGGGAGCGCGCTCGCATCGTTCTCACCAATCCGGACATGCTTCACTCCGGCATCCTTCCACAACACGCACGCTGGGCGATGACCATGCAGAACCTGCGCTACGTGATCGTGGACGAGCTGCACACCTACCGTGGCGTCTTCGGCTCTCATGTCGCTCAAGTTCTTCGGCGGCTTCGACGCATCGCCCGATTCCACGGCGCCGATCCCGTCTTCATCGGCGCCACCGCGACGATCGGAAACCCTGCTGAGCACGCTTCGAGACTCATCGGCGTGGGCCGCGAAGCGATCAGCCTCGTCGATCAGGCGACAGCGCCCCGGGGGGAGCGACAGCTGTTGGTATACAACCCGCCGGTCATCAACGCCGAGCTCGGTATGCGCGCGAGTTACATCAAGAGCGCGGTTCGACTCGCGAGCGACCTTCTCGAAGCCCGCGTTCGAACGATCATCTTTGGTCGCTCCCGAAACACGGTCGAGATCATGCTCAAGTATCTCCGCGACCACTTCGCGAAGAAGCCAGCCATCCGCGACAGCATCGTCGCCTACCGCGGGGGCTACCTCCCGGACGCTCGGCGCCGCATCGAGCGGGGCCTCCGAGAAGGAGAAGTGCTAGGCGTCGTGGCGACCAGCGCGCTCGAACTCGGTATCGACATCGGGGATCTCGATGCCGCGATCTGCACAGGGTATCCAGGCTCTTTGGCCGATACGTGGCAACGCTTCGGACGTGCGGGCAGGCGCGGAGACCGAAGCGCAGCCATTCTCGTGACCAGCAGCGGCGCGCTCGACCAGTTCCTCGCCACGCACCCGGACCGTCTTCTGAGCGGCAACATCGAACACGCTCGAATCGACCCGCTCAACACCGAAGTTCTCGTGCAGCACCTCAAGTGCGCGGCCTTCGAGCTACCTTTCACGAGCAACGATGCCTTTGGCGACTTGTCTGCGGGCGAGACCGGCGAGGCACTCGACTACCTCAAGGGCCACGACCTGGTCCACGAATCGGGGGGGCATTATCACTGGATGAGCGAGTCCTTCCCCGCGAATCATGTCAGCCTTCGCAAAATCGGCTGGGACAATTTCGTCATCATCGACGTCGACAACGACGAGGTGCTTGCCGAGCTCGATTGGCACTCGACGCCAAGCATGCTGCACGAACAAGCGATCTATCAGCACGACGGCCGCCAATACCAAGTCGAACGCCTGGACTACGAAAACCACAAAGCCTATGTGCGCCTCGTGAAGCCCGACTATTTCACGACCGCCATGCGCCACACCCGCGTCAGCGTCATCGATCCGGAACAAACGGGACCGCTTCGAGAAGCGCAAATTGGATGGGGCGAAGTCAGCGTCATCGAGAAGGTCGTCGGCTACAAGAAGATCAAGTTTCACACGCACGAGAACGCGGGCTACGGCGACATTCGGCTGCCCGAGATCGAAATGCATACCACCAGCTTCTGGCTCACCGTGCCCGACGA
>JAPYTK010000318.1 GCA_029941785.1 Polyangiaceae bacterium | reverse complement strand
GCACTTTGTCGACGCGATGACCGGCTGGGCCGTGGGAACCAGCGGCACCATCCTCAAGACGACCGATGGCGGCGCAACCTGGACCGCCCAAAGCAGCAGCGGCACGACGGGCCACGTCTACGACATTCACCTGGTCGATGCGATGACTGGCTGGGCTGTGGGAACCGGCGGCACCATCCTCGAGACGACCGATGGCGGCGCAACCTGGAGCCCGCAAAGCAGCGGCATGACAAGCCATCTCAACAGCGTGTATTTTGTCGATCAGGTGACTGGTTGGGTCGCGGGCAACGACGGCACCATTCTCGGAACGACCGATGGCGGGGCGACCTGGAGCGCGCAAAGCAGCGGTACGACGAGCAACCTCGAAGGCGTACACTTTTTCGACGCGATGACTGGCTGGGTGGTGGGAGCCCAAGGCATCATCGGCAAGACGACCGATGGCGGCGCGAGCTGGATCTCGCAAATGAGCAGCGCGCCGGGCCACCTCAACAGCGTGCACTTTTTCGATGCGATGACCGGCTGGGCGGTGGGCTTCACCGGCGGCATCGGCAAGACGACCGATGGCGGCGCGAGCTGGAGCGTGCAGAGCAGTGGCACGACGAGCAACCTCCGGGACGTGCACTTTTTCGATGCGATGACCGGCTGGGCGGTGGGCTTCACCGGCACCATCGTCAACACCACCAATGGCGGGGCGACCTGGAGCCCGCAAAGCAGCGGCACGACGAGCAACATCCTCGGCGTTCACGCCGTCGATAAAATGACGGCCTGGGCCGTGGGCCGAGACGGGACCATCGTCAACACCACCGATGGGGGCGCGAGCTGGACCGCACAAACGAGCGGCGCGGCGAGCCAGCTCGAGGGCGTGCACTTTGTCGATCTGCAGACCGGCTGGGTAGTGGGGCTCTATGGCACCATCGTCAAGACGACCGATGGTGGCGGGCCGTAGCCGACAATCCTCACGACAACGCCAAAGGCGCCAACAGCCCAAACCAACATAATCCCGGTGACTGTCTACCAGCCCCCGGCCCCGCGATGGCGCATAAGAGACATGATGTTAACTCTCGATGAAAGCCATAAAGGGCCTTCATCGGGACTATACTCCGTCGGGCGCAAACCCTCTACTTCGGGATTTCGATCTCGCCGATTTCGGGCGGCACCAGGAAGTACACGTCGCGGGAGTCGAGCACCGTGATCTTGTCGCCGTACACGTCGATCGTCGACTGGAAGAGCTGCGGCTCGGCCGTGGGCATGACGGTGGTGTTCTGCTTGGCCACCACCGTCCAGCAGACGGGCGTCCCGGCGGTCACCGCGAGGTACTCGTCGGGGAAGCTGTCCATGTTCGTGTCGGCGTCCGTGAGGCCGTCGCTGCACTCGGCCGTGCCCAGCTGTTGGGTCTCGAGGTGATCGATGAACGCGGCGACGGCGTCCACCATGTCGCTGTCGTCGTCGGTTGCGATCGCTGACAGATCCAGCGGCACGCCCGCCGCGAGCAGCTTGATCGCGTTCTCGATGGCGGTGGCCGCGTTGGCACCGCCGCCGGCAAAGACCAGGGGCGCGTTGTTGTTGTTCGAGTCGACCGCGCCCGTTTGGGTGGCGAGGCTCTCGAGGTCGGACTGCAGCGGGCCTTGCGCGCCATCACCCATGATCCCGAGCACGCGGGTGTTCGTGTTCGTCGCCTGCGTCACGACCTCCGCCTCGCTCGGGCACTTGAGGGTGTTGCTTCCGTTTGTAGGCGACTCGTCCGTTGTGAGCATGATGATCGGCAGGGCGTCCGGGCGGAAGCAGGGGTAGCCGATACCCTTCACGCCCGCGGGCGAGCCGGTGCAGTCCGTCCGGGCCGGATACGGGTCCTGCACCGTGCAGTTGGCGGCTGCCGCGGTTTGGCCCGTCACCGTGGACCAGGTGGCGAGGAGCAGCGGCTCCGCACAACATCCGGGGGGCTCGTTCGTCAGGATGTTGCTGCTGATGAGGGCAGGATCGGGCTGCAGGTCGAGGTGGTTGGTGTAGGGGTCGCCGTTTGAGCCGGCGTAGCCGACGGTGCCCACGCCCCACCAGATGTCCGGAATACAACCCGGCGTGGGCATCGCTGGAGGCTTCGGACACGTCACGTTCGCCGCGACCGTTTGGATGTTGTTCTTGATCGAGTTGAGCTCTGCGGACATCGATCCGGAGCGATCGACGAGGACGTAGACATCGACCTTTTGGAGATTGGTCGAAAAATCGAGATCGTCGTCCTTGGGGGTCGGATCTTCCTGGTAGGGCACGATGAAGACGAAGTCGCCGTTGGCCTGCGGGTTGTCCATGTCGTCGTTCGGATCGGTCCCGGCGGCGTTCTCGATGAGATCGCTCACCCCGTCGTCGTCGCTGTCTTCATCCTTGGCCGAGGACTCGCCGCCGTCCTGCACGCCGTTGCAGTTGATGTCCTCGGCGCCGTCAGAGAGGCCGTCACCGTCCGAGTCGCGATCGTGGAAATCGGGCTTGCCGTCGGCATCCGTGTCGACCGGCGGGGTGGCGATATCGGAGTCGCCCGCTTCCATGGCGTCGGGGACGCAGTCCTCGTCGCTGTCGTCATCCAAATAGGAGGGCGTGCCGTCCATGTCGGGATCGATCGCCCCTTCGTCCTTGTCTGCGATGGTGTCGTCGTCGCTGTCGAGGTCCATGTGATCCGGCGTGCCGTCCATGTCGGTGTCGGCGGGGTTGGCCGGATCGGACTGGATCTCGACCGCGTCCTCGATCCCGTCACCGTCGTTGTCAAAGTCGATCCAGTCGCCCTTGCCGTCCATGTCGGTGTCGGTCGAGCCCTCGTCCTCGTCGAGAATGCCGTTGTCGTCGGAGTCGGTGTCGATGTAGTCCGGCGTGCCGTCTCCATCGGTATCGACCGGCGGGGTGCTCAGATCGTCATCGCCCGCCTCCTCCTTGTCGGAGATCCCGTCGTTGTCGCTGTCCTCGTCCTCGAAATCCGGCGTCTTGTCGCCGTCCGTGTCCCGGTTGTCGGCCGCGCCTTCGTCGCTGTCGGAGATCCCGTCACCGTCCGTGTCCTTGAGGTCCGGTGTGCCTCCGCCTGGCCCGCTACCGCCGGTGGGGTTCGGACCGCCAGGACCCGGGTCTGTGGGGCAGCCCACCACACCCAATGACATCAACAATCCCAGGACGAAGCAGATACGATTCATGAGACACTCCTTTGCGAACCAAACGAGTATAGCTCGCGTGGGCATGCCTGCGGCAGCGAAATTGGCCGCCAACCTGCTCCCACCCCAACCATTGCGCATAAGAGACATTATGTTAACTCTCGAATAAAGCCACAAAGGGCCTTCATCGGGACTATGCTCCTCAGCAGGTCGGGCAGCTGCAAACCAAGCCGGCGGCGCTAACTCCGCAACTGTCGTAGGGATTGACACAGACAGCTGGGCCCATGCACGTGCAATCCTCCAGGCTTCCACAGACCGCGGGAATGTCGACGCAGTGGTATTCGGGTCCAATTTGTGTGGCGTACTGTACGCAGGCGCTGGTGTCGCAATTGGTGCAAGCATCGACCGCACTGCACTCCGTCGCCACGGCGCACGGACCCCAGCACGTGCCGTCGATGGTTCCTGTCTGACCGGCGGGACACTGCGGCGCAGACTTCTTACAGAAATTGCCCGATCGCGCACAGTTGACGTTCGTCACGCATTGACCGGCCCGGCAAAGAGCCGTGACGGGATTCGGCGGTAAGAGCTGGCAGGTGGTCGCCTTGCAGTTGGTGTTGGCGCAGGGCAAGTCGCTTCCCTTGGGAACGCCGGCGCAATCGCAACACGTGTCGATGAGCTTGCAGTCCTCATCCTTGGTGCACTCGGGGCTGGCTACCCCGCCGGCCGAAGCGCCCTGGCCACCCGCACCGCTGAGCATACCGCCGGACCCACCCGTGGCTGCCATGCCGCCGCTCCCGCCACTCGCTGCCATGCCGCCCTTACCGCTCGTGGTTGGAGCACTGCCGCCCGAGCCCGTGCCACCAGAGGGACTGCCGCCGGAAGCGCTCTCGTCCCCAGCGCCGGTATTGGCGTCGCCACTCGAGCAAGCAAGCACAGAGCATATGGCAACGAGGAACAGTGGCTTCCGAATCATGTACATCGCTCCATAATATGCGAAATCGAAAGCACCAGACCAGAAATAGCTCGCCCGGACCTTCCGACGCTCTTCCTTTGCCGACGAAGTATCGGAAGAGGGCGACTTCGAAGCGGGCGTTCGTAATGCGTCTGAACCACGCTTCTACTTTCGCTGAATGGACGCTCGAGAACGACTGATAGCGAACAATACGCCCCGACAGTCGCAGCCCTGCTGTCGCGCGGCACCTAGCGCCTAGGCTTCCCCACAGATTTACCAAATAGACCGTTTAAATCGGCTATACTCCCTCGAGATCCGGGAAAACGACTCGCTGACGAGCCTGACCGGTATCGAGTCCCTGAGCGAAGTGTGGGGACAGTTCTGCATCGAGGGAAACGCCTCGCTGACGAGCCTGACGGGCTTGGAGTACATCACCGAAGTGGAACGTGACTTCACAGTCACGGACAACATCGTGCTACCCACGTCCGATGCTGTATGTTAACTCTCGATGAAAGCCTTAAAGGGCCTTCATCGAGACTGTACTCGGAACCGTCGAGCGATCATGCTACCTCGATCGAGAACGAGTTCCAGGTCCGCTTCCGAGATCGTGAGCGCCACGCTCAGGGCCGTATCCGAATGTTGTCGTCCGGCGGTGGCGCACACTTGTTCTCCGCATAGCCCACGCGCCCGCCCTCACCAGGGTTGTTCGTCGCCAACGCCGTGCAGTCGAGATCGTGCTCGTCGGGCTGCTGAATGGATTGCTGCTGGGGCACTGCGCAAGCCCACACACTCGCAACCGCCCCCGCGGTGACAGCGAACCGAAGTGAGGTGCGGATCATGCTTCAGAGTACCATGCGGCTGTCTTCCTGCTCCACCCCAACCACCTCGCATAAGAGACATTATGTTAACTCTCGGTGAAAGCCATA
>JAPYTK010000317.1 GCA_029941785.1 Polyangiaceae bacterium | reverse complement strand
CGCCGTGGTTCTTGTCGATGTATTTGGGGTTGCTGCCGTGGTGAACCCGGTGGTGAGACGGCGTGCTGAAGACCCACTCGAACCAACCCAGTTTGTTCACCGCCTCGGTGTGAACCCCATACTGGTAAAAGAGATTGAGCAGCTCGACGATGAAGAGCATCAAAGGGTCGAAACCCAGCAAGACGAGCGGGACGTAGAAGGGAAGCGCCGTGAGGTGCTCGGTCCACGATTGCCGAAGCGCGGTGGACAGATTGTAGTGCTGGCTCGAGTGGTGGTTGACGTGTGCCGCCCACATGAAACGAACGCTGTGGTGCGTTCGGTGCGCCCAATAAAAACAGAAGTCCTGCAGGAGGAACAACGCCGCCCAGGTTGCCCAGCCGTCGGGTACATCGAAGAGGCGAAACTGGTGAAGAAAGAGGTACGCCGGAACGATGGCGAGCTTGGCGATGCCGCTGACCACGAGGAAGCCAAAGCCCATGGCGATCGAGGCGGCCGCGTCCTTGGTTTCGTAGCCCACCTTGTCGGCGTAACCGGCGCGGCGCAGGACGACGATTTCGATCAGTATGGTTGTGAGAAACACGGGGATCGCCGCGAGGCTGAGCTGTAGTTCAGTCATGACTCGTCTCCAAAAAGTGTCGCGCGATCATCTTCAGACCTGCGATGAGTTCGTCGAGGACCTCTTCTTCCCGAAGGGCCATCGAACCAACCGCTGCTCCCTGCACGCTGTTGATCACGATTTCGATGCCCCGCAGAAAGTGGGGCGTGTGTTGCGCGTCGGGGAAGATGAGGGCCGCGATGTCCCGAATTTTCGCGCGGTGAGCGCGTTCCATGGGAGCGACCACCTGCCGCAATACCGGGTCGGTGCGAGCGCTGATGTGAAGATCGAACACCGCGAGCAGCTGTGGTGTTTGAAAAAGCGCCCACAAGGCGTCGACGCAGGCGTCGACCAAATCCGCGTCTGGTGGGATCGACGCGACGGCATCGCGATAGGCGTCGATCAGCTGACCATACAAGGTTTCGACGGCCGAGGAGATCAGCGCGGCCTTGCTGGGGAAGTGCTTGAAGATCGATCCTTGCGAGGTCCCGGCGCGCCGGCACACTTCAGTCGTCGTGAGCTTCCCCAAGCCGTCCTCGATCAGGCAATCGATGGCGGCGTCGATGAGCTTGCGCTGTGTCTTCGCGCTTCTCTTCTGGCGCGTTGGGCGTGCCCTCAGGTCCATGAGTTATTGCTACCGCATTAAATAAAACGTGACAAGTCACTTTTTATTTGAGATTCCGTAACATGCTGAAAATAAACGTTTCTATTTTCACGTGGCCGTGCGCTACCGGGGCTCGTCGGGGACGTTTCCGGACCCGGGTCCAGCCGCTGCTTGGGCCAGGGCGAAGGGCTGAACGACGACCGAGCGGAAGGGCGTGTCGAGCGCTGCGTCCCAGGTCTGAATCTGCGCGGCCTTTGGGCGGGATAGGAGTCCGGACTCGAGCCACCGCTCGATCTTGGCGCTGTCGTCGTCCGCCACGGCGCAGGCCACCGCTGCCAAGTCGAGATCCGCAGCGACGAGGATCAAGCCGTTTCGTGCCGCGTGGGCGCGGAGGTCGCTCCAAAATACGGGGCCGATCTCGCTGGCCATCCGGGCGTGTAGCTCGTCACTCATGGCCGATGCGTAGAACAAGGCGCGGCGTGCGTCATCGGCCTGTTTGCCGGTGCGGGTTCGGGACTCACACGGCGCCTCAGACGTAGTCCTCGTCCTGCTCGATGCGACTCAGTACCCAGTCAAACTCGCCCCGGGTGACGCGCACGGAGCAGAAGGCGCAGTTGCCCGCCATGTTGATCTCGAGGTCCGCTCCGCAGCTCGGGCAACCGTCAGCGGGCTTCGAAGGTGTTGTCAGGCCGCGTCCTCGAATGCACGTCCAGTACTCGCTGTAGGCACGCAGTGCGGTCTTGCTTCCGCCGACGACTGAGTCTCGTTCGTCCGTCGTGTAGTCGACGCAGGTTGCGAACAGTCGCAGGGTGATGGCGTCGAAGTACGGATCGCGAACCGCATCTGCAATCTGGATGCTGATGATCTTGGGGTAGGCCGTTTTGTTCACGAGTTTCTGCGCGCGGTAGCTTTCGATCCAGTATTGCTGCATCTGAAAGAGCGCGTCGCTCAGGTAAGGGCGAACCTGCAGCAGGTCCTGACTCGACCAGCCCTCGTGGAACGATTCGAAGATGCGTGTCACGCGGGTCTGAAAACCGAGCCAGGTGAAGCCGGGGTCGTCCTTCAACAAGGACTTGTACCGTTGCTCGGCGCCGAGCCGCACGCGTGTCGTCAATTCGTTGCCTCGTTCTTCGGCGTGATCTCCGAGGGCGAGATCCGGCAAGGTCTCGACGTACTCCGTCTGCGTGGTCGCGACGCACCAGTCGAAACGGCCCGGCGTGAGGACTTCCTTGCAGTAGGCGCAGATGTTGCTGTGATCGAGCTCCGCGAGCGAGCCGCCGCAGTTCGGGCACTGTACGATCGCCACCCGTTCGGGGGGGTGGGAGCGGGCTGAGACGTCGCGCCGGAGAAGCCAAGTCTCGCGCAGGTGCAGATCCGACGTCGCGCCCGCGGCGCTCTCGGTCGTCAGGCTCGATTCGAAACTCACCATGGTCTCGAAGCGCTCCCCTTTTTCGTCGGAGCGCCTGCAAACGCTGTCGATGTGAAACGAACCGATCACGATGTTGCGCACCGCTGCGACGGAGCTTTGCTCGAGCAGCGCGAAGGGGGCATCGTCCAGGTAGGGGCGCAGAGGCCGAATGTCGGCGTCTCCGAGGGCCCTTTGGAAGGACGCGTACAAGGCGTAGGCAAAGTCCTCGAACAGCACGCGCGAAAAGGTTGGATCGGCGTCATCGAGGATGGAAAATAGATCAGGGCGCGCCGCTGGCTCCTGTTCGGGTTCGACGCTATCGGCCGCGAGACGGCCTCGACCGAGCGGGAGGCCGTCGTTCTTGGCCGGAACGTTGGGGCGCACAGCCCGTCTCCTGCGATGCGGTGGCTCGATGACGTCGGATATGCGTGAACTGGTCCACTCGGCGCGCTTGGCGGCACCCCGTTGTTTCCAGCGCACGACGAGCAGGCTGACCGCGAACAGCAGGCCGATCCCCAAGGGGGGGAATTGTACGCAGGCGACAACGATCAGCCCGAGCACTTCGCCTGCTGGGTTCGGATCGCTCGACGGACTCGACGACCCGCTCCATGGGCTGGATGAACTCGGACTGCTCGATCCGAAGGAGGGCGAACTGCCGAAGCTACCGTCGTCATCGTCGGAGCTGTTGCTGGTCCTCGAAGGAACCGAAGAGCCCGTGTCGCTGCTCGATGAGCGATGGCGGTGCCCTCCACCTGGGCGAGCCATGACCTGGTGGCAGAGCGAGAGGGCCAACAGCAGCGGCAGGCCGCCGCTCAGGGCAAGGAGAAGTGCGCGCCTCATGAAACCACCGGCTCGTCGTCCAGTTCGTTGAGGTCGTCGGCTCGACGCGGAAGCGCGGCGCCGAGGACGGGACCGAGCTGCTCCAGCGCCTCAAGGAAGGCAGTGAAATCAGCCTTCTTCACCGCCCCCTGCATGAGGGCGACGGTGGCGCTGCAGGTCTCGCCCCGCAGCACATCCTCCACCCCATCGTCGGCGACCGCCTCGACGCGCTGCTCGAACAGGGAGACATACAGCAGTAGTCCACTGCTCTCTCGAGTGCGCCGAAGGCCTTGCGTGAAGAACTCTGCTCGGGCCGCGCGAATGACAGCGTGATCCATTCGTTTTGAGGAGGCGAGCAATCGCCGCAGCGGGGGCACGTTGGCGCAAACGAACACCCCTGCGACAAAGGCCACGGCGACGTCGAGGGGCCAGGTGGCGATGTCGAAAGGCTGCGGTAGGTACAACAGGGCGCTCAAGAACAACAGCGCGCAGACGAAACCAAACAGATAATCACTGTGCCGGTAGTTGTCCGACTCGACGCGCACCGCGATGACCACTTCCGCTGAGGTATGACCCTCTACGGCCTTCACAGCCTCGGCGGCGCGCTGCTGGGCTTCGGGTGACGTGAAGTTCACGATGGAACATTCCTAGCAGTGCCCGTCACCCGAACGAAGAACCTTCGCTCAGCTCGCCCGGGCATCTTCAGCCGCATTGCCCAAGCTGCGTTGATCGCAGCACCAGCGTTCAAATGACAGCTTCCGTCGGGGGAGGCCGCCGGCGGCCGCTTCGCTCCGCATGCAGGCCAGGCTAGTCAAAACCGCACGATGCGATGCGTTCGGCGCCGAGGTAGCGTTTGGCGCGACGCTTGGCGATGGTGTTTTGCAGGCGTTGCTCCGGCAGCACGTCTCCAGCCTCGACGATGTCGGTCAGCGTCTTGATATACAGGGCCTTGTCCTTCGCCCGATCACCACGTCCGAGCTTCTTCGCGACGTCCGGAAGAGGCGAGACGCAGAGGTACTTGGCGGCGTAGTTGAACTTCGTGAGCAGCGCCTTGTCCTCGCTGATCTTCATCGACCTTTCGAAGTTCTCCTTTGAGAGGTGGAGTTCGGCCATGGCGCTGCGGGCATGGTAGGCGCCGAGCAGCGTTCGACCCAAGCCGTAGGCGTAGGTGTCATCGAGTTCGACCGCGTGGCGAATGATCTCGTAGCCGACGAACAAATCGGCGACGACCATCGGCTCGTCCTTTTGCAGATTGGTTCGCGCGAGCCAGGCCTGACCCGTCCAGATCAAGTTCGGCACGTCCGCTGCTGGATCGGTGAAATTCTGCAGCCATGAGCGCATCGAGGCGGTGTTCTTCCGCGCCTCCTCGTAACCGGGGTTGCGGAGATCGAGTAGTTTGGTCCCGTAGTAGATCGCTCGCGAGTAGGCGGCGACGGCGCGGGCCTTATGATAAAGATACAGCTCGCTCTCTTCACCGTGAAGATCGTAGGCGCGCTCCATCTGGTCTTCGATGAATGCGAAGCCGGTCGAAGCCCAGCCCTTGGTGAGCATGAACAAGCCGTCCTGGTTCTCCGGGGCGAGGTAGTGC
>JAPYTK010000316.1 GCA_029941785.1 Polyangiaceae bacterium | reverse complement strand
GTTTAGGGATCATGTATGAGCAAGGGGACGCCTTGGCAGCGCCGAGGCCCCCGCAAACACAAAGTGCCCGTATCGAGGGGACTCGAACGAAGCCAGGAAATCTGCTGTCTACCTGCTCCCAACCCAACAATTGCGCATAAGAGACATTATATTCACTCTCGAAAGAACTCATCGGGACTATACTCACAAGACCTCGACGGATACGGCATGAGCGACGAAAATTACGACGAACGTTTGAAGACCACCGGACGCAACGATCGCTGTCCGTGCGGCTCTGGCAAGAAATACAAGAAGTGTCACCTGGCCGAGGATGAGGCCAAGCGCAGCGCCGCACTCAAGGCACTCGAAGAGCAGGCGATAGCGCTAGCGGCCGAGAACACCGAAGCGGAGGACGACGCGAGTCCCACAGACAAGACCAAGCGCTCGGTCGGCCGAAACAAGGCGCGCTCCGAATCCAACGCGCGCGCAGCCGATCGCAAACCGAGCAACATTCCGCGGCGCGGCGCCGTCTAGACTGGATCGTCCAGCGGGCCCTGCAGCGCTCGCGCAGTGCGTCAGCAACCACTGCGCCTCAACAACCACTGGGGGACGAGCACTCGGCTGCCGCTACCCCACCATCGCGCCAGGCTCACCACACGCCGCATTCACGCTCGCGAGCCGGATGAGAGTCTAGTCCCGATGAAGGCCCGTGTGTCCTTCTCGAGAGTTAACATAATGTCTCTTCTTATGCGCAATGGTTGGGGTGGGAGCCAGGTAGGCAGCTCGCGGCGACGCCGCACTTTCGGCAGCGCAGGCCTTAGGGCGCGCGCGGTCACCACACGGACGGCACGACCGAGCTCGCGCCGAGCGGCGGCGGCGTCCAAGGCAGGAGCCTTCCTTCGTGCCATTGGGTCCACAACCACTCGGGGGACTCGAGCGCGCTCGCGAAACGGAAGTCGGCCTCCGCGGCGTGACCATCCTCGTTCACGCGCGTGACGGTGACGGTCATGTTCGACAGCGAGATGATTTCGCCCACGAAGGAGCGGGTCGCGGGCGAGCGCACCATCGCCTCGGGTCTGGCCTGGTAAAATCCCCCCGCTGCACGCAGCCGCAGCGTCCGCGCGTCCAGGCGGGTCACCTGGACCTCACCGTATCCCTGGGCGAGCATGCGGAGGTTGCGAGGCCGCGGCACCCCGCGCCCCGCGCGACTCGTCGTGACGTATCCCACCGCGCCATCTGCCGGCACGATGACCACCACGAGCGACTTGTTCACGATGCTCGGATCGTCGGGCACGCTCTCGTCCGCCAGCGCGAACAGCGCCTCCATGCCGACGGCCACGCTCGCGCGAGCGGGAAGACAAATCGGGGCGAGGACCAAGTGGACGACCACCAAGCCCACCACCCCCCAACGCCGACCGCCAGAAGGAGAGAGCCGAACCGCGCGCTCGAACAAGCAGGCCAAGGCGCCAGACGCGCCGATCCCCACGAAGACGAGCAGGCGATCCATGGTGAAGGTCGCGCTCACCGGGATCAGCGACAGGAGCGCACCGAGAACCCAAAAGCGCACGACCTTGTCCTCGGAGATGAGCGGCCAGAGCAATTTGCCGACCCCGGCGAGGACGAGCAAGACGAAGACGTACACGCCCGCTGCCAAACGTGGCGGCAAGGGGACCCATAGATCCGAAGGCGGGCCGGCGAACTGTGCCGCGGCCAACACCGGCGCTCGCTCGAGGAGCTTGGCCACGAAGCGTAGAGGCTCGCTCAGCGGGTGAACGTACACACCCGAACCGTCGGCCCCGTAACCCAGATGGCCGTAGAGGATCTGCCACAGGACAACGACAACGACGTAGGGGATGAGCCGTCCCAACCGCTCCCGAAGCGCGCCGGTATCGACTGACAAGGCGTAGGCGAAGAGGTATGCGAGGACCGCGACCGCGCTCTCTCCCGCGAGCAGGCCCACGACGAGGAGCAAAGGACCCAGCGCGGCGCCGGGCCTCCAGCCGTCACGGCGCCAGCGGTCGTGGGCGATCAGCGCTCCCACCCCGAACACGGCCGCGATGAGCGCGTTGCGGTTGCACGCCACGCTGAGGACGAAACCGCGCGCGTCATCGATGGCGTACAGGGCGAGCGCCATGACCGCCACCTTCGGCTCATGAAAACGCTTGTAGAGCCGGCTCAGGGCCACGAGAAGAAGAAGAAACCACAACAGGGAGTGGGCGTGGATCCATACGGCGTCATCGATCCACAGACGAAAATCCAATCGATGGGTGGCGGCCGAGAGCGGGCGCCAGAAGGACAGTTTGAACTCGGGGTCGGTCCACCAGGAGAAGAGGCCTTCCTCCATCAAGGCGGCGCGCTGCGTCGGGCTGCCATCCGCGAAGCTGAAGAGGCTCCGGCCCGGATCCTCGAAGCCACCGTAGTGGCGGTCGGGGCGCACGATGATCTGTTGGACGTGGTCATCGATCACCAAGGGCGAGAACAAGGCCGGCGAAGCGAGCAGCAAAGACACGACGACGACCCACCTCGCGGCGCGGGGCCGCGCAAACAGTGAGAACAAGCGGGCGAGCAGCTTCACCCACACAGCATAGTGCCAACCTGCGCCGGCAGCGGGCTTCGTTTCGCAGGCGCGGTGTCTCATTCGAGCAGGGCTTGCACGCCCGGCAGGACGACCTCCGACATGGTCGCCCGGTAACACGCTCGTCAACGGCAAGCGAAAGCGAGAGATATCGGCCCTAGAGTTCGGTAAGCGTCATCTCGTGGAGGATGGCGCCGCGGTCATCGATGAACACCACGCGGATACTGGCGGCATCGGGATCGACCTCGAACAAGGTGTAGGTCCAGGTCTTGCTCACCAGCAATAGACGTTCGTCGGGATTGATGAGACCGGCTGCCGGGTTGATCGGACTGCCGGCGGGGCCGCACAGGATCTCGATCGCGTGTGCGCCCGGCGCGTCCGGCGGGCTGATCTTGCCCGCGCCACCAATGTGAAAGTCGCCCGCCAGCCAGAGCACGCCCCCGATGGACTCGTCGTCGATGTGGCTGACGATTTCGCTTCGCTGTGTCGGGTAGCCCTGCCAGCGATCTTCCTTCTGAATGTCGCCTACCAGCGTGCCCGTGAAGTCGGTGATGGGTACGCTGTTGAGGACGAGCTTGAACTGGGCCGTGCTGGTGGACAGACCGTCTTTCAACCACGCCAACTGCTCGGGTGAGATGTAGTTGCCGTCCTTGCGCTCACCACGGCAGTCGAGCACGAACAGATCGACAACTTTGCCCCACGAGAGCTTGCGCCAGATCTGTGTTCCACCCGGTCCAAGACGTTGTGGCATGCCTCGGCGGAACGCGGTGAGCCCCGCGTCGACCTTGGCTTGGATCCCCGGCGTGTCGTACGACCAGTTGTTGTCAACCTCGTGGTCGTCCCACGTTGCGACGAAACTGGTTGTCGCGGCGAGGTCACGCAGCCCCTTGACGCCGAGCGCCGTGGTCCACTTCGTCTCGTAGTCGTAGGTGTTGGGCGGCGAATCCCCGTAGATCGTGTCGCCGAGCATCAAGAAGAAGTCCAGCCGCTCGTCGGCCGCGTGGCTGAGTGTCGCCCACGGCTGATTTCCACCGAGGCAGCTGCTGGCGCCAAAACGAATGACGCGACTTGCATCTTGGCCGAGAGCGCTGCGAAAGCGTGCAACCGCGCTTCGGCGATCCGCGTCCGCGTAGAAAACGACGGAATAGCCTGTGTCGGGTTCGAGATCGGTCACCTCGACTTGTACGACTCCGTTGTCCGGCGTGAGACCGTCGAGCGTCGCGATCTCTTCCCAGGCGTCGTCCTTGCCAATCGCTACGTGCAGCGAAACGGTTTCGGTCGTGTGCACGGAGACGATCGCGCTTGCCGCGGTGGCGTCGCCGACTTGAACGCCCGTCGCAAACGCAGCGGTATCCTCCCCACCCGAGGGCTGCCACGGCGTGGACGGTTCGACATTGCTCGTCGTGCCACCTGCTCCACCCGCTCCACCCTCTCCACCCTCGCCCCCCGTTTCTCCGGAGCTTTCGTCGTCGGAAGTGCATGCCGCCAACAACAGCGTCGCCCCCAAAGAGAGAGTGAACTGTCTGCGCGTCGGCGCTCGTCGTTTTGAAGCCATGTGCGCCAAACTACAGTAGCCAACGCTTCGGCGCCATCCCATCACGCATCGGCCCAGCTATAGATTCCAGCAATAGATTGGCATTGGGCCCCATGGAAGGCCCGCGAGACTGTCCAACAAAGTCACCGGCCCTTGGGCAGTCCACGCTTGCGCGCGGTGAAGAAAACAGCAACGATGCACCGACCCAGAACGCTGACGAGGAGTTGATGATGTTGAACGCTGGCGATCCCGCTCCCGAATTTTCTGTCGTTGATGACCGGGGTCGCACGGTCACGCTCAGCGAGCAGCGCGGCAAGAATGTCGTCTTGTGGTTTTATCCCAAAGCCGACACCCCTGGGTGAACGATCGAAGGTTGCGAGTTTCGCGACCTCCGTTCGAGCTTTGCCGAAAAGAACGCTGTGATCTTCGGCGTCAGCTTCGACACCGTGGAGGAAAATCGAACCTTCAGCGAAAAGTTTGATTTCAACTACCCGCTGCTGTGCGACACCGACCGCCAGATGGGTCTGGCCTACGGTGCCTGCGACGACGCCGGCGCCGGGTCAGCAAAACGAATCGGCGTGGTGATCGACACCGAAGGCAAGGTGAAAGCCTATGAGCCCGCGGCGAACGCAAGCGCCTACCCACGACAAGTCTTGGATATGCTCTAAGCCGGCTCGGTGCGCTGTCTACCAGCTTCCCAGCGAAAAAAATTGCGCATGAGTAGCGTTATGTTGACCTTGTGAGACGCCACACGGCTGTTCATGCTGACTACACTCGGGCGCGTTGCGGATTTGTAACTGTCGGATCCGTCCAATGCAGCACCTGGTAGGGTAGGCTTAGTATTTCATGTCCTAGTGCCGGAATAAGGAGAGTTCCCATGAAGGCCTCCTATGGCCTTCATCGAGAGTTAAGATAATGTCTGTTGTGCGCAATGGTTGGGGT
>JAPYTK010000315.1 GCA_029941785.1 Polyangiaceae bacterium | reverse complement strand
AGCTACGACTGTGAACTGGGAGCTTCACAGCTCACGGGCACGGGCTTCGAGGACCACGCCGCCACCGGCTGGCTCCGTACCGTATCGCCGCTAGGCTCGACGGACACCATCACGTTACGATTCGGTGTTTACGACTCCGGGGATGGCCTGCTCGACTCGCTGGTCGTGCTCGATAATTTCGTGTGGTTGGGCGACCCGATCGACGACCCGGGCACCAAACCAAAATGACGTTTTTTTTTAACAAACCGCCTATCGTCGGCAACGAGTAACGAGCTGGAGCCATCAGGCAGGGGACGAACCCGTCATTTGAACGTAAGGTGCCAAGTGAGCACCTGCTAAACGAGGAGAGCTTGACCATGAACCTACTTGAGAACGAACGACGCCTACCCCTAACAACCTTCATCGCCGCATCCGCCTTGCTCGGCGCGTGTTCCGGCAACGCCCAGGTCGATGACGCAACGTCCAGCACAGCCGGCAGCGGCGGCTCGGGCACCACCACCACCACCACCAGCGGTGGCCAAGGCGCGGGCTGCCCTTCGGCCCATTTCCTCGACGTCACCAAGTTCGATGGCGCCGGCTCGAATTACCCGGCACCTGAACTGACCGTCACCTGCGAAACCGACGAGGTCATCGTCACGAGTAACGGGATCCCCCATTACGCCTTTGTCGCGACAACACCAAACGACCTCGGCGCGCAGAACCACGAGTTCCGCTTCCCGCTGACCCCCAACTACACCGACTTGACGACCGAAATCGCGCTGCTGGGTTCGGTCGCCGTCGCCGTCAACGGGCTGCCCATCTACGGCCCCAACGAGGGGGCGATGCCCGATCCCTTTGGCGATCCTATCTACAACGACATCATGGACGACTGCAAAGGTCACACCGGTCCCAACGGCGATTATCACTACCATGCCGCGCTCGTGCAGTGTCTCACCCAAGACGGTCAAGACAGCCAGCCCTCACCGATCGTCGGCTACTCCTTCGATGGCTTTCCCATCTACGGTCCCTACGAATGCGCCGACGCGGACTGCACGAGCGTGATCGAGCTAAAGAGCAGCTGGGACAAGACCGGCGATCCCACGACCTACGCCTGGGACAACCACGCTTGCACGAAGGACAGCTGCGCCAACCCGAGCGGCGAGTACCTCGACCAGTGCAACGGCCACGTCGGCCCGACCGGGGACTACCACTACCACGCGACCTTGCCGAAAAACGAGGCGACGTATACCGGCTTCCCCTATCTGTTGGGCTGCTACCACGGAGTCGCCACCACCAACGGAGGAGCCGCTGCGGGGGCCGGACCAGCAGGCGGTGGACCAGCCGGTGGAGGCGGAATGAACCCGCCTGACTGCGCGCCAGGGCAGACCATGATGTGCTGTGGTGACGGCAATTGCAACGGGCCCGAAACGGCGCAGAACTGTCCCGCGGACTGCGCCTGATCGGATGAAATCCTGGAACAAGGCAGCCGCAGCCGTCTGCGCACTCGCGGCTGTCTATTGCACCGATCCGAGCCCCGGCGAGCCCGCCGACAGCACCTGCGTCGATCTCGCGGAAGGCGGCGGCAGCGCGCACGCCGTGTACTACGAGCTGAGCTGGAACGACGACGGCATCATCGAGACACACGACAACGGCTCGTGGACGACGGAAACCGACCTCGGTTACCGCGTGCGCGTCGATAGCGGCATGGTCGTCAACTACAGCGCGCAGCTCGTCGAGTGTGACGAGGGCGCGGTCGATATCTGCGCAGACGAGGCGAGCGCGAGCCTGTGGCGACAGCTCGGCGTAGGGATCCCTCGCGCGTGGGCCGGACACAGCTCCGGCGAGAGCGATCCGTCGGCCGTCGAGGAGACGCACGCGCAATCACTCACCAGCCACGCGACGCTGGCTTACGGCTCCGCACTCGCCCAGCCCGCCGTATACTGCCGGAGCCACTATTTGGCGGGCCCCCTGACAGACACAACCGAAAACAAACCCGACGACGACTCCCTCATCGGGAACACGCTCTGGATCGACGGAAGCTACACCGCTCCAGGCTCCCAGGAAGCTATCCCCTTTAGCCTCGCGACGACCAGCGCGTACGGCGCCTTCGACGACCTCGCATCGGAAAACGGCGATGCAGACGTCCTACAGAGCGGACACGCCTCGGCGCTCGTCCGCATTTCCAGGCCTCGCGGACGCATGTTCGATGGCATCGACTTCGCGACCACCGACCTGCTCGATGCGGGCACGGTCGTGCTGCGCAACCTGATCGTGGGGAGCCACACGCAAATCTACATCGACGCCGACTGATCTCTCGCGCTACCCTCGGACCCATGGACGAGTTCACCGAGGTCACATCCAGCGGCTGGTTTAGCCGGATCACCGACTCGATCAAGGGCGTGCTCGTCGGCCTGTTGTTGTTCGTCTTGGCGTTCCCGCTTCTGTGGTTCAACGAGGGGCGCGCAGTGAGCGCGGCGAAGAGTCTCGATGAAGGCGCCTCCAGCGTGGTGAGCGTATCGGCGGACAAGGTCGACGCCGCCAACGAGGGCAAGCTCGTGCACACGACCGGCGTGGCCCGGACCGAGGACGTCCTGAAGGACTCCGACTTCGGAATATCGATGAAGACGATCAAGCTCACGCGGTCGGTCGAGATGTATCAGTGGACCGAGAAGAAAAAGACCGAGAAGAAGAAAAATATCGGCGGCGGCGAAGAAAAAAAGACCGTCCATCGCTACACCAAGGCCTGGTCGAGCAAGACCATCGACAGCTCGGACTTTCGCAAACCCAAGGGTCATCACAACCCCACCATGGCCTACGACAAATACACGAGGCACGCCCAAACGGTCAGCCTCGGCGCCTTCACGCTCGCCGACGGCTTCGTAAAGAAAATCGCCGGCGAGTCGCTGGTGTCGATGGACGCCAAAGCCCTCGAGGCGGTGACACCGAGCCTGCGCGAGCGTACCGAGATCCGCGACGGCGCCTTCTACGTGACGGGCAGCGACAAGAAGGTTGGCGACGGCCCGCGCATTGGCGATCTGCGCGTGCGCTTCAAGGTCGTCCAGGCCGCAGAGATCAGCGTCGCCGCCAAGCAGGTGGGCAGCTCACTCGAGCCCTGGCAGAGCAAGGAAGGCAACACCATCGAGCTCGTGGAGATGGGCACCAAGGCCGCCGAGGCGATGTTCGCGAACGCCAAGACCGCCGCCGCCACGCTCACCTGGATCCTGCGGCTCGTGGGTTTGTTGATGATGGCGTTCGGCGTCGGCCTGGTGTTCCGTCCGCTGGTGGTTGTGGCCGATATGGTTCCCTTCGTGGGCGAGATGCTGCGGATCGGCACTTTTTTCGTCTCGGCCGCCATCGCGGTTCCTCTATCGATCCTCACCATCGCGCTGGCGTGGATCGCCGCTCGGCCCTTGATCGGTGGCGGCTTCCTGCTGCTCTTCGTCGGATCGGTGGTGGGTCTGGTGCTCTTGCTCCGGAAACGCAAGGCCGCCCGAACGGCCGCTCCCGCCACGGCGACCGGGCCCTGATCAGCCGGATTGTCTCCAGGCCCGCCGCGAGCGCACTCGCGGGCATGAAGATTGAATGCGTGGGCGCGAGAAGAACACGGTGCTCATCGTGGGTTAGCAGGCGCAGCACACGCTGGGTCGGCGACGGATCGAACGGCGGCCGCGGATCAAGTTCTTCGGGGTCGGACGGGAGCGCCGCGCCGAGGTCATCGTCCTACGCAGTTTCTCGGCCCAGGCCGATCAGGACGAACAAGACGCCGTCTAGTCAATCGCCCTGCGGGAGCGGTGCGGGGCGCGCGTCGAGTCGTCCCCGTCCTTGGCCCCTGGCCCTAACAAGGTGCCGCACATGGTCTTGCACATGTACCGCGGGCGACGCGGGAGTTTCACGCCATCCAAGGTGTTCCCCTTGCAGTGGCACTCGCCCTTCGCCTTCTTCTCGATCACCTCTTTCATTTGCCCAACGTTGAAACCGGCGAACTTCTCCACGCGTCGAAACTTCCACCTCTTTGCGACCTGATCGGGGGTGCGGGGGTCACTGCTTTCACCGTCGGCCTCCCCGCAACAACGAAAGCCGAGAAAGTAATAGAAGAATCCTTCATTGTGACTATAGACCTTCGGTCGGCACTGGTTGCGCACGCCGCTGTACCACGGGCCACCGGTGTTAACGCTCGAGTACTTGGCCCGGCGAGACTCCGCTGCCACGACCTCGTCATTGTTTGCGGGCAGGTCGTGCACGCCGAACGCGCTCACGCATTCGGGTTGAGAGCCGCTAGGGACGCCCCGCCAGAGTCGGGCTAACTCCTTGCTGTCCCGCCTGCCTACTTTCGTCATCTTGGGGTTATCCCACTTGTGATCGCCATTGCACTTCTTGGGGTCCCGCACATAGCCATGGGGGAAGGGCAACATTTCAGGTCCTTCACAGGCGAAGTTCCATTCGCTCTCGGTGCACATGCGCTTGCCGACTGCCGCGCATTTCACCTGCGCCTGATAGAAGGTATTCATCACCTCTGGCCGCACGCCTTTCTCATTGGGCCATGCGAAGGTGTCGATGCAAAAGCGCTTCTTCACCCGCTTGCCGATGCACTTGGTTGGCGCAGCGAACTTCTCGCAGACCTTCTTCTTGTTTTGCGGCGCCCACCAATGAACGAGGCACTTCTGCTCGACCTTGGTGCAATAATCTCCTTCGACGAGTTTCATGCCCGCCGGGCAAGAGCTTGGCCCCTCATCCACTGAAGGCGGCTCCGGGACGACAGGCGGCGACGACGGCGACGCAACCGTAGGCGAGGCTGAACTCGGCGGGACGGGAGCCGCTGGCGGGACGACGTTCCCCGACGCTAAGGCCACAGGCGGGGCCGAAGGCGAGGTGGCAGAACCCTCGACCGGGGGGCGGGGCGGGGCGCTCGGTTTGGGCGTCGTCGGCCCACAGGCTGCGATCGCGTAGGGGACCACGAGCAAAACGAGCAACGGCGGTTTCATGGCGGTGGAGCATTGCGACGGCCGCGCCATGCCGTCAACTTCTGGCGGACGGCGGGGCGCGGCCGCTGGCACTGCGGCGG
>JAPYTK010000314.1 GCA_029941785.1 Polyangiaceae bacterium | reverse complement strand
GTCGTAACCTTCGTGATCGACCACAACGGCAAGACCGCAAGCGTCCGCTCGACGAGCCCGATCCCCGCTTACCCCAAGTCGTGCATCGAAGATGCGTTTCGGGCGATGCGCTTTCCCACGCCCGCAGACGGCACCGTCGCCGTCACCTACCCCATCGAGTTGAACCCGACGCCATGAAAACCACCGTGCCCACAAAACGCACCACCACCTTCATGCGACAATGGCTGTGCGTCGGCGTCGTCACTCTCGGCCTCGTGCTGGTGCCAGGACAGCCAGCCGAGGCATGCGGTGGCTTCTTTGCAAAGCGAGGCACGGCGCGCCCCTCACTCGCCCTCGAGCGGGTATTGATCACGCACGATCGCGCGACCGGACAACAGCATTTCATCAGACAGGTAAGCTTTCGTGCGGGGAGCGAACGATTCGGCTTCGTCGTACCAACACCGTCACGCCCCAAGGTGGCGGCGGTTGAAAAGCCTCCCTTCGACCAGCTCGACGCCTCCTACCCCTTCCACAGACCACCGCGCGCTTTTGGACGCGGTGGTGGCCGCTTGGGCAGCGGCTCCGCGCCAGGCAAAGGCGTCCAGGTTCTCGAAGTGAGCAAGGTGGGAAGCTTCACGGCCTTCGTTCTCACGGCCACGGACGACAAAGCCCTGGCCAAGTGGCTCAAAGACAACGAGCTCGTCGCCACGCCCCGCGCAAACGCGTGGCTCTCTCACTACGTCGCGTCGCAATTCTTCTTCGTCGCCATGCGTTACGATCCGCCCGCCACCGCCCATCAAGAGTCCGATGCGAAAGTCACGGCGGAAACAATCCGAATCTCTTTCCAAACGCCGTTGCCGTTTTACCCCTATCTCGAACCCGAGAACGCGGAGCCGAATCCCGCGGCCGAACGCGCCATCGAGCTGTGGCTGCTCACGCGCCATGCGGCGATCCCGGTGAGCCTTCTGCGTCAGGACGAGGGAGCGCGCTGGGTGCGCCCATTTCGCGGTGGAAGCGCTTACCAGGTAACCAAGGCGCAACTCGAGCGAATGCTTGGAACAAAACTGAGCCAGCAATTACCAGACGGCCCGTTAAGCCTCCAAACCTTCCAAGATCAGAAACGCTCACGACACGGCTTTGGTGATGTGGTGTTCATCCCGCAAAAGCGCGTGGAGCTCTCCAAAGCACAACGCGCGGCCTACGCACCGGTAGCCGGCGCGCTCACCCCGCCAAGCAGCTCACGCTGAACCATCACTGCACCACACCCCCGGCCCAGAGTGGAGAATAGTCCCGATGAAGGCCCTTTATGGCTCTTTCGAGAGTGAACATAATGTCTCTTATGCGCAATTGTTGGGGTAGGAGCAGGTAGGCAGACGGGACTGCTAGGCCTAGGGTGCCGGCTTGATGACCTTGAAAACGTAGGAACGCCGCTCACGATTTCGTGATCAAGCAGCACTGTTTCGACGATTACCGTACGTCGACCACGACACCACGCACCGAATCGTCTTGCGCCAAGGTGAGATGCCCCGGGCGCGCGAGGAAATAGTGCACTCTTTTCAACATCTCAGGTTTGGCGTGGGGTCGGTTTTCACCGGACCTTTCCTTGCCGGCCGTCTTTTGGTTCCTGGACTTCGTCGACCCCTTTTGCCTGCCCTTGGCGGGAAGAAAGAGAATTAAGCCATGTCGAATGCCTACACTCAACGTTTCGTGACGACCGCCGTCATGACCAGTTTGCTCATCGCCTCGGCAGGCGCTTGCAATGTCCTGACCGGCGCGGATGACATTCGTTTTTCCGACGAGATGAGTGGTGTATCGAGCAACATCGGTGCGGGTGGCAACGTGAGCTTCTCGACCATTGGCGCCGGCGGCGACGACGGCGGCTTCAAGGCATGCGCCACGGCGAGCGACGAGGCGAAGGTCATGCCCATCAACATGTACATCGCCGTGGACCGCTCCGGCTCGATGCAGGGTCACAAGTGGAACAGCGCCAAGAGCGCGTTCACGAGCTTCTTTCAGGACCCGGCGGCAGATTCACTCAAGGTCGCGCTGCGCTTTTGGCCCGACAACACCTGCCACGGCCCCGGCATGTGCAACGTCAACGGTGGCTGTTATAGCCCTCACGTACCGCTGGGCTCGCTGGCCGACCCCAATCACGAGTCGCAACTGATCTCGGCGTTCAACGCACATTATCCTGTGGGAGGCACGCCCATGTCGGCAGCGCTCCAAGGAGCGACTCAATGGTGCATGGACAACCAAGCACAGAACCACGGATCGGAGGTCTCCATCGTGGTGCTTCTCAGTGACGGACAGCCGACCCAATGCAACACGGCTCCGCCGGCGATTGTCTCCATCGCGCGGGATGCCTATGACCAAGCCGAGGTTCGGACCTTCGCCGTCGGACTGCAGGGGTCGAACGAAAAACTCATGAACTCCATCGCCAAGGCCGGACTGACCGACCACGGCTACTTCATCGGCAACGGCAACACCAAGGACGAGTTGCTCGCTGCGCTCCAAGATATCCAAGGCAGCCTCGCATGCGCCTACGCCATGCCCGAGGCCGACAACCCAAATGACGTCATCGATCCGAACCAGGTGAACGTGACGTACACACCATCGGGCGCGGCGGACGCCGAAGTCCTCGCGCAGGTGTCGTCCGTGAGTGGATGCGGCTTTGGGGCCGACGGCTGGCACTACGACGACCCGACCGACCCACAAATGATCAAACTGTGTCCGGACACCTGCGACCGAGTCAAAGACGATGAAGGGGGCAAGATGAAAATCGTGGTCGGTTGCGAGACGCTGGTCAACTGACCGAGCGCGCGCGAAGCCCCCTTCTCGACATAGCGTCGAGGCACGTTCTTCATCGTTGAACTGGCGTAATGTTAGCTTTCGGCGAAGCCACACGGGGCTTCATGCGGACTGTACTCGGGCGCCGAACCGGGGGTTTAGATTACGTTTGTGATCATCGGATCCGCTCTACCGCGAACGCGACTCCAGCAGCACGACTGCGCGTCGGTCTCCCCGGCCTCGCTCGAAGAAGCGGCCGCCCAGCGCGTCGCAAATGCACGTATTGGTCTTCTTGCCCGTGTGCGCGTCACATCGGACGGTCTTGCCGTCTTTCCGCAACGTCACGACGGCGAAATGGACGATATTCCCCCCGGCGCACTGCGCCAGTCGACGGTCGGCCTCTCGCGTCGCCTTTGCTCGCGTATCCTTGTCCGGGTCGTCGGGCTTCTTCGGGCCCAAAAGCATGCCCATGCCGCTCTGGCCGGCACGACTGGCGCGGCTGTCTGGCGGTCGGCCATCCCGGTCGTAGATGTTGACGCCAAGGAGCGCGAGACCCTTGGTGCTCGGCGGTATGGCGCCCAGAAAACGCATGAGCACCCTCGAACGCGGCTTGGCGAGCCGCGGCACGGCATCCAACCAGGCGACGGGGACGCCGGGCCGACGCACACGGGCCTTCAGTGTTCTGCCCGGTGATCGTAAGACCAGCTGATCAACCCAATCGCACCCCCCGCCGACCCGGCGGATACAGTGCGCCTCGAGCGTGATCGAAGTTGCCTTCGGGTGCGCTTTGACGACCGCCGCCACAATGGACGAGACGTCCTCACGAAAGAGCGGGACATCGCGGACTGTCACACTGGGCGCAGCCGAATCTGGCTCAACCGAATCTGGCCCAACCGGATCTGGCTCAACCGAATCTGGCCCAACCGGATCTGGCGCAGCCGAATCTGGCCCAACCGGATCTGGCCCAACCGGATCTGGCGCAGCCTTCATCGTTAGCTGCGCCCCCGGCGACCCACAGCCGACGACCATCAACGTTAACATCAACGCCCAACGCACCCGCAAAGCGTACCCCAGTTTTCGTTCCGTCGCACGACGGTGCGACCAATTGCGGGCAGAGCTGGTAGAAAGAGGCCTCCGTGTCGCCCCCGTAGCGCACTCCCTCAGTCGTTCTCGCAGAGTATAGTCCCGATGAAGGCCCTTTATGGCTTTCATCGGGACTATACTCCAAGATGAGGAGCACTCGGCCAAGCTTGCATTTCACAAGAGAATTGAGCTTGAACTTCCAAAGATCAGTGGAACAAGACAGCTCGCTGCTTTCGTTAGACTCTGGGCAAATGAGCAAGTTGCTCGCATCTAAATGGCACTCAGCTTTGAGAGAGTAGTCCGCATGAAGCCACATAGGGGCTTGTTGCGGAGTATGCCCCCCACAAGAGCCGGGCTATACTCACTTCGCTTGACCACACCAGCGAGCCCCGGTCACACTCATGCCAACAACCATCCGACAACCACGATGTCGCGTGCGACCACTCACTATGGGAGTTTTATCTTGATCACTTTTTGGATGACACGTCCGACGTTGTGGATGAGCGCAGTTGTTCTATCTTCGGTCACACTTGGGTGTGGCGGAAGCACCCCAGATCCCACCCCGGTCGTGGATGAAAACGGCCAGGAGCAGGAAGACTGCGATGGGATGCTGGAGGCGTACAATCTCAAACGGGTCGGCAGCTACGACGGAGCCGGCGAAGCGTTTCACCACTGGGACGACGCCGGGGTGAGCGCCTCACACCGCAACGACACGTGGATCGCGATCGCGAGTGAACCGGCGGTAGCCGATACTGAGTACATCAGCCTCTTCGCGGCCGGACAGCAGAATGCTTTGGAGTTTGGCGCCGGATACCGAGCGACCGCCACCGGCCAGTTCAACAAATGGCGCAAGGCGATCGACACCGGCGGCCCAGACGACGACATCAATACCTGCAAACACGGCATGCTTGGCCGGACCAAATACGACGAGGGCTATCAGTCTCCGGGCGAGAGTTTTAGCACCAAACGCAACCCAGTGGACCGAACGTTCGCGGCCGCCGTCTTTGATACTCAGTTACAGTGGGGCGCGGGCGAGTGGGAACAGATCACAGACGCCTACTTCGAGTGGCTCAAAAGCAAAGGCGACCCGGCCCGAATCAAAGGCATCTACCTTCTGGGGTCGAGTCGAGGCGGCTGTTTGGTCATGATGCTCGCGAGCCGTTTCCAGAACGAAACAAGCGACGGCGGCCTGTGGAAGAAAGTGCCGATCATCGTGCAAGGT
>JAPYTK010000313.1 GCA_029941785.1 Polyangiaceae bacterium | reverse complement strand
TCTCCACACTGTTCATCAGGCACGCAGGCACCGCTGTCGGTGTCACATTCCAAGCCGGCGGCGCAGTCCGCGCCGGTCAAACACGACAGCTCCGATTCACATACGCCGTGCTCATCGCACGAGCTCCCATATCCGCATGCGCTGCATGGATCGAAGTTGACGGTCCCGCCGTCGTCGCTGGCGGTCCCGCCTCCGGCTCCGCCGTTTGCCTCGGCATGAGCTTCGCCCCCCGATCCGGAGGACCGCGGGTCATCGCTGGTGGAAACGTTGCTGCAAGCAGCGGTGAAGCCAAGCGCAAGGAGGCTCGTCCACATGGCGTGGCGGGGCGCAGTTTTGGCCACGCAGCGCGCCACCGAAGAAGAGGATGTGTGCGGGGGATCAAGCTTGGTGTTCATGGTTCTCGGAGCCTCCTGTAAATGGGGCAAGTTAGGGTCACAATTGAGTTGCGAAAGTGAACGGGTGTCCTAGGGGTGCAGCGGCAAGACCATTCGGAGTCTGCTGAGAGGTAATCGTCGTTCGCCCCCCCCAAGATCACGAAATCCGCCGCGCTCGTGGGATCCCATGCTGCCCACCTGCTCCCACCCCAACAATTGCGCAATAGAAACATGATGTTAACTCTCGATGAAAGCCCAAGAGGTATTCATCGGGACTATACTCCCAGCCACGACGGAGCGTCAGATGTCGCGTAGAAAGAGACCATCATGTTCCAATCCAAAAAGTACACGGACCGAACGCGGAGCGTCTGTTTGTTTCGCCACACCGCGCTCATCACGCTCCTGTTGACGGCCGTTGCCTCTTGTCCGGCACCAGAGCCCGACGAGCTCGGTGTGGGCGGAACGGGCCCGGCCGGCACCTCATCGGTGGTCGGCTCCGTGACCACAGGGGGCACGGGCGGTCTTGGCACAGGTGGTGCTGGTGGTGCTGGTGGTGGGAACGCGCCCTTTTGTGGTGATGGCGCGATCAACCTCCCCAACGAGGAGTGCGACGACGGGAACCTCGATGATGAAGACCTCTGTCACAATGACTGCACCCATTGTGAAGTCACCGGCACGCTCTGGACGGCCACCTACAACAGCCCGGCGAACGGCCTGGATGTGGCCCAGGCAGTGGCTTTCGACTCTGGGGGCAACGCCATCGTCGTAGGTAGCTCATTTCGCGGCGACCTCGGACAGGACGATAACGCGACCATTCGCAAGTATGACCCGAGTGGGAACCTGGTTTGGTCTCTTTCGCGCAACAACCCGGAAGACACTTCTGAACAGTTTTACGCAGTGGCGGTCGATGCGGCGGACAACATCGTCGTTGCCGGAGCCGAGTACCGGCCCGGCCTGGGCGAGAACTTCAACATCCTGGTGATCAAGTACGACGGCGACGGCAAACTGATCTGGAGCCGCAGCCACGACGGCCCGGCGAGCGGCACGGACATTGGTTTTGGGGTCGCCGTTGATTCACAAGACAACATCGTCGCAGTGGGACAGGAGGGGCGTACGGAGCAGGGATCGGCCGCCTCGTGGCAGTGGGTCCGCAAGTACGACAGTGGTGGTGTCGCGCTGTGGACCGACTCCTTCGAGGGGCCCGACTATGATGAGACGAACGGCGACACCGTCGGCCGCGCGGTCGCCTTTGACGCAAACGACAACGTCGTTGTCATCGGCGACACCTTCGAATTTGGCTTCCGGAAAGCGTTGATTCGAAAGTACGCCTCAACAGGCAGCCTTCTTTGGACCGTGCTCTATGACAGCGACGTCAACAACAGGGCGATGGGTCACGGAGTTGCGGTCGACGCCGCCGGCAACGTGATCGTTACAGGTATCGAGGAGCGCAGTTCCCTCGAGCGCAAGAATGCGTTTGCGTGCAAGTACGACCCAGACGGCCTGCTCACCTGGTGCCAAACGTACAACAGCCCGTCGAACGACGCAGATCAAGGCGAGGCCGTTGCTGTTGATGCCGCCGGCAACGTGTACGTTGCTGGTTTGGAGACGCGTGCTGACCTGAATCAGTCCATCAACGTCCTGCTCCTAAAGTACGACAAGGACGGCAACCCACAGTGGACCTGGAACTTCGACAGTCCTTCCCATGGCTTCGATTCAGCCCTCGGCTTAGCAGTCATCCCAGACGGTAGCGCAATCGCCGTCGCCGGCCTTGAGCAACGCTTGGACCTTGGACAGGACGGAAATCTCTGGGTGCACGTTCTAGGCCCCTGTCCGAACTGACTGTCGCCGCAGCTTTCCGGTTCCCTCAGTGCTACTCCGGAGTATAGTCCCCATGATCGCTCGGCGCATACTCAGCTCGCCACCCGCGGATCGGGCGCTAGCTTCCCCTCGCGCCCATGAGAACGAAAGCTATGCACCGCGCTCCGCAACGCCCTTGCACCACCCAACTCGCGGGGCGCGCTGACCAGCTTCGCCCTATTCACCCTAGCGTCGTCTCAGGGCAGGATCTGGTCAGGGCCGCTTCGTCTAGAACCGCTACGCGACCTGCGGTCGGAACATGACGCGCTTCCGCTTGTGGCTGATGGCCTCGATCGACGCATTGCGGCGGTTGTGGTGGCGGATGTTCGGTGTTCGGACCCACACCCTGCACACCAGCCAGGGACGACTTCGGTATCTCGAGGCAAAGGGAAGCGGGCTGCTGCCGCCGGTGCTGTTGATCCACGGTCTGTCGTCCTGTGGGGTGGATTGGGAGTGGGTGATCCGCAAGTTGCGACGACGTTGCAAACGGGTGCGTGCAGTCGATTTGCCGGGTCACGGCTGGAGCGACGAACCCAAGAACGGCATGGGCGAAGACGCCATGCGGGAGATGCTGACCGAGGCGAGTGAAGGCCTCCTTGATATTCCCCAAGTGGTCGTCGGCAACTCCCTCGGCGGCTTGGTGGCCGTTCGCGCCGCGGGCACTCTTCCGGATCGGGTCCTGGGCCTGGTGCTGGTGTCGCCTGCCGGCGCCTCGATCCCTCAAGCGGATCTGGAGACGCTGATGGCCCGCTTCGACATCGATAGTTGGACCAAGGCGCGCGATTTTGTCGAGCATTGCATGGGGGGCCGCACCTGGCTCCACATGGGGCTGACGTGGGGGGTCCGGGCTCGGCTGGCTCATCCCAGCGTCCGCGCGCTGGTGGACGCGTTTTCCACCAAGAACTTGCTGACCGCCGACGAACTCTCCTCCCTCACGATGCCCATCCTGCTCTATTGGGGTCAAGACGACGAGATCCTGGACGGGCCCCACCTCGACTTCTACCGCACGCATCTGCCCGAACACGCCGAGATCATCACTCCCGAGCACATGGGCCACGCGCCGTTCATGGACAGCGTGGCCGGCTTTGTCGACCCGGTGTTGGACTTTTGCGCGCGGCTCCCGTCGCCGACGGGGTGCGACGGTGCCGGATAGCGGCTCGATGCCTGGATTCTGTCTCCCTGCTCCTACCCCAACCACCTCGCATAAGAGACATGATGTTAACTCTCGGGAAGGCCACAAAGGGCCTTCATGGGGACTACACTCGGGCTCGAAGTCGTCGCGCGAGAGGTTGGTCCCAGGAGAAGCCGCCGGCTTAAGGGTTGTTGCAGACGCCGTAGATGTAGGCCTGGTATGCGCCGACTCCGTAGGTGCAGTTGGCCCAGTTGAGTGAACTGGTGCAGTCCTGCGGGGTGGGGCACACTCCCGCGGACTGGTAGCTGGCGGTCATGATCTCGCCCCAACCACACCCCGGGCCCTGTTGCGCCTGGGCGGTGCACGTCATGCCGGTGCGCTCGAAGTAGAGATCCTCGATGATCTTGTTGGTGAACCCCTGCAGGCATGAATTTTTGTCTACGCAGGCATTCGTGAGCCCCTTCTCGGTGCAGGCCGCGCAGTGCGACGCGCTCATGTAGGTGTTGACCTTGTTGTTGGAGATGCAGATGACGATGCCCGGAACCGTGGTCTTCTTGCACCCTTGCGGCACGCCGCAGTCGTTGTCGGTCTGCTCGGTGCAGCCCATGGGGCAGCAAAGGTCGTTGTCGGTGCACTGCGTGACGGCCGTGCCGCCGCCGCACACGCTGCCCGTGCAAGTCTCGTTCATCGTGCATGGATCGAGATCGTCACACAGATCCCCGTTCATCACCGGCATCGCCTTGCAGTTGCCGCTCTGTGGATCACACAGCCCGGTAACGCAACCTTGAGTCAGGCCCGAACAGCTCTTGGCTTGACCACCCAGGCACGCACCCGCCGTACACGTCTTGTTGATCGTGCACAGGTCGTTGGTGTCGGTGCATGGCTGCCCGTCGTTGCCTGGCAGCGGTTCGCACAACCCCGTTTGGGGATTGCACGCCGCCACATGGCACGCGTTGGGAACCGGCGCGAAGAAGCAGTCCTTCGTCTGGCCGGTGCACAAGCCATTTTGGCAGGTCGTGTTCACCAGGCACTTGTCGGTGTTGTTGGCGCAGGTCGCGCCGTTCTGCTTGGGCGTCAACGAGCACGATTGCGCGTCCTCGTCGCACACCACGTCGTCGCAAGCGCCGGGGTCGACGCCGCAATCGTTCTGTGGTCCGCCCGTGCACACGCCGGCGCTGCAGCTGTCGTCGATAGTACAGAACAACCCGTCGTCGCAGGCGGTGCCGTCGTCGGCGCTGGCGACCTCGCACTGCATGGTCACCTCGTTGCAGATGGCGACGCGGCAATCGTCGGTCTGGATGGTCGAGCAGTCGATGCCGCAGGGGTACTCGGTGGGGGTGGTGGTCGTGGCGGTCGCACCGCCGGCACCGCCGCCACCCGCCGCGGTCGTCGCGCTGCCGCCCGCCCCGCTGGTTTGATCGACGTAGTGGCTCCCGCGAGCGCACGCCGCGCCGAGGACGAGCCCCACCGCGAGTACGCACGCCAGGTGCCGTCGCCGTCGGAAGAGGCCATCGAAGTGGCTTTCATTCACGCATCTCACCTCGTTGCTCATTTACCATATGTAGCAGATCTTGATCTCGGTGGCGCGGCTGGATCGGTCCAGAAGAAATCGCGGCAAGTTGGCGTCGAACAGTGCGGCCTTCGGCACTACGAAAGAGCCGAGACGATCGCCGGTATCACAAGATTTTGAGCGGCCATCAGGATCACGA
>JAPYTK010000312.1 GCA_029941785.1 Polyangiaceae bacterium | reverse complement strand
GGCGCACGCTAAGCTTGTGAGGATCCATGACGTGGATTGTGGCCCCATCGGCGGCGGGCATCCAAGAACCGAGAACAGCGACGGCAGAATGACCGCTGCCTGCGGTAGCAAGTGATGTGGTCTGGCCTCCGACTTGAGCGAGGTGCAGTGGCGACACGGCGGTGCCGACCGGTGTGTTGATAACCGTGTCGATGCCGAAGAGCGCGACGTTGCCGCCGGCGGTCGACATCAGGAAGTGGCTTTCAATTCCATCGAGGTCGATGAAGCGCAGACCACCTCGCTGTGCACCCAAGGTGACCTCTCGGGTGCCGACGCGCTCGGAGAGCATGATGTCGCCGGGATTCGTGAGGCCTACTGGTATATGGGGCCACTCGAGTGCGCAGCTCTTCCTCAGTGCTGCGGACTCGTAAACATGATGGAGTTGCTCGTGCGCGAGTGATGCCGACGCGAACCACCGACCGCAGCGCGTCGCTACCCGTACGCTGTTGGCAAACACAGCACCGTCGTTCAGGAAGATCTCGTAGCTCGACCAAGCAAAGTCCCTTGCCGTCCGCACGAGGCGATTGGGGCGGCGGGTTCTGAGGCCTCCTTCCTCCAATGCGTAAGGGCGCTGGATCGGCGCGCCAATCTGTGCGCCGGTGTGTAGATCGTAGCGGGTGATTCGCCAGGTTTGGTAATGGTTGGTGAGAACGCTGAGCTCATCGCGCCCCGTATCGGGGTTATGGAAGATGTCCATAGCCGGGGCGGTTCCGTTGCCAAGGTGTTCGGTCTGGACGGTCGCACCGTGGGAATCAAAGGTCGTTATCCGGCGTCCACCCTGTCCACCCTCGTTCCACCAGGACAGCACGTGGCGTGGAGCACCGTTGCCGACGCTCGTGATGGCGTGCGAAAACTGAGAAGCATTTGGCCATTGGTTGGCCGTGCCGTGCAGGATGTTTGTGAGTAGCGCGCGGCCATTCACGCCGATCAGGGCCTCATCCGGAGCCCAAGGGATGATCTGGTTCACGACGCAACTTTGGAGGCGGATTTCGTCGAGAAGCGAGCCCGCGTGGTCGACGACCTTGAGTGCTCCGGTGCAGTACCCATCGACGTGCGCGGCTCCCGTTTGCGACACAAGGCCCCCAGGGATGCGGCCACCGGCAAGGAGCACTGGCTCGCCGCCGCGCTCGAGGAAAGCGATGGTCTGTAGGTCATTGGCAAGGTAGTCCGAGAGCCAACGCGCTACCGGCCGCCAGTCGCCAGTGGGGTTCTGGACGAAGTCAAAGCCCGCGACGTGACCCCGAGCGAGTGGAGCATAGAGTCGACTCGGTCCGAATGCGTCGCTCATGACCAGGCCACCGCCGGTACCGACTTGGGTTTGGCTCAAGACTTCACCGGTGTCCAGGCGGCTGACGCGGAGGAGATCCATGTCGACCCGGGCGGCAATCTCAAGACCGGCGACTTGGGGGATGACGTCGGCGATGATCACGTTGGTGACGGTGCCAATGTTCGTAGCTTCTCGCACGATGCTACCGTCTCGCGCATCCAGCACTGCGATGCCACGAAGTGAGCCCACCACCACGGTTTCCCCAAAGACCGCGACGCTCTTGACGACCCGACCGACCGGGACTCGCCATTGCACCGAGGTCTGACCGCCGGGGCCCAGGTCGCGCCTCGTCACAAAACCCTGCACGCTCCCGGTGAAGACGCTCATGCCTGAGCTGGCGGACGCAGTGGGGGCGGTGTTCTCCAATTGGGTGACCCGAGACCAAAGTTCGTCGGCGTAGGGGGAACCGACGCGGGTGGGGGCCGGGCGGAGCATGTCGTCGTAAGAGGTGTCGCGCTGGCGGGGTCGAGCGCAGACCGTGGGGCGTTTAGCGGAGGCGTCGCTGCGAACCGTGTCGTACATGCTTTCCATCGCTTGGTAGTATGCGACGTTCATATTTTTCCCCCCGTGACCTTCTTCATCACCGACAATGATGTCGATCCAATCAATGCCCTCGCGGCGGAGGCGCTCACGAGTCTCCTGGGCAAAGTTCCCTGGAACCCACACCCCGTCGACCTCACCAAGAATGATTGAGGCGGGAACGCGCGCGTTGCCAAGTACGGTCAGGTCGAGGTTGTCGACGGTGAGACCTGCCTGTGCCGCTGCCATCGTCATCCCGTCGAGTTCGCTGTAGTAGAGACCATCGCTGGTGCCCAAGCCGGCACCCAAGAAACGCAGTCCGTTTACGTCATTCCAGCTGAGGAACTGACGACCTTTGTAGGGAGCGGCGTACGCGACTACCCCATCGAAGTGCTCGGGGTAAAGTGCGGCGTTTGTCAGTGCGGTGGCGGCCCCGTACGAGAATCCCGTGGTGATGATATGGCTGCGACCCCACACCTCCCGCAAGTAGCGACTTGCAAGCACCGCCTCCTGGGCAGAATAAGCGTAGGGGTGACCTCCGGTCACGCCCTCCATCGCGATGGTGATCGCTCCCGAAGCCGCGCGGCTAATCGCTGCAGCGCCGAGCCTAAAGGGCACGGGCGGCGCATGCGTGTGACCTAATCTCGACGGGTGTTCGTACACGACGCCAATGTCGCTATTCGTGAAGGGCTGAGGCGCGCCGTGGGCGACGATCACCTCGAAGTTGCGCCCGTTTAGCGTGCCGTCCACGCGTCGAATGTCCCAACCGGGTTCGTGCCATTCATAATCATGAAGATCGATTTGTTCGACAGACTCGATCTGAAGATCCAGCGGTACGTCCGTGCACGCGTCCATCCCCGCGCCGCCACAGTCCACCGCGAGCTCGCCGTAGTCCTGAATGCCATTGTCATTCGTGTTGAGACCGTAGCCCGCAGCATCCAGGGATGGGTCAAGCTCAAAGGGGTAGGCCTTAGGGAGCCGACAGCTATCGGGTGTGGTGCTTTGCACAGCAAGGCTGACCGACTCGGTGAAAATGAGGTCCCGAGTATCGGACACGCAGCTGGCGAGGCCCAAGATGAATACAGCCACCAGGCAAGGAGTCGCGGCGTGGGGACTACGGCGGGGGTCGGGTCGCCGGGGAAGCCTAGAGGAAGACGGTGATCGTTCAGACATGAACAACGCGGCCGGGATGCAGAGGTTTTTCTTGCTCATGATGGGGGGTCTCCTGAGGTTGGGTTGAGCCCCGTCTATGAGCAATCGGTGTGCCAGGCGGTTCGTGCCGAATTTGCGCGAAAAAACGCCCGATGATGGACAATTACTGCGCAATTCTGTGCCAATGTCTCAGGCGTGGCACACAGCATTTGGGGGGTGCGTGCCCCACGGCAGCCTCGGTCGTTAGCGGAGGCCTACCAACACGCGTCAGCCGCCGCTGCCTACCTGCTCCTACGCCAACAACCTCGCATAAGAGACATTCTGTTAGCTCTCGAAAGAGCCACCCGGCCTTCATCGGGACCATACTCTGGGAGCAGGTAGGCAGAGCGGGAGCTGGTAGGCAGGGCGCCCCGCGTCACGCCGTTCGCGTGGTATGCTCGACGGATGCCTCGCGCGCCCAGACGAGGACACCTTCTAGGTGCTTTTCTCGCGTCGCTCGCCGTCACTCTCCTAAGTGCCAGCGTCGGCAGGTCGTCACCCACGCCACCTGAGCGACTCATCGATGCGAGCGGCTTTGGTGACCTCCGCGCGCTCACCAGCGTGCCTCCTGACGTCTTGCAGAAGAAGCTGCCGCGTGGTTGGAGGGTGAAACTGTGCGCGGCTCTCGACGACGGGGAGGGCAGCTATGGTTTCTATCCTGAACTGTGCCTATCTCGTGCTCGATTCAAGGCTTCGTTCCAAGTGTCACTCTCTGATGGAAGACAGTGGACGCGAAGCTCCTACTTTCGTACCGCCGACGGCCTCGGTGTGGGCGACACGCTGAAGGCATGGGTCGCGAAGCGCAAACAGCTCAGGTGTGCCAGTGGAGATGGACGCGTGTGGACAACCTTCGGCGAGGGTTCGGGCCGTATTCATTGTCCGAAGGGAGGGCTTGGTGCGTACCCTCCGGACGGCAGCTGCATGCCCTACGCAAACCACGACTGCCACGTCGCTTCGATCTGGCTCTTCGCCCCCGACGCCAAACCGCAAAGCACGGTCAAGGCCCCACCGTGGCACGAGACCCCGCGGTGGAGAAAGAAGATCTCCGCCATGTTGAAGCGGGCCTGCGCTTCGAGCGAGCGGTGCAAACGCGATGGCCTGTGCGCCTTGGACAGCGACAACCATGTCGTACTGTACCAATGCGTCCCCGCAACCACGACGCACTGCCGCCGCAATTCGGCCTGCCGCGAATCGGGCAAGTGCACGTACCGCGATGGCCAATGCGCCTTGGCAACGACCGGCGACTGCCGCCGGAGCGATCTGTGCAAGGACGAAAAGAAGTGTTTCTTCAAAGGAGCTGAGTGCGTCACGCGCGAAGCAACCCTCACCGTCGAGCAGCGAGCCCGACCGTTACTCGCCAAGTGCCGCCGCCACGTGCGTAAAATTCAGGGTTACAAACGGAAGTTTCGCGCCGCTGCACGCGCACGCCGACACGACCGCGTCGACAACTTACGCGCACACATGCAAGTCGAACTCGACGCGCTCGGCGAGACAGCCCAAACACTGGACGCACTCTTTGGCGATATGCAGGAAGAGGGTGCATCGCGAAGGCGGCTCATGCGCTTCGCGGCGCGTTTTCGAGGTGCGTGCCGCGTTGCCCGCTAACGTTTGCGTGTCATCTCGAAGCAGGCCGATGTGGTAAGCACCGCCTCGCTGAAGGCGGATCGATCGCCAGCCACAATCACATCGGTCTAAACAGAGCCGCCTTCGGGCACGTTCAGCGCCTGCAGCTTTCGCTCGCGCACAAAGAGGAAGAGCGGGAAGGCGAACGCAAACGCGAGGAGGTTCGTCAGGACGATGTAGATCCACCAATGCTTCATCTTGAGGCGAATGCCTTCGAAGACAATAAACAGCGTGGCTGCGCTGGCCCCAATCACGAGGTCGGTCGCCAAAGAGGAGGCTGCCGGATTGGCAAAGCCCTGCCTTATGAAGTCCGCCAGATCAAAGGAGAGCAGGTTCGTTTGAGTGGCCTCCATGAACCGGAAGTTGAAGTACCACGGAACGACCAGCCCGAGGATGCTCGTGCCGAGAT
>JAPYTK010000311.1 GCA_029941785.1 Polyangiaceae bacterium | reverse complement strand
GTGTTCATTCGCAAAGACGGAGTGAGCATCATTTGGCGGACGAGTAAGTTCTGGCAAATGCAAGGTGGCCGTAACCCGATTCCCGATCTGGTGACATCGGAAGACCAATTGCTTGTTTGGGATGCGCACGAGGTTTCGCTCTGGGATTTTGTGAAAACGCCTGAAAAGTGGTCGCGACAAGACACGATCGAGCTCAAAGTGAATGAGTCGGTCGCGCTATACCGCCGCAATGGGAAGGCTTGGTCGGCTGTATATAAGGGGCGGGCAGGGCTATTCCACGGCACAAAACCCGTAAACCCAGACAATGTGCCCACCCTACG
Source organism: Polyangiaceae bacterium (assembly GCA_029941785.1). Classification (GTDB taxonomy): domain Bacteria; phylum Myxococcota_A; class Polyangia; order Polyangiales; family Polyangiaceae; genus JAPYTK01. Next base: position 4,798 of record JAPYTK010000311.1, on the reverse strand, counting down.
AGCTGCGCGACCGGCGATCTATCACAGGCAGGTTCGGCGCGACCTTCGCACACTCATCATGGCCGATGCGTGGGCCGACGGAGAAGACGCCGTGGTGAGCCTGCTTGCGGAAACCGTCGATGCCAAAACGCAAGGGGAACGAGATGCGCATTGGGCGGGGGCGCGGACTAAATTGTCGGATGCTGCGAGACAAAAGGTGGATCAAGCTCTTTTGGCGGCGTACCGCAACCGCCCCAGTTACTTCGTCATTCTGCGCGCCGCCAACCACCTCAATCTAGACTCACCTGGTTTCGATGAGGCTAACCGGGCCGCCCTGCGCGCGTTGGAGAGAGCCGCAGTCACCAAAGACAGTTGGGGAGTACACTACGGGGCGAAGAAACTACTGCCGAAGCTCGCTTGCTCCAAAGCCTTCGAGGATGAACGTGACGCCGTGAAGGTGGCTTGCCGATCGAGGAAGCGGAGGTCGAAGGGGAAGTGAGCGCGGTGCGCAGCAATACCGGTCGAGCGGAGAGTGTAGTCGGGCATGAACGCCCGAGTGCACTCGCTCCAGCCCGCCCGCAGCTCAGTCGTTGGCGCGCACTGTCTTGCCGAAGGGCGACAGCGCCAGGATACTCCCTACCTGCTCCCACCCCAACCATTGCGCACAAGAGACATTAGGTTAACTCTCGATGAAAGCCCAAAAGGGCCTTCATCGGGACTATGCTCACTCGCTATACTCCTCAGCCATGACGTCTCGTGAATATTCGAAAATGGGTCGAAAGTGTTTCCAGATCTGCGTATTCCTGTACACCATTGCGCTCGCGCTCATTTGCACGACCGTTGAAGCGGTGAGCGAGGCGAGGGTTACCGCGCTTCACGAGAAGTCCTGTCACGCAGGAGTCAGTTCTGGGTGTCGTATCGCCGGGGCGGCCTACGCGAAAGGGCTAGGCGTCGCGAAGGACGACAAGAAAGCCAGCGTGCTATTCAGAAAGGCGTGTGACGGGGGAGACCGGGACGGTTGTTACAACCTCGGGGTGTTTTACGACGTGGGTCGAGGGGTCGCGAAGGACAACAAACAGGCCGCGAAGCTGTGGGCCAAAGCCTGTGGGAGGAACCACGCCAGCAGTTGTTACAACCTCGGGGTGTCTTACGACGTGGGTAAAGGGGTCGCGAAGGACAATAAAAAAGCCGCAGCCCTATTCAAGAAGGCCTGTGACAGGAAGCATGCTGGCGGTTGCTTCAACCTCGGGGTGTTTTACGAGAACGGCAGAGGCGTTGCGAAAGACCACAAGAAAGCCGCCACGCTTTTCAAGAAAGCCTGTGACGGTGGGTATGCAAGCGCATGCTCGCGCATGTCGCGGTAGCTGTCGGTCAGCTCTCTACGCGCAGTCAGACATTATGTGAGCTCTCGAAAGAGCCACCCGGGCGTTCATGGGGACGCGACTCTGTGTCTACCTGGCCGTCTACCTGCTCCCACCCCAACCATTGCGCAGAAGACACACGAGGTTAAGTCTTGATGAAAGCCATAAAGGGCCTTCATCGGGACTATACTCTGCGTTGGGGATGGCCACTCGAGGCCATACGCCAGAGCGGGCGTAGGTCATGCGCGCTTAGGCACGCGCGAGCATGCTATCGAGCTTGACGCGGGCGGTGAGCGAATGGCGCTCGGCGAGCGGCAGCATCTCTTGGTCTGTGACGCGCCCGTTGCGCGCGGCCAGGTTTGCAGGACATGGCTCATTGGAGAAAGCCACGCTCTCGTCGCGAAGCGAGTGTAGGGCATCTGCGACATCGCGGTCGCCTTGACCAAGTGCCCAAGATAGGACCCCCCAACCAAGGCTGGCGTGCGAGGATTCCTCCGTTGCAATTTGCCGCTGTACGGCGGTGACCTGTGGATTTTCGGCGCGGCTACCGGCGAGCGCGGCGCGTGCAGCATCTCGACAAGCGGGAGGCGTAATGGCGGACGAGAAATCAGAAGGCGCACAGTCGGCCAGGGCTCACCCCGACAAGCTGACCACCAGGGAGGCGGCGGGGTATGGGGCAGCACTCGTCGTGGGGCTGCTTGCCGGGGTTGTATTGTTGGTCTTCTTGGGCGAGGGCCCAAAGGAAGAGTTTGGTCACGCCACCGCGGAAAGGGTCACGGACACCACCATGCTGCTCTTGGTGGGCTTGGGCTGCGGCGCGCTCTTTCGTCACCACCGAAAAAAAAGAGAGCGGCAGCGCTTGCGGGCCGAGAACACCGCTCTGAAGGCGGAAGTTGCGCGACTGAAGAGCGAGAGCCAAGTCGACGGCGACGCCTAACTTTCGCCACCACGCAATAGGACGCGGCTGAGTATCGTCCCCATGAAGGCCCTTTTGGGCACTAACCGAGAGTTAAGATCATGTCTCGCATGCGCAATGGTTGGGGTGGGCGCGTATGATGGTCAGGTCGGAACGCTTCGCGAAGCGTAGAGGAAGGCGAGCGCCGCGACGCCAACTCCGATCGCGCCGACGGGATGCACATCAGCCGGGATCCCACCCGCGCTCATGTTCGTTGATACGACCGAGAGGATCGCCGCCGCGCCTGCGAGCAAGGTCCCGATCCAGAAGAGCTTGTTTTGCATGGTGCCGACAGTGTAGCAGGAGGCGGAGTATCGTCCCGATGAAGGCCCTTTATGGCTCTATTCGAGAGTTAACATAATGTCTCTTATGCGCAATTGTTGGGGTAGGAGCAGGTAGACAGTTCCATACGGCGACCGCCGTAATCGCGCCGAGTCAGGTGCAGTCGTACACCAAGAAGAGGCCCTCTTCTAATCGCAACAAGCCGTCGCGTGGGTATCGTCGTTACAGAAGCCTAGTGAGGGCGCTCCTACGCCTTGAGCATCGCCCATCCAAAGCGGACCCATCACGCCTGCGTTGTTGGAGGTGAAACCAACGCACTCTGACACCGTGACGCTATCGCCGAGAAAGGTCGAGGAGACGAGCATACCGCTCGCGTACCAGAGACCGTCCTCTGCATCGGTCAGCAGTGCGGAGCTCGCGCTGGTTACCATCTCCGTCGATGAGCAAATGTGTGCAGTTGCGGTGCCGCAAGCGGTTTCACAGGCGGCCTTCATCGTTGCGTATCCCCCCTGACTGCCGTCCGTCGTGTCGGTTGCTCCGCAAAACGTTCCAACACCCGATACCCCCGTCACTCCGGTGTCGCCTTTGTCGCCGGTGTCGCCTTTGTCGCCGGTGTCGCCTTTGTCGCCGGTGTCGCCCTGCGCTCCATCGGCACCATCGAGAGCAGCAGGACTAATCTCACTACAGCCAATTGACAATGTGACCACCCAAAAAACAGCAAACCTCCGCATCGTTTTTCTCCTAACAGGGTGCAACGGACAGCGCGAACTAGGCATTGCGCCAGTGCCTATACTTATTCAAGTGCGAGCACGGCGTCGAGAAAATAGGCGATGATGGCGCACGTGGCGCGCTCTTGATGGTGAACACCCCTCGAGTACTCCTGCCGCTGCCAACAGATCCGCTGGGAGATATAGGAACCACGAGGACTATAGTCCCGATGAAGGCCCTTTATGGCACTAACCGAGAGTTAACATCATGTCTCTTATGCGCAATGGTTGGGGTGGGAGCAGGTAGGCGGCCTTCCTCGTCCAGTGGTGGATCCGGCACCGCTACCGAACGGGCGCCGACAGCGACCGTGTGCCACCGTGTGCCACCGTGTGTCGCTGAACTGCGCAAGATGCGTACACGCCATCGGCGACTCTAGCCCCGACTATCACAAAGAAAGTCGACTCTTACGCCGTGGCGGCTCGGTTGGCACACTGCCTGCACTACACATTGACGCCCACGTGGCGTGCAGCCGGTAACAGCTTGCCATCAGCGCCGCCCATCACGAACCAGCCCATACCCGAAAGAGGACGCACTATGCTCAAGCCCAACAACACCATCGCTACTTTGCGTGCAGTCGGCGAGCCGCTGCAAACGCGTTGCCGGCACTTTTGCTCCCAACGAGCTTCATCATGATACTTCGTAATTTGTGGAGCTTGCTGTTGGTGACCTCGGTCGTTGCCTGCGGCAATTCGGTGGAAATCCCCTTCGAGGAGAGCCACTCCGAGGAGAGCCACTCCGAGGAGGAGACGCTGTGCGAGAAGGCAGACCAAATCTTCACCGACTGCGGCACGTACAGAGACGAGCGCCCCGGCCCGTTCCATCACACCGACGATGCTTGCCAGCTCATGTATGAGTCCGAGGTGTACCAGTGCAACCTCGAGTGCCTCGCAAGCGCATCGTGTGAGCAGCTCAACTCCGGATGCGTGCCAGGCGTCGATGGCGGAGGTTGCGTCTCGCAGGACGAGGCGCTTTGGGCCTGCATCTTCGACTGTTGGTAACAGGAATGCGCAGTGGTGGGAGGGGAGGACGGTCGCGCCTAGCGATCAAGCCTTGTGGATGACGGGTAGCGGAAGGCTGGCCTCGTCCATGTACTGTTGCGGCATGGCGTCCTTGTACTTATCCGGGATAATGTTGGCTCCGTAACCGTGCTCGCCAGACATCATCACTTTGAATGGAACCAGGCGACCGCCTCGGCGCTGTCGGCTACACCGTTCGCACTCACTCAGCGCCCGACGAGCCCGGCGAGCTCGACGAAAGCAGATGCCGTGCTCCGGACATAAGCGCATCCCAAGCGAATCGCTGCAAGGACGCTGCCGCTCGGAGACACTGCGCAAGTCTCGTACATCTCGGAGACACTGCGCAACTCCCGTACACGAAGTAGCACAAAGTGATCCAGGCGTGGCACCCATTCGAAGTGCTTGTTGCTCGGCCCCACGCTCAGGGAGTGGAGGCG
>JAPYTK010000310.1 GCA_029941785.1 Polyangiaceae bacterium | reverse complement strand
GTTCAAGATGCTGCGGTGAAAATTCCCGGGCTCGCCGAGAAGACGTCCGCCGCCGTACATCGCCCAGATGGCTGGCGCTGCGTCCGCCATCGTCAAGGTACGAAGCGGCTCGACCGCAGGCCACAGGGCGGGATGATCCAGGTCGAAGACGAGCACGTTCGCGAGCGCCCCTTCGGCGATACGACCAGCGACAAAGCCGGGATGCATCGCTCCGGGAATGTCCCATAAACGGCTGAGCATGCGCTCTGGAGCCACCAAGTCCGCGTGAGCCTCATAAGCCTCACGCCGATGCTTCCATGCCGCATCCACAGATTCCGCGGTCCCGTCGCGAAGTACCGCACGAGCCGCCTCGGAAGACGTCGTAGCGAGCGTCCGCTGGGCCGCGATAAAGCGCAGCTCCTGCTGTACGTTCATCGTGTCGTTGTTCGATGCGCAATCGGTGGCGATCGCCCAGGGGACGCCCCGCGCCTCCCAAGCCAAGACCGGAGCTGGATACCCGAAAACGAGCGCCGAGTAGGGACACCAGACGAGGTGCTGCTCGGCCTCCGCCAGCAGGTCCAGATCAGCCTCGGAGGCGTAAATGCCATGGGCAAAAACCCCCGCTGGCGCGCGCTCGAACACGCCGAGACGGGCGAGCCAGGCGGTCGGCGAGCAACCGTTGCGCTCGACGCTTCGAGCGTACTCCTCGGGGGATTGCGCGAGGTGCGCGTGGATGGGCAGTCCGTGGGTTTCCGCCAGCTCGACGGCCCGCAACCACAGCCCCTCGCTCACGGTGTCTGTCGCATGAGGTCCAAGCGCCGCATAGATCCCAGAGCCTGCCCACTCGGCCCCCGACGCGAGGCGCGTCGTGGTGTCGAGTTGTTCTTCCCAATCGGACTGCCCGGGGCCGCTCAGATCTTGGAGAGTTGGAGCGACGACGCCGCAGAGGCCAACCTCACGAAGAGCCTGAGCGATTCGCTCGCCGCGGTAATAGTGATCCCACACGAGCCCAACGCCGCTGAGCAAGCTATCGTAGGCCCCGATGCGCGCGAACGCGCTGACGTCATCGGGCCCGAGCTTCGTTTCCACCTCGAAGAAGAAATCTTCGACCATGTTCCCAAGGCTGGCCCCACCCATGTCGTAGCCCCGCAAAAAGCCAAGCGCCAAATGGGTGTGGGCATTGATGAAGGCAGGCGTGACGAGTTTGTCGCCGTAATCGTCGACGACCGAGCCGGGGGGCAGCGAAGCGTGATCCCCATCGTCGAGTTCCTCAATTTGGGTGATGGTCGTTCCCTCGATTCGTACGCGCGCCGCCGCAATGCGAAGGGGCGAGTCCCCTCCACCGAGCACGACGCGGCGGGATTGAAGGTAACGGCAGGTCATCCGGACTCCGACTTCATGGGCTGTCATTGAAGTCGGGTCAAGTCGTGCTTCGCGAATGGTAAACGCTCGCTCACCGCTGAGAGCGCAGGACGACGACGGCAGCGGCCACGGAGATCACTCCCGGCGAAACGCGGCCAAGGCCGCCATGCGCCCAGCGACGTCCTGATACAGGCCCCGGTACACCGTCTCGTAGAGCGTGGCATACCGCGGAGCGTGGCCTCCTGGCTCGAAGCGGGCGCCAAGCCGAGTCATGCTCCGAGCCGCTGCGCTGACATCCTGATGCGGGCCACACGCCACCGCCGCGAGCATCGCCGCCCCCAGAGCCGTTGCCTCGACCGTCCCGGCACGAACGACGCGACGCCCTGTCACGTCGGCCATGATTTGACACCACAGATCGCTCTTCGCTCCGCCGCCAAGGAGCACCAGTTCCTCGAGGCGTCCCACCGCCGTCTCGAGTCCTTCGAGATGACTACGCTGCTCCAAGGCGATCCCCTCGAGCACGGCCCGGTACACGTGGGCCGGCCCGTGACTGCCTCGCAAGCCGAACAACAAGGCCGTCGCGTCGTCGTCCCAGTGAGGGTTCATCACGCCGTTGAGATAGGGCACGAACAGCAGGCCGTCCGAACCCGCTGGCAACGCCAAGGCCTCGCGCTCGAGGCTTGCGCGACGCCCCTCGGCTTCGTCCTCGCCGCAACCGAGCAGGCGTCCGAGCAGCCACGTGAGCGAGAAGGTGCCCCCCTGCAGATCCGTCTCCAAGAAGTAGCTACCGGGGGCCGCGCCGTAGAGCGTACGAAAGGCCATCTCGCAACGATAGGATGTGCTGAGCACGCCACACACGATGGCCGTGCCGAGATTCAAGTAGGCGCGGGCTCCGCCGGTGATCCCCGCTCCCAAGCCGGCACATTGCCCGTCGCCCGCGCCGGCAATCAACGGTAAACCCTCCGCCAAAGCGGTGTGCTTGGCCGCCTCCTCGGTCAACGTGCCCAAGACCGCCCCCGGCTCGACGAGTGAAGGCAGATGCTTCCGTTCTAGATCGAGCAGAGAGAGAATTTCCTCACTCCAGTCTCGCGCCTGCATATCCACCATGCCCATCGGATCGGCAGCCGCCAAGGAGGTGGCGCAGCAGCCGGTGAGTTTCCACGACAAGAAGCCATGCACGTCGAGGATGCGAAAGTCGCCGTCGCGAAGTGCCGGCTCACGTGCGAACAGCGCGAGAAGCTTGTAGAGCGAGGGCGTCGTGCACGGGGGCTTGCCGCTGACCTTGTGCAGATACGATTCTCCGAGTTTCGCCTTGGCGGCTTCGACCTGCTCGCCGCCGCGACCGTCCATCCACACGAGCGCCGGTGCCTTGGGCTCCCCGGCGGCATCGGCCACGACCACCGTCTCGCGCTGATTGGCGATGCACACGGCGCGAACCTCATCGGCGCGCCTCCCCAAGGCGGCCATCATGGCCCGCGAAGCCTCCCCGAGGGCCTCCCACCACCGGCCCCCGTCCTGCTCCCAGGCATCGGGCGATGGGTTGTCTAGGGCGATGACGGCCCTTCCCTCGGCGACCGCCGTTCCGTGGTGGTCGAATGCAATGGCCTTGCAAGCCGTCGTGCTGCTGTCGAATCCAACGTACAGGCCGTCGTTGCTCATGGCCTGGGCTCGGCTCCCGCCCCGAAGAAGCGGTCGAAAGGCATGTCGACAGCCTCCCCGTCGAGCGCGACCGCAGCCATGTGATCGAGCAAAGGAACGGTCCCCGCTGCCAACTCGCCGCGCGCTCGCATCGCGACCGTCGCCTCGCGCATCTGAGCCAAAATAGCCAGACACTCGAGCGTCGCTCCCTCCATTTTCTCGATTGCCTCCGGCACGGTCAAACCGCGGCCGAGCAGGCGACCAAACCGGCCCGTACGACCGCCGTTGTTGGTCACGTCCAAATCGCCCGCCCCCGCCAAACCGGCCACACTCGACACCTCGCCTCCGACCGCCCGCACGATCAGTCGCATCTCGTAAAGCGCCTGCGCAAACACCGCCGACTCGTAATTGTGCATCGCCACGCTGCCCGCTGCGCCGTCGTGTTTCTCGTGGAGGCCCGCCGCAAACGCCACACCCATCGCGTAGGCATTCTTTAGCGCGGCACAAGCCTCGACTCCGACGACATCGTCATCGGGCCATACATGATAATAATCCGTCCGCAACACGGCCGCCGTTCGTTTGAGCATCGCCATGTCCCGGCCGGTGAGCAGAACGCAGGTCGGCACCCGCCTCGCGAGCTCACCCGCAATGCAAGGGCCGGCCACGGCTGCCGGCCGCACCACGCCCCGCAAGGCCTCCGGGAGCGCCGCCTCGAACACATCGGGAAAGACGTGCAAACGAGTCCCGTCAAAGCGCATTCCCTTCGTGATCATGAACACCGAATGCTCTTTCGTGATCCGCGGCGCCACGTGCTGACACGCCCAGTCGATCCCCGCTGAACTCACTCCGAGAGCCACGAACTGCGCTCCCCGCAACGCCTCTACCATCTGCTCAGCGTGGAAAGTCCGAACCGCCGGCGGCAAAGCGACCTTCATTTTCGGATGGGGCCGTTTGGCGTCGAGAGCGTCGATGATCTCACGATCGAGCGGGGTACCCACGAGCCGAACCTCGTGCCCCCGCTCCGCGAGCGGCACACAAAGTGCGCTCCCCATCATTCCCGCACCCACGATGGTCAACGTCGCCATGAATGGCTCGCGTAACACGAATGATGGTATGAGCCGATACATGGCGCCGATCGAACTGCCGACTGTGCACGTCCAAGGAGGCCCCCGAGCCATGGGGCAGGCCCAGGGCGAAGCCCTACGGGACACGATTACCCGCTTTGTCCGTCAAAGGCAGGCCGCCGCTCGCGGCTATCTGATGGAACGCAAAATACCTAGCGACGCCTTCGTTGCGACCGGGGCGCGCTGCATGGCCATCGCCGCGAAGTGGGACCCCAACGGTCACGCGGAACACCTCGGGATCGCCGAGGCGGCCGGCGTTGACGCCACCTTGCTGTATGCGACGACCAACATGACCGACATCCGGGACGTGATCGCCTACGGGGCAGGCGTGGATGACCTGCCTTCGGCGGACCAAGAAGGATGCTCGACCCTGTTGGTCCCCGCGTCGCGAACGACGACGGGCGAGGTGCTCGCAGCCCAGACCTGGGATTTGAATCCACAAGACGTCGCCTTCGTCGTCGCGGTCCATCGGACGCCCGACGAAGGACCGGAGACGTGGTCGGTCACCTGCGCCGGCTGCCTCTCCTTGATGGGCATGAACGAGCACGGGCTGGCCCTCGGCACCAACAACATCAAGATCCGCCCGGTGCGCGACGGCGTCGGCTACTTGAGCCTCCTTCACCGAACCATGCGCTGCCGAGATCGCGCGGAAGCGGCGGCCGTACTCAAAGCCGCGCCCCGTTCCGCTGCCCACGTGTATTGGTTCGCCGACCCGCAAGGTGCAGATGAGCACGAATGCAGCGCCGACGAGATCGTCACCCGCTCGCTAGACGACGACGCACTGTGCCGTAGCAATCACTGCCTGAGCCCCGAGCACGTGAAACGAGAGGCAGAGGATCCGATCTCGTCGAGCTATGCGCGTCGGGCCCGAATGACCACACGACTGGACCGGCGCGGACTCGACGTCGACGCCATCCGCTCGATCTTCGCCAGCCGCGAAGACGGGGTCGACAGCATCAGCCGGTGGCCCGAAGACGAACAGGGATCGGCCACGAACGCGTGCCTGATCACCGAGCCGGCCACCCGCACCGTTTGGGCTTGCGCGGGTCCCGCTCAGCGGGGCGCTTGGCAACAACTTCGTTTCGGCCGCTGACC
>JAPYTK010000309.1 GCA_029941785.1 Polyangiaceae bacterium | reverse complement strand
CCGCCCTGAAGCTGATACTCGCTGCTGCTCTCGCGAGCACCTGCGTGATGTGTTCACTCTCAGAGACGTTGTCCCTGGAGCCGACCGGGGTTGGCGCAGGCGCTTCATCAGCCTCGGCCGGTGGCGAAGGTGGCGCAGTCTCGTCCGCAGTTGTTGGTGGAGGCGGCGAGGGGAACACCGCAGGCGCAGGCGGAGGCGGAAGCCGTCCGATCGATTTGGTGTGGACGGCGCAAACGAGCGGAACGAACAGTCATCTTTTTTCCGTCTATTTTATCGATGGAAAGACGGGCTGGGCCGGTGGCGAAAACGGCAACGTGCTCTCCACCGAGGACGGCGGCGCGACGTGGACAAAGTACAAGACGGGATCGTGGAATAATACTTCGACGGTTCACGACTTGCAGTTTTTCGACAAGGACCACGGTTGGGCGGTCGAAAGCCGGCAATTCCTTGGCTCGTATGTCAGCGAGACGACCGACGGTGGTATGAATTGGTCCAGCCCGGGTTCGGCGGATTATGTATCCGAAAAGCCCGTGCTGTACGGGCTGCACTTCAACAGTCCCTCCACAGGCTGGGCCGTCGGGCGTGTTGCCGTCGGGCGTGTTGGCGCAAAGGCCGCGGTTTGGAAGACCTTCACCGGTGGGAACGCCTGGTCCGCTCAAGCTCCCTTTCACGGTGGGACCCTGTACAAGGTGCAGTTCGTCGATGACAAACTGGGCTGGGTGGTTGGCGCTCACAGTAACGGCAACAACCTCTTCAAAACGGACAACGGCGGCGACAACTGGCAGCCGCAACAAAACACGTGCGGGGGAGACTTGTACGAACTGTCCTTCGTCGATGCCAACACCGGCTGGATTTCAGGCGACGGCGGCAAGATTTGCAAAACGACGACCGGCGGCGACAAATGGGAAACGCAACAGACCGGCGCGGACAAAGGTGGAAATGCGCTATTTTGTCTCGATGTGATGACCTGCTGGATCGACGGCGACAAGGGCGAGGTCTTCGTTACTCACGACGGTGGAGTGAACTGGACGAGTGGGCCAACCAACGTCGACAGAGAGCTACACGACATCTACTTCGTCAACCACACAACGGGGTGGGCAGTGGGAGACAACGGCACCATATTACGAGCTTCCCCCGCACCGTGAGGCTCGGTGTCGCGCATCGCCTACGGGTATGGCAACGCGGGATCCTACGCCTTCGCGGGCGGCCCCGACGTCAAGAAGATCTACGAGCCGCCCCAGATCAAATAGGACGGATCAAATAGGACGGCTCGAGTTGGCCCGATCGAGCCACCACCACAGCTTGTGGTCAACGGCCGCGGAAGACAGCGTCCCGTCGCTCCACGAAGGAGCGCACTCCCTCGGCGGCATCCTCACTCGCCATCAGCGCGCGGGCCTCGGGAAGCAAGGCTCTCGCCGCCTCTTCGTGCCCCTGCTCGATCGCCAGCCGGCTCGACCGCAGCGTCGCTTGTACGCCCAGAGGTGCGCGCTTGGCGATGATTGTCGCGAGCTCCACCGCGCGCTCCACCGCCCGACCTTCCTCGACGACTTCTTGCACCAATCCGATCCGGTGCGCCTCTTCCGCCCCAAAATATTCCCCCGTGAGAAGCCAACGCATGGCGTCACCCCAGCCCGCGGTCCGCGGCAGACGAAGCGTCGCGCCGCCAAATGGAAATATACCGCGGTTGATTTCGATTTGGCCAAACTTCGCCGCCGTCGATGCGATCCGAATATCCATCGCGAGGGCGAGCTCCACGCCAATGGTCAGACACCATCCCTCGATCGCCATGACCACCGGCTTGGTTCGCGGCCTGCCGTGCAGACTCAGCGGATCGGTCGCGCCCTCTGGGAACAGCGCCTCGCCATCGCGAACCGCGGGCCCCACCTCGACGAGATCGAGCCCAGCGGTGAAGTGATCCCCGTGAGCAAAGAGCACCGCGCATCGAGCCTCGGGATCGGATTCGAAGGCCGACATCGCTTCGCTCAACTCCGTCAACATCTGCCGATCGAAGGCGTTGCGCTTGGCCGCTCGGTTGAGGCCAATGCGAAAGATATGATCCGCCTTCTCGACGGTGACGCGGGCTTCGGTTTCCATGCACCGTTTCTCTCATGAACTTCCACGTCACGTCTACGAAGCTGACGACCGGGCGCCTCTCCGGCGTTTCGCGGGAGCGCTTGGATCGACGGAGCGTCAACGGCGACGGCGGCGACCACGACAGCAACAGGCGGGCAGCGAAGCATGGCTTGGATCACCGGCGTCCCACCTGGGCAGAAGACTCACCAAAACCGGGGGATCACAGGGGTTTCCCATGGTCTATCGCGCCTGAAGATACAATAATTACCGCGTACTTTCCAGTACTTACACAACGACACCTGGTCTCGCCTACATTGTCGGTCATTGTGGCATCATTCATGCAAAAGGGGCTCGCGAGGACGCCGGACCATCACGGGTACCGGGTGAAGAGTGGGCACAATGAAGACATCACGTGATTTCAAAACGAGTCTCATCGGTATCGCCATTTTGAGCCTGACCGCCGTCGGTTGCGCCGCAGAGTCAGGCCACGACGAGGGGATCGATGGTCGCACGCTCGGCGTGGACTGCCCGGGCAAGTGCGATGGTTGGTCCTCGATTCGCTCGCTCTACCGTGACGCGCGTGAACTCGATCTCGGCGATCTACTCTCGGTCGGCGCAGGCTTCGCAAGCGAGGAGCTCAACGACGCACTGGCCGTGTCGCCGTACGCCGCCCTCGCCGTGGACGCCCCGCGGCTTTACGCGACGGCGGACCGCGCCAGCTCCGATCTGACTCTCGGCAACATCGACAGTTTGGTGTCGGGCCTTGCCCACCGCTTCGGTGAGCGCGAACTCACGACCGAGGTCAACGCCTTACGCCGCGAACACCTGTACGCCTCTGGCGATGAGGTCTTCGCCGAGTGCGCTTTCAAGATCCGTGGCGATTTGCACCCTCGCTGGGATCTGCCAACAGGCGGTCTGGACGGGGACGTCGCCTTGGGGTTCGATGTCGACGCCGATCTCACGACGCGCGTCATCGCTCCGTACTCCAGCGAGCTTGGCGCCACGGGCGGCGCGCCACTGTCCTCCTTGCAGGCCAGCCGCGGCTTCGTCATCCCTCGCTCCCTGGCCGACATCCGCGCCATGCGTCCAGGCGAACTCGTGGCGCTTCAGGGCGCCGGTGGGATCGGCGTCAACTTGGGCGTCGGCGTGCCTTTGCTCATCGCCGAGCCCGCCTCGTCCGTCAGCTACAACATCGTCCTGTCCGCAGGCTTGAGGACTCACTTGCGCGGACAGATGGACGTGCAGCTCATCCGTATGGGCGAGGACGAAGTGGTCATCGATGTCGGTGTCGACAAGGCCAGTCTGCGCTCGGCCCGGCTCGCCTTGACCGACGGGTGGGGCGTACAAGGCCTGCTCAGCGCGGAGGTCGAGATCCTCGGCGCGACGGTCGACGTTGGCAAACTGGCTGAACGAGCCCTACAAAAGCAACTCAACGCCAAGCTCAGCCTCATCGATGGCCTCCTGCAGACAACCAAAAAGCACTCCCGCCTCAGCGTGGCGCGCCTGCGATTCGCGCTCGACGCCGCTCACCCCGAGCTGGCAGAGCAAGCCATCGCCCAAGCCCTGCGCGGAGATGTGCGCCTCGGCCAAGCCCTCGCCAACCGAGGCGAGCCCGGCTTCACCGCGACCTTCGACCTGTCCCGCTCTGGCGTCGCCTCGACGTCCTACGCCGGCCTCGACATCTTCTCGATGAGCTTCTTCAGCGAGACGGTTGCGACGGAAGGCAGCGTCGTCGCCCAGACACCCGGCGGCGCTCGGACCCTGTTGTTCGAGTCGCTGCACAAGGAGTCGGGTTGGTTCTTCTCCTCCCATGGTTATACGCGGATCAGCTTGTCAGGCCTGATCTATGACGCAGCCTCGGCCGCCGCCTTGCCCACAGGCGAAGCCAACCTCATGGTTCAGATCGAAGAAGGCGACGAGTACATGCAGCGGGACAAGTTGCTCGACCATCTCGACAGCATCATCCTTGGACTCGGCGGCCAGCAAGCCCTGACCGCGGTCGAGGAGCCCGGCAATGAACTGCAGCGCTTCGTCGAAGCGTATTGCCCAAATTCGAAAGCTTACGATCCTTGCCGGACCGAAGTCCTGCAGCATGCGACGGTGATCGCCTTGCGAAACCAGGCCGCGGCCCAGCTCAGCGCCGCCACAGCGCAGCTCGCATCGACTCAGCGCGATCTGGTGATGGAATGCGGCAAGCTTCGCGTGGCAGCGCAGGCGACCTACGAGCCCAAAGCGGCCTTGGTAGGACCGGAGACCTCCGTGGTCGTCGATTACCGTCTCGACGACGCCGCGCTACAGCACCTGATGGTCGAGCAGAACAAGTACACACTGAGCACGGCCCTCAAGCATTATCTTCGCGCCGTGCTCGTCGATCGAGATGACACGCCACAGCAAATCGCAGCTCAACGCGCGGGTATCGACAACGACGTGAAGATCAACCATACGATCGACGCCATGGGCCTGCGGTACGACGCCCGCGCGAAGATCTACCGTCACCTTCTCGCCGCCGAGAGCGCGGTGATCGACACGCTCGGTCCGGTTGGCCCCCGCGCGATCGAAATCCGCTACGAAGTGAGCGAGGGCAATCGACCGGTGTACGATTCGGCGACCGCCTCCTCCTTGAGCCAGGCCCGCGCAAGGCAGGTGACCCAGCTTTACGACGAACTTCACGGCCTGGCGAAGGACCTACCTCCACACGCCGAACAACCCGTCACCTACGGATTGCTGAGCCTCACCCCCGCCCAGCTCGTGGATCTGCGGGTCGACGTCCGCATGGATCTCGACGACAACTGGGCTCAGAGCTTCAAACACTACCGAGAAGCAGGCTACGCCCCGTTCGACAGCTACGCCAAGGGGGAGGCCGTCGCTCCCATCGACGGAGGCTTGTTCGACGTCGGGGCCCTGCTCGACGTGCAGTGAGCCCCTTTGGTGGTAACGGGGAAAACGCCCCAAGGCGTTCGCTTTGTGCCGCTTGAAGTGGCGCGAGCCCCGTAAATGAGTATTCTTTCCGTGATGCAGTGGTCGAAGGTCGCTTGGGTGCTCGCGCTCGCCACCACTGGCGCGGTTGCCGGATGCGGCAGCGACGACCCTCCCGCGCCTCCCCCCGCGACGAGCGCTGTCGATCCGGGACGCCTGACGATCCATCGTCTCAATCGGGCCGAATACAACAACAC
>JAPYTK010000308.1 GCA_029941785.1 Polyangiaceae bacterium | reverse complement strand
GGACGAATCCAGGCACAGGTGTCGATCGATCCATCACGCGCGGTGACGATCCGCATGAAGGTCACGCGATCGATATGGGTGGTGCCGTCCATCGCGACGGCGCTTCGGCGCTGGTGGACGAGCGAGCGCAGCGATTTGCTGGTCGTAGGCCCAAGCACGAACTCTGCGAGATCTCCGTTCGAGAGAGGTAGCGTGCTGGGCTAGCCCTTGAACGCGTCCTCCTGCGACGAATGGAGCGCTACGCCCCAGTGTATAGCTCTGCCCAGGGAACAGATTGAGGGTCTTTCACGTATTCCTCGAAGAAGCCGCAGCCGGTGCACACAAACGCTTCTGTGTAGGCGGCGCCTGTTTGACTAAGAAGACGGTGCTTCCCGGCGAAGGCGATAGCGCGACCAGTGTACGGATTTCCAGCGGCTCGTGCATTGTTGTCCGCGACGCTCTGTAGGTGGACGATGTGCGCTTTGGTGAAAGCTACTCGTCGACGAAGTACGATGCGCCCTTTTTCGTCCGCATAGAAGACACGAATCGTGCTCGAAGGACTTCCTCAAGGCCGGAAAGAAGCGCCTGGCCGGCGACACTGTTCGCGAGGGGACGTCGATGAGATGCGCGGCCCGCTCCGTCATGCGCCGCGCCGCCGCACAGCACATGCCACCTCTCCACGCTACCGTTTACAGGAAGGCGTCGTGCTACGTGGCGTTGGCGGGCCTCAGGCGGTGCGAAGCCTCACTCTGGCTTGGCGGCCTTGCACGCGTCCTCGTCTCCGGCCTTGCAGCCACGCGCGTAGTAGCCGGCGGCCTTCACGGCGTCCGATTGGCCCTTGTAGTAGTTACCTGCTTCGCCGCACGCATATCCAGGATCCTTGCCACAAGCTCGCTCGTATCCCCACGCCACGGCGCCGGCATCGACGGTCAAGCCAGCACGACCCTTGGCAAAGGTCTCGGCGTATTCGACGCAATACGCTCCGTCCGTGTCTGCCAGGCACGCGCGCCTCAAGAGCCGTGCGCCCCGAGCCGCATCCGTCTTCACACCCCTGCCCTTGAAGTAGGCCATCGCCAAAAGCCGACAGGAGGTACCTCCGCCAAGACTACAACCACGGGCCGCGAACGCCGCCGCGCGTGGAAAGGACTGCAGAGCACCAGGGTCGTCGTAGGTCACCGACCCATTCAAACAGGCATTGGTGCTGCCCAGCCGACAGGCATGGGAGTAGCCAGCGATAGCCTTCTTCATGCGATCCGGATCGTAGCCCTCTTCCGTTGCCGCGAAGGCATAGTGAGCCTGAGCCACACCAAAACACCCGTCGACGTGTTGCGCCTCGCATGCCTTCTGCCAGCTCGGCAGCGCCGCGCGGAAAGCGGACGGCGCGTCTTTGAACTTCATGTACGCGAGATTGCCGACGTTCACGCACGATCCCGCATGGCCACGATCGCATTGAGCCTTGCAGTCCGCCTCGTCGGCCGCGTCGCACAGGTGAGGCACGGTCTGCTTCTTCGTGCAAACACCATCAGCGTTGAAGTACCCCTTGGGACACACGTTCTCCGGCGGCGGGACCTTTGGCGACGGCTTCTTCTTGCCCTTCGACGCAACGATCGCCGTCCGCATCACGGGGACGAGTTCGACCTTGAGCGGAGCGCGGCACTGACTCGGTGGCGCGGTCGCGTCGGGATCGGACTTCTTGCAGGAGGCGATCTCGCCATCACGGTTGAGTGCCTTGTGATCCGAGGCGCTCTTGCCACCCACGCCCACGCCAAAGAGCTGCGCCGCGGCGACGACCTTGCCGCTCGATCCGGTCGCCATGGAAAAAGCACCGAGCTGAGCGGAACGAATGAAGTGGGTCACGTCCTCACAGCCCGACATGTCCGCGACATTGACCTTCGATACCGCCGCGGCTTTCATGCCGATCATGACCAAGGCGAGATCGATGGTGCGGCCACTACGCACCTCGCCGCCCAAACTTCCGCTACTGATCGGGAGGTTGACCGACAGCTCGTCCATGTCAGTGATTTTGATGACCTTCTCTCGAATGCTCACGCCGGTGTACTCATAGGCGCCGTCGAGCTTGCACTCGACGATGATCTCGAAGGACTTGCAGTCGTACTTGACCGCCACCAAGCCCTTCTTCATCGACGCCTCCAGCTCGACGCGCTTGTCGGGTTCCCAGTCCACCGCCAGGGGCTTGAACTTCTTGGCCTGCCCCGTGCAGTCCACCGGCTCAACCGCAGCGGCGCCCAGGGCTTCCTTGCCGCTGAGATCTTGTTTGCGAACCACATCAGCCACCGCCGGACCGCATCCAAACCCGAGGGCCACGAGCGCCATCAGGCCGGCATTTCTGCAAATGAGAGTCATGACGCGCGTCTTACCCTCGCGCCGTGCTCAGCACAATCCGCGGAGATGAAAGATCTACGCCATCGGCTGCCATGCTGCGGAGCACGGCGCCATTTTCGTCGTCAGGAACTTCTTTGAGTTCTGTCTGCGACATTCGTTGAGTATAGTCCCGATGAAGGCCCTTCATGGCTTTCATCGAAAGTGCACATCGTGTCTCTTATGCGCAATGGCTGGGGTCGGGGCCGGTAGACAGATGGCGGTCCAACCGGTCAATCTGGTTCTGGTGACCTTAGCGTTGGCTTCCGCAGGATGTGTGACACGCAACCCAGGCGGGCCCAACAAGCAAACAGAGGTGAACGCGAGGAGTGTAGTGCAGGCGGATGTGAGCCAACAGGTGGAGACGAAGGTCAGTCCGCTTACAGTGGAGACTCTCGGAGACGGGCGCACCAAGCTGACGGCTACAAGGACTCATGGTGCGGCCGAGCACACGGCATCGGTCATTGTGCAGGGAACCGGGACAACCCACGGCCGCGCGGCTGGTGCGAAAGCATGGAGCGGCTTAGGGAAAGCATCCCTCGACAATGGTGCACTAGACGCCGCGATCGCTTGTGCCAAAGCTGGCATCGAGGAGCTTGGGGACGACTACAAGCCGCCACGGGTAAGGGATTCCACCGGGATGAAGCTACATGCCGCCGCCGAGCGCATCGAGGCGGGTGCCAAGTCCAATGGTGCCGAGGTCATGCTGGATATGTTGAATTCGCGCATCGAGATGTACCTGACAAAGCACAGTGAGGTCAGCGGCGAGTAACGGCGCCGTCTGGCGCGTCCTACTAATAGACCTAACGAGTATAGTTCCGTTCGATCAACCCCGTCGTAGGAACAGTCGAATTTCCCATGGTTGTCTACCAGGCCCCGGCCCCACGGTTGCGCATGAGAGACATGATGTTAACTCTCGGGAAGGCCATAAAGGGCCATCATCGGGACTGTACTCGCCCTCGGGCTCGATCCCTTGTGTTGGTACAATCTCGTCGATGGATCCGACCACGGCACCTTCCCTCCCGAACACGCTTTTGGGTTGTACCGTTTTGGCTCAGCGGATCCTGAGGGGCCAACCGTTCCCGGAGCTGCCGTGTGTAACAAGCTGTAACAAGGCGCGGCTAGTGGCAGCGGGGACACCCGGCGGTGATTAGGTTGTGGTGACCGCGGCGAACAGTTGAAACACTCCCGCGCCACTAGCGACCGGAGCCACCGTCGAACACGGTGCGTAGCTGGGCGCCACAAAAGGAGATGCCAAATGATTACCCGGTCCCTTATCACCAGCGCCACAGCCGGTACCGCCATGGTGCTCGTGCTTGCCTGCCACACCGAGGCGCCTGAACACGCGATCGATTTCGATGGCGCGTTAGACTCAAACCGAAGCGCTCTCGCGAAAGCACCCTGTGCCAACGGCGAAGTGTGCAAGACGTTCAGCGACGTGAGCTTGTCTCGCCGGGCATTCGCCAAGAAGCCCAGCCAGTCAGTGGCGGAAGTTGCGGCCGCGGCGTGTAAGCTGGCTGAGACCACCGGAGATAGTCTGTTCGATTCGTTTGAAAACTATTGTGAAATGTTCAACGATCTGGATTGCGACGGTCATTGCGAGGACGAAGCTGCCTGGTGCGTGCCCAATGGGGCGAGTCAGACTATCGAAGAGGGCTTGTGCCAGCTGGCATTCGAAATCCCTGGGGGCGTAACTGTGCCGCTGTCTTGCGTTTGCGCGGTCCGCTTTGTCTGCAACTGCGTCTGTGACGATTTCGGTGGCCATTACCCGCCTCCTGACGGAGTGCCCACGCCCAAGTCTGAAATGAGCGGCAAGGGCGGCCAGTAAACACCTGTTTGGACGAACGGTGAGGGCCCCGTCGGCTGGCTTGCGCACGCTGCCTACCTGCTCCTACCCCAACCATTGCGCATAAGAGACATTATGTTAACTATCGAAAGAGCCATAAAGGGCCTTCATCGGGACTATACTCACCTCATCCCGCCGGGCTGAGCGGAACTGTCATATTGGCTTTGCTGTGGGGGAGCACTCTGGTTGAAGATGATACTGTTTTCGTAGAGAACGCTCTGTCTACCAATGAAACGGGTCTGTTGTTTTAGCGGTGGTGAGGTATGATGACGATAGGAGCAAGAGCGATGATGAAACCCTCTGCGGACGCACTTCGTCGCGCAAAGCCATCGCTGGTGTTCGCTCATCGGGACTATACTCCCCCTGGTGCGACACCGATGCGCCTACTTCGGAATGTTGATTTCCTTCAGCGCCAAGCCGCCCGGGTAACCGTAGCTTGCTGCTGAAGCCTGCCCACTCACGAGAATGCCAAAGGGCTCGTTGCTCGTGGCTTCATTGGTACCCGGTGCACAGTTGCCTTCTCCGGGATTCATGTCGATGACGGCAACCTCATACCCGCTCGCGCCAACCGCCGTCCAGCGTTCCTCGGGGACGACACCTAGACAGCTCAACTCAATTTGAGCGCCCTTTGGGCGAATCAGTTTGGCGAAATCTTGATCGTAGGATTGGTCGACCAAGAAGACATAGTCCGACAAGAATTGCTCATCGGGGATCATCAAGGTCATGTAAGGATCGCCGGGGCATCCTTGCCCTCCTTGCACCGCCGAACAGCCAACCATGTAGCCCGCCAAGAGCACGGGCTGGTCTGCCGTGACATGAAAGTCATGCTGCTCTGCGAACTGGATCACCTCACCCTCTTGGATGGTCGCGCTTGCGCCCAGGGTCGCCGAGGGCGGATCGAAGGACAGCTGTGTTCCGTCAACTGAACCGACGAGGCGCCACACCATGTCTTCCTGGGCACGCGGAGGGTTGCGCGCGGCGAGGTAACTTTTTCCCCATGTGTGGAGGGGAAAGATCTGTTCCTCGACGTGGTCGCAGGCGGACGTGGAGGTTGTTGGGACGTT
>JAPYTK010000307.1 GCA_029941785.1 Polyangiaceae bacterium | reverse complement strand
CCCCCGGCCACCGCGACGGCCACCGCGACGGCCACCGCCGCGCCCCCGGCCACCGCGACGGCGTCGGTCAAGGTGACCCACCGCACGAAGGTGTTCTTTCTCGTGCCGCTCGACGGTGCAGAAGTGTTCGCTGAGACCCGCGTCGCCATCCACAGCGAGGGCGTGACGGTGCAAAAGGCCTTCATCCTCATCGATGGCAAGCCGATCGCGGCGGGCGAGAGCATCACCGCGGGCGAGAAGGTCATTGCGCTCGCGGACGGTGCCACTGCTGGCCAGGTCAAGCTCGGTCTGGGTGAGCGTACCCTGACCGTGCAGCTCGCCGACGGGGCCGGGAAATCGCTGGGCGAGAAGCTATCGCGCACGAGCAAGGTTCGCGTGGTCGCCGATGACGGCGCTCGAAGCGTGTCCTTCGCCGAGCCGAAGGACGGCGCGAAGGTGAAGAGCCCTGTGACGGTCAAGTTCACGGCCAACGGAATGAAGGTGGTCAAAGCCGGCGAGAAACCCATCGACCGAACTTCTGGGCACCATCACGTCATCATCGATGGCAAGCCTGTGCCCGTGGGCCGGGCGGTGCCTGCCGACAAGACGCATATTCACTACGGCAAGGCACAGACGGAGGCCACGCTCGAACTGAGCAAAGGCAAGCATACCTTGACGATGCAGTTCGCTGATGGCCAACACACGTCCTTCGGTCCGGACATGGCGGCCACCATCACCGTCGAGGTCGAATGAGTTAAGCTGCGGCCGGCGGCTATTCGCCGTCCTGTGCTGCCACCGACCTGTGTACGGCGCGTCGTCGCGAATGTTTTGAGTGGCCCGTTAGACCGCTGCTGGATCGGTACTTGTTTGTGATTAACTCGAAGGTTGTCGTTTCGTTCGGTTCGTGGTGCGATAGGAACATATGAGTGGAGGCGGACATGGGCAACCCCCAGGCGGCTACCCTGGTGCCCCAGGCGGCTACCCTGGTGCCCCGGGCGGACACGGGCAACCCCCAGGCGGCTACCCTGGTGCCCCGGGCGTCGGACAATATGGGCCACCGGGCGGCGGTTATGGGGGGCCGCCAGGTGCTCCTATGGGCGGACCGCCAAAGAAGGGCGGACCACCCCTTGCCTTGATGGTCGGCGCCGGCGTCGGCTGCCTTGTGTTTGTCATCATCATCGTCGTGATCGCCGTGGCATTGCGGACCACGGGGGATAGTGACGATGACGATGCTGACGACTCGAGGTCGCCGAGTACGAAGCCAACCAGGTCATCGAGCGGCGACGATGTGATGAAAGGCGCCGTCTACAAACGCGTCCCGTCCACGACGGTCGAAGTGCCCGTCCCCGCAGGGTGGGTCGTGGCAAAACGGAGCCTGTACTCGTTCGCCTTTTCACCCGACAAGAAGGCCATGCTGGCGTTCACGACGGTGTCGAGTCGCGGGGAGTTTGCCGGACGAACCCAACATGCTTGGCGGGTGTTCAAGATGAGGAACTGCACGAAGGCACCGAAAAAGAGTCTTAAGATTGGCCCCGACAAGCTTCCGGCATTGATCGTCGACTACGAATGTCAATTCAACGGCGTGCCGTCGCACGTCTCGACCGTGCTCGTCAATGCTGGCCGGCGCGCGTTTCCCTTCGTCATCTACGCGGTGCATAAGTCGGCTGACGCTCGAACCTTGAAGCAAGCGAAACAGACCATTCTGAGCATGCGCAAGCGTTGAGGCCTGCGGTGGATTTGTTCGGATCCGCGCCGCGTTGAATCGCGCGGCGAGGACGATTTTGCGAATCAATCGACGTCGGTGAAGAAGACCGTGACCTCGAAGGTCCCGAGGTTCTGCTCGCCGTTGTTGCAGTCGGGCGGATCGAGGATGAGATCATCGGTCACGGTACCGGTCCAGGTACCGGACACATCTTGAACGAGATCCAGGGATTTCTCCCAGACCATTTCCTCGTTCTTTCCCCAAAGCTCGCGCGCCGTGTCGGAGTTGAACTTGAACCCGAAGGAGCCTTCCGTGGCCGGGTCCTCGTTGCCCGCGAGCTCCGAACAGGTGTCCTCGAGGTAGGTGAAGGGGCCGTGATAGGTGCGGTCGCAGGCATCGCAGACGTCGCCGCTCTCGAGCGTGGTGATGGGCGCCGTGACCGTCGTGGTGCAATCGGGTACCTGGTAGGGCACGGGAATGACCCCAATCTTGCATTCGATCTCGTTGCCCGTGAACGTGATCTCGGTGCGGTGATCCATGGTGCTCGGCCAGCTCGGGCCCATCACGCCTCCGCCGCCGGTTTGAGCCACGCTCGAGCTTTCGCCCCCGCCTCCGCTTCCACCACCGGTGGCGTTCGATCCGGTGTTTCCGGTGGGGAAGGTGCTGACATCGTCGGAGCAACCCGCGCAGAGCGATAAAATCAGGCTGAGCGTCAGGGCGGCGCCAAGCAGGCCGGGGAGGGCGTCATTCGTGGCGTTTCGGCTTCGCGTCATGTCCTCGCCCCTAAAGCACGATCGCTGCGGGACATGAAGCGGCTTTTGCGATCCGGTCCCGTATCAATCGCGGCGTCACTCCCTGCGCTGGGGGTGCGAAGCGTGTACAATGACGTCAATGCACCCCCGAATCACGTCGAGTCGGACAGCTACGTGCTGGATCACGGCGTGCTTGACGTTCGCCGTGATCGCTTGCGGTGGAGATGCGGCCGCTCCGGGCGGGACCGGTGGCGCGTCGGCGACGTCGGCTGCCGAGGGCTCCACGGGCTCTGGCGAGACGGTGACGCCGGTGGGCACGCCTGGGCTGGTGGACGTCAGCGAGGCCAGCACCATCGCCAAGCTCGGGGTTCCCTTTGACGCGAATCGCAAGGATCTGGTTGGCCCGGACAAGCACGGCGCGATGTACGGGCGTAAGCCTGAGGTCGTGCCGGTGGTCGACGGCGAGGCGCTTTACGTGGCGTGGCGCGACCACACCGAGGAGGCGAGCGCCAAGACCTTCTTGGTGCGACTCGAACGCGAAGGCGCTGCGGTCCACGTGGCTCACGCCTACGAGCTCATGTCCCTCGGCGTCTTGCTCGGCCTGGCCATGGGTCCGGACGGTCATCTGTACTATGCGACGGGCTCGCCTGATCCCGACATCACGGTGGAGGATCCACCCGTGGGCGAGTACCGCAGCGACATCGCGCGTTTGCTCAAGTTCGATCGGGCTGGCGAGGTGGTCTTCGACATCGACGTGGATCCTGCACGCGCCAAGTCTTCCGACAAGCCCGAACAAGTCATCGCTCCCGGGAAGGCCTCGACGGGCCGGCTCCTCGTTGGGGGCGACGAGGTGATGCTCATTCACGGCATCAACACGCCTCCGGACGAAAACGGGACGCGGCACCAAAAGTCGCTCTCCACCTTGTTCGACAGAGGGTCTGGTGAGGTGGTGCGCACCGAGAGCTTGTGGGTAAGCCACTCCTTCGATCAGCGGCTTCTGCATGACGCCGGCGGCTTCATCGAGTTTCACTTGGGGGACGCCTACCCCCGCACGGTGGTGTTCGGTCGAACCACCGTGGACGAGGTGTCGTCCGGGTATACGCTCATGCATGTCAAGGGCGAGACGGGCGCAAACAACACCTACACCCGTCTCGGAAATTTCGTGCAGAGCACGAGCAAGGCGGGCGGCGGACTGTACGATTATCTGGGGCTCGTCGCGACCGAGCGGACCACGGAGACGACCTTGCTCGAGGGAGCGAAGAAGGTGGCGGGCGCGCGCGATCTGGCGCTGGTGCGCGTGCGGCGTGACTTCGAGTTGATGGACAAGAAGGACATGCCCTCCTACCTCGATACCTCGGGTCTCGAACCGGTCGCGCTCAGCTCCGGCGGCAAGGACGAGGCCAACTACCTCCGCTGGCTCACGAGCTACGGCGCGGGCAAATCGGTCAAGCACTTCGCCGAACGGCCCAAGCTGGTGAAGCTCGCTGGTGGGAACGTGCTCGTCCTCTGGGAGCGCTGGTCCTACGACGTCTTCGACGGAACGTTCGGCATGGTTCTCGACGCTGCTGGCGAGGTGCTTCTCAAGGAGAAGCTCGTCACCGACAGCCATCTGCCTCGCGGAGACGACGCGATCCCGTGGGGAAAGCAGGCGGTCTGGGTCACTGGCGACGAGGACAAGGGGCAGCTCTGGCTCCACCTCGTGAACGCGTCGCTCGAGTACGAACGGTTCGTTGTCGATTGACGGAGAGGCTATGTTCAGAAATCGCGTTGTAGGATCTCTCTTCCTTGTGTCGTGCGCACTGCTCATCGCGGCGGCCTGCAGCTCTTCGGGATCGACGAGCGGCCAAGGCGGCGCCGCGACCTCGGCGA
This sequence comes from Polyangiaceae bacterium, assembly GCA_029941785.1. Taxonomy (GTDB): domain Bacteria; phylum Myxococcota_A; class Polyangia; order Polyangiales; family Polyangiaceae; genus JAPYTK01. The sequence continues at coordinate 968 of JAPYTK010000307.1, read as the reverse complement.
GCAGCGTCGGTGGCGCCGGAGACGGAGGCAGCGCGGCGAGCGGTACCGCCGGCGGGACCACGTGCAGCGGGTGTGGCGAGGACGGCTGTTGCGGCCCGAGCTGCGGTTACGCCGACGACGTGGACTGCGCCGTGTGCGACTCGGCCGTGGGGCTGACCGAGCCGATGCTCCCGTGCACGGCGGAGCGCCCTTGCAAGCGGCTGCTGAAGCTGTACAAAACGGTGACGGAGTTGACCGAGCCGACCGCGATCCCAACGTGCAAGACGAGCGCGGAGGGGCGCCCCAGCTTCGACGACAGCCCGCCGCTACAGTGGCCCGATCCCGTCGACGGGATCACGCGGTACGCGTGCGAAGCGCGCCCCACGGGTACCTCACCGGCCGCAGGGTGGCCGCTCCTGATCTACATCCACGGCTCGGGCGGCAGCGCCGACACGGTCTACAACCTCACCTTGTTGCGCCAAAAGGCCGAGGAATACCCTCTCGCGAACGACGAGAAAACACCAGGCTTCATCCTCGTGGCGACCCAGGGACGGAACCTGCATTGGCCCACCGACAATGCCGAAGATGGGTCCAAACACGACACGTTTCATCGCGATTTCGCGGCAAACCGCGATGTGGCCTTGGTGGATGCCCTCATCGATGGTGTGGTCGCTGGGGGCGGGGTCGATGAGAATCGCATCTACATTTCGGGCTGGTCGAATGGCGCGCGCTTCGCCGGGTTCTATGGAATCACGCGCCACGTGGAGCCCACGCCGATGGGCCATCGGATCGCGGCGATCAGCACCTACAGCGGCGGCGATCCCTACGAGAACATTCGTCACGGACACACGCCGAGCTGCAAGCTTCAGACCTATCCGACCTCGGACGTGCCCTTCAAACTATTTTCTCGAACCTGCGACATGATCGCATGCGACGCGGCCCAGGCGAACAAGCTGGCCAGCGATCCGACAAATCCGATGGTCATCGGC
>JAPYTK010000306.1 GCA_029941785.1 Polyangiaceae bacterium | reverse complement strand
CCCATGCAAGGGCAGCAGCCCGTGCAACAAGGGCAGCAGCAAGGATACCCGCCGCAGCAGCAGCAGCAGCAGCCCATGCAAGGGCAGCAGCCCGTGCAACAAGGGCAGCAGCAAGGATACCCGCCGCCGCAGCAGCAGCAGCAGCAGCCGATGCAGGGGCAGCAAATGATGCAGCAGCCGATGCAGGGGCAGCAAATGATGCAGGGGCAGCAGCCGGGTTACGGCCAGCAGCCGATGCAGGGGCAGCAAATGATGCAGCCGGCTCAGCCCATCAACATCGTCGTGCAAAACACGAACACCAACACGGCGAATGCCCAAGCGGGTGGCGGGATGATGGCCTATCCTCAAAAGGAGAAGACCACGGCGCTAGTGATGGCGCTCTTGCCTGCCTTTTTTGGCATATGTGGCGTGCATCGTTTTTATACGGGCCATACCGGGATCGGCATTCTCCAACTCTTTACGTTCGGCGGCTGCGGTATCTGGCAGCTCATCGACATCATCTCGATTGCCAGCGGAGGCTTTCGAGACGCGAACGGGCAGTTCCTGAGGTAGCCTCGCCTTCGCTCGGATACGCCGGCTCGTCTGTAGCCTGGCAGCGCGCAGGTCAAGGATCGTTGGGGTCGATACATTCCTCGTAGCAACACAGTATATCGCACCGAGCCGAAGAATTGCACGGGCCACCATCCATCGAAACACTTCCGGCATAACCGTCCACGACGGAGCCGCTGAAGTTTGTCTCCTGATCGAAGTGGTACTGCGCCGCGGTGACTGAACCGGTGATGCTCAGATCCACATACTCGCCGTCGGCGATGTGGCCGGTGGGATAGGTCCAGTCATTGCAGCGCCCGCCGGGACCGGGCGGAGAGGAGATGCCGCTGGGATCCAAATCCCCATTGGTGCCCATGGTCACCGTCTCGTGTATGCGATGGAACCAAAAGGTGTTGGGGTGCCGATCTGACCGTTGTAAGCCCAGACCGCCGTACTCCCGTTGCCCGGCATCGTCGGCCCTCCGCCTCCGGCCGTGGTCGTTCCGAGCATGCAATCATCCGGGCACATGTCATTCTCGCTCTTGCACGGCAAAACCACGGGCGCACAAGGGCGGCTGGGTCGGGTGAAAACTCAGCGAGGCGCGGTGGCAGGCGGGGTGGCAGATGCGGTGGCAGATGCGGCCGGGCGCTTCTTGGGGCGCCATTCCGTACGCCCCTTGGTGGGCTCGTCGGACGTCCGCTCGTAGCCTGTGTGGCGGTAACATTGCGTCCCGTATTTCGCGCCGCTTTGGCAGTGGTAGTTTTCGCCACAACCGGCGGGTAGGCTGAGCAGAGCGAGGGCCACGGCAAGCTTGGTGAATTTCATCGCGATGTTCAAGCTAGCACAGCGGCGGCGCAGGCTAGCGCGAGGCACCGCAAAGCTCGTCGTTGGACGCGGCATGTCTTGACGCGCCCCGGCCCGCACACGTATGGCTGAAACCAACCTCTTTCCCTACGTCCGGAGCAAACTCATGCGCACCATCCAACTACTCACGACCTCTTTCTGCGTCGTCGCGCTCGCCGCGGCCTGTGGTGATGCCGACGAGACCTCCACCAGCAGCACGACTCAATCGTCTTCGAGCGGCATGGGCGGCTCAAGCTCCAGCAGCACGGCGATGGGCGGCTCAAGCTCCAGCAGCACGGCGATGGGCGGCGCGACATCCAGCAGCACCGGCGGCGGGCCCGTCATGGTCGACTGCACGGCGGGGGCGGATCACCTGCTGATCAGCGAGGTGGGGATCGCGAGCACTCCACACGAGTTTCTCGAGATTTGGAATCCGGGCACGGACGACGTCAAGCTCGACGGCTATTACGTCTCGGACAACTCGACCTACCACGGCCTCGCCACGGGCGCGCCGTGGGAGCCTATCGAGTCGGTCCAGGGCAGCGACTTTCTCGCCCATTTCCCGGCGGGCGCCGTCATCAAGGCCGGAGCGTACATCACCATCGCTGCGGGGACCGGCTTCGAGACGGGGCTGATGACCTGCCCGGACTACGCGCTCGGAGGACAAGCCCTCATGTGCAACAACCGGGCGGTCCCCGCCATGGTCGCGCCACCTAACGGAAGCGTTGGCAGCCAGCTTGGCGGAATGTTCAGCAACAGCGGCGAGATGGCGATCCTCTTTTGTTGGGATGGTGTGTCGACCACCGTCAAGGATGTCGACTACGTGCACTGGAACGATCCCGACAAGGCGCAGGTCCTCGTCGACAAGTCCGGCGTGGCCGGATACCAAGCCGACACCGCCAAACAGAATCAACAGTACCTCCAGAAGTTGAAGTTCAAGATGGGTGAAGCGGGCGGCATCGAACGCTGCGGCACGGGAGAGACCAGTGAAACGGCCATGGGCGGCAACGGTATCACCGGTCACGACGAGACGAGCGAAGACACGTCCCAGTCCTTCCAAGAGTTTTCGACAGCCACCCCCGGCGCCATGAACGATTGCAAGTGAATGGCCCGAACGGCGACTTGAAATGAGCGCGGCCCCAAAACACCTACAGCCCATCCCTGCGCGTCAGCGGAACACGCCGCTGTCGTTCGCCGGACGAGCAGCTGCAGTGCTTGCGCCGCTGCTCGCACTGCTTGCGCCGATCAGTGCCGTCCATTGCGGGGGGATCGCCATCATCGATCCTGTCGATGCAGGAAGCGGAGGGCAGGGCGGTAGCGGAGGCGCTGCTGGCGTAGGCTCCACGGGCGCGGCCGGCGGCGATGGGTCATGCCCCGGGCTCTTCGAACTCCTGAACGGCCAATGCGTCTGCCTTGGGCCCTATCATGGGATCAGCCCGATCAGCGGCTCGTGTGTTTGGTCATGCGGGCAAGGTACGCATCCCGACAATGGTAGCGGGCAATGCGTCTGCAACGAGGGCCTCAGCCAGATAGGCGTCGACGAATTCGGTCGCCGCATTTGTGGTTGAGATTGCTGCGCAACCCGACCTTCGCTCGTGTCAACGCGTCGACCTGTTCCAAAATAGGTAGAAACCGCCACCATCGTTCTTCTCGACGATGATGGCGGCCGCGCACTCTTTCACGGACGGGAGAGCGCCCTACTTCGGTACCTCCGTTTTGCAGAGAGAGTCGCAGCCATCACCGTTCACGGTGTTGCCGTCATCGCAGCTCTCGCCCTCCTCGTTCTGGATGGTCTCGTCACCACAGCGCGGCCCGAGCGCACAGGTCCCCGTGCAACCACCATAGCTGCCGTCGTTCTTCTCGGCGCCGTCGTCGCACTTCTCGCCGAACAGGCTGTCGACTTGTCCGTCACCGCAGGTCGCGCCCAGTCGGCAATCGGGAGCACAACCAGCCTGCGACGCGTCGTACGTCGTGAGATTGGTGCCGTCGTCACACGTTTCCTGCGGAGACTGCACTTGACCGTCACCGCAAGAAGGGCCAGGCGTGCAATCGGTGTTGCAGGTACCGTAGCTGCCGTCGTTCACGCCATCGTCGCAGATTTCATCACCCGCGACGACGCCGTCACCACAGGTCGTCGCGCACAAGCTCTTGGCGCTCACGAAGCCGGCCAGGGTCAGCTTGAAGTTGGAGCCATTGAAACGCCGTTCGGCATGGAACAGCGCGAGGCGTCCGTTGATGAAGACCCACACGTCGTCGTCTCCGGAAAAGTGGAGCTCTTCACCGCCCCTATATTCGAACCAGCTGCGAATTTCGGAAGTGAAGCCATAGTTGTGGCCATTGTGGGCGGCTGATTCGTTTCCTCCGCTCACTTGCCCGATACCATCGACGGGAAAAAAACCGTTGCTGTCATCACTGTCGAACAGATAGTTGGCGTCAGCTTCTTTATTCAATGTCAGCTTCTGAATCACGGTCACGCTGGCGGCGCTGTCGTTGTACCATTCTTGAAAATTCTCTTTCGAGGTGGTCTGCTGGCCGTAGGGGCAGGTGCCGCTTAGGCTGGCTTCGCAGGTTCCGGTGTAGACCGGCTTGCCGTTGGCATCGAGGGTGTTCTCAACCAAGCCCGTCGTGGCGTCGCCACCGGAAAAAATCTCGAAGTCGGGGTGTCGGACGTTACCACTCGTGGGGAAAGCGATGAAGTCACGGAAAATGATCGGCACCTCCACGCTGTCGGGCAAGGCGTTGAGCACATTGTTGCACGTGAAGCCATTCTCGACTTTGCAGCTCGAACTACAGCCGTCGCCGTCGTTGGTGTTACCATCATCGCACTCTTCGTTATCGGTGCTTAGAATCATGCCGTCGCCACAGGACGAGGTGCAGCCGTTCGCATTGCACGAGGGTTCTACCTGGCAGAAGGGGTTGCAACCGTCGCCGACGATTTGGTTGCCGTCGTCGCAGGGCTCGTCGCCTTCTGCCTGGCCGTCGCCGCACACCGTCGGCGTGCAGGGCTTGTTTGCTTCGGGGCAGTGAAAGCCCGGCTGGCGCTGGCAGCTCGAATCGCAGCCGTCGTCGGCGGTGTTGCCGTCGTCGCATTGTTCATTACCAGCGATGATGCCGTCGCCACACGCGTCGGCGATGCATGCAGCACCAGGCGTGCCGCACTTCCATCCAGCTTCGATTTCGCACGCTGCGTCGCAGCCGTCGCCGGCAACAGTGTTGCCATCGTCGCAGGTTTCCTTTCCGGTGATCTTGCCGTCACCGCATTTCACCGTCGAGACGCAATCCTCACCTGGGTTCGGGCAGGCAAAGTCCTTTTCGATGGTGGCGCAGTCCGCCGAGCAGCCATCGCCCGCTTCGGAGTTGGCGTCGTCGCAGGCTTCGCCGTTCTGGACGAGCCCGTCACCACAACCCGTTGTGTCGATCTCCTCGCCGCCTCCGCCTTGGCCTTGGTCGCTTCCACCAGCGCCGGGGCCGCCGGTAAATATTGGAGTTTCGCCCCCGTCATCGCCGCCAGCGTTGGACGTGCTGCTCCCGCCGGAACCGGTGTTGGGGTCAAGAGGGGGAGGTGCACCGTCGCTTCCACAGGCCGCGAGCAGTCCGGCGAGTAAAAGGGGGGCGCAACTTAAACAGTAGCGAGTATTCATGGGCTCATTCTCCTTAGATTGCGGTCATTTTTTCGACCCCGGCGGACGGATCCCGAGCGATTGCACGAGCCGCACCACACAAGGTCTAGTGAGAAGAGCGCCATCCCCTCAGCTGTCCCAAAAATACCGAGCCTATTTGGCCTTATCGAGAATGAGCCTCATCTCTCTTATGCATATTGGTGGGGGTCAGGGCATGTAGGCATGCGACGACCACAGCGAGGTGATGTGCAACTTTGCCGACGCGATGATCGGCTGGGTTGTGGGCCAGAGCGGCACCATCCTCAAAACGTGCGACGGCGGCGGCTGAGCT
>JAPYTK010000305.1 GCA_029941785.1 Polyangiaceae bacterium | reverse complement strand
GCTCAAGCTCGATGTGGCTTTCTTGTACGACTTGTTGGGCGCGACCCAGGAGCACAAGATAAAGCCGAAGAAATTTGCGCAGACGGACATCGACGAGGTCATCATTGGGCACACGAATGAGGCTGAATACAAGAAGCTGTTGAACAACGATTTCATGGAGGCTCTGCGGGACCGCACGATCAAGATTGATATTCCCTACATTACGAAGGTGTCGGAAGAGGTTCGCATCTACACGAAGGACTTCAATCAGGAGAAGATTCAGGGGAAGCACATCGCACCTCATACCCTCGAGGTGGCCGCGATGTGGGCTGTGCTTACGCGCCTCGAAGACCCGAAGAAGCACAATCTTCAGCTCGTCCAGAAGATGAAACTGTACGATGGCAAGGTCTTGCCAGGCTACACTCAGGATACGGTCAAGGAACTACGGAAAGAGACGGAGCGCGAAGGGCTCGATGGCATCAGTCCGCGCTATGTTCAAGACAAGATCAGCAACGCGCTCGTCGCGGACCGGGGCCAGGGTACGATCAACCCCTTCATGGTCCTCAATCAACTCGAAAAGGGCCTGCGGCACCACTCCTTGATCGTGAACGAAGACCAAAAGAAGCGCTACCGAGAGTGCATCGATATGGTCAAGGCGGAGTACGAAGACATCGTCAAGAACGAGGTGCAGCGGGCCATCAGCGCTGACGAGGACGCGATCGAGAAGCTCGCCGCCAACTACATCGATTCGGTCAAGGCCTTTACCCTGAAGGAGAAGGTCAAGGACCGGTTCACCGGCAAGGATGTCGAGCCCGACGAGCGCCTCATGCGGTCGATCGAAGAGAAGATCGACATTCCCGAGAATCGCAAGGAGGACTTCCGACGCGAGATCATGAACTACATCGGTGCGCTGGCCGTCGAGGGAAAGAAGTTCGAGTGGCACACCAACGACCGCTTGCGTCGGGCGCTCGAGCTGAAGCTCTTCGAAGACCAAAAAGACTCGATCAAGTTGCAGACTCTCGTTTCAAACGTCATAGACAAGGAAACGCAGGAGAAGATCGATATCATCAAGTCTCGAATGATGAAGTACTTTGGCTACAACGAGGTCTCGGCGCGAGACGTGCTCGACTACGTCGCGAGCATCTATGCACGCGGCGATGTCAAATAGCCTAGCCGTGGCGTGCAAGGCATTGGTGCTCGGTGGGGTTTTGCTCACCGGAGCCTGTACCGTGTACGTGAATCGCGCGGAGAGCGCGTACAACGAAGGACGCTACCTCGAGGTGGCGGAGCAACTGGCCAAGCGCGAGGCGGAGGTCCGCCAGCTCGGTGAGCGGGATCGGGCACGGTATGGCTTGTATCGGGGCTTGGCCTTGCTGAAGCTCGGCCAGTACGACGACGCGAAGCGGTGGTTGGGTCTCGCACAGGAGCAGAAGGTGAAAGGGACCTTGCTCACGAAGCGGCAACAACATCAACTTCAGCTCGGTTTGGCGGCGATTGTGCGTTGGGCTGCGCCGGCCACCGTTGAGCCGCTCGAGGGCCCCGAGCCGAATCGGGAACCGTCAGCCGCCGGCGTGGACCTAAGCACACCGGGGCCCTGAGGGCCGTGCTGGCATCGGAATCGCGGGAGCGGTCGCCCAGCTTCTCGAACTCATGAATCGCGTTGGGCGCGAATTTCGGCGAGCTCGTCTTCCAAGGAGCGGACCGTCCGCTTGAGGTTGGCCACCTCTTCGGCGGTGGCGAGACCGAGCACACGAATCAAGTTCAACCGTTGCTCCTCGCTCAGCTCCGTGATTTTTCCGGGCATGCTGAGGGCTGCCAACAAGAGCTTCATGAAGCGCTCATCTTGCAGGATGGGCGCGACCGCAGGGTGGGCGGCGAGTTTCATGGTCTCGCTCACGACTTTGTCTTTTAGGCTCATGTACTGACCTCCGTGGTATTGCTCGTTGCCGCGCGCAGGGCCATCCAGTCGCGCACGCGAGGCCACACTGTGGCGGGGGCTTCACGGCCCATGATGAGATCAATGTGGCCGCGCGGAAAGACCTGAAAGTGTTTGTCTGAGGAGCGACTCAGTTCGTACGCCGGGCGTACCGCCGAGGGTGGGGCGAAGTCGTCCGCTGCGCCTGCGATGACGAGCAGGGGTAGATCGAGGTTTTCGAAGCGAGCCGCGTATCCGTACAGCGCGCCGAGGCGATGCCCGCTCGCTCGGGATTCGGCAGCCTGTCGAAACATGTCGCGCATCACGGCGATGCTTCCGCGGTCCATCGCCAGAGCCATGTGTTGCCCGAGTACGCGAGCTTCCATGGATCGGGGCGCATACGCACGAAGGGGCAGGGGAAACAAGGCGCTCTCCATCCAGCCGCGAGCGAGTCGAAACAGCTCACCGACGTGTTCGAGTGGCAAGGCCTGGTCGTCGAGACGAACATGCCGGTCGATGCGGAGCATCAAGCTTCCCAGCCAACGAAGTGTGCGCGAGTCTCGGGTAAAGTGGTAGGGGCTGCCCAAGCTTATGACGCCGGCGATCGGAGCGGGCCGTGAGGCGGCCGCGCAGTAGCTGATCAGCCCGCCCAAGGAGTGCCCAATCAAGAATATGCGCTCGTGGCCCGACTGCCGAAGCACCTCATCGATCGCTACGGGCAGGTCCTCTTCCACGTAGTCGCTGAGCGCGCCGGGCAAGTGCGCCCCGAGGTGCCGTGACCGGCCATGGCCGCGCAGGTCCAGATTGAACACGTCGAACCCCGCCGCGGCGAGGTAATTGCCAAAACTACGGGAGGGCAGATGCCACGCGTATCGGTTTTGGCCGTAACCGTGAACCAGCAGAACGGCCGCACGTGTATCGAGCGCCTCGTCCGCTACGGCGGCACGTTTGCGCACCATCGCAAGAGGGATATCGTCCGCGCCTACGCGTGGGCTCCGACGGCGCGCAACGATAATTTCTTTAATGAAATTCGCGGTGACGCCGCTATCGATGGCTTGGTCGACGCTAGTGGAGTGTAGAATCATCCGTGATCGTGGCACAATCTGGGGTAGGCTGTGCCAAATGGCACAGCTGGAGATATTCCGCCTGCCAATTGGCACAGCCTGCGAAACGCACCACCTTCGACCATACATCACTCATCGTGACTTCTTCACCCCAATTTCCAGCGCGGTACGAGGCGGTAGAGTGCTTGGGCAAGGGCGGTGGTGGAGAGGTTTGGTCTGTCCGAGACCGGTTTAGCGGGGAATTGGTGGCTTTCAAGCTCCTGCGTGAGGATGCCAGCTCCTCGGAGGTGTTGGCTCTCGTTCGAGAGGCGACCTTGCTCTCGGGCCTCGAGGGTTTGGACGTTCCCAGAGTGCAGCATTTTGGATGCTTGGCGGGCACGAATCGCGCGTACCTCGTGCGCGAGTTGGTGGACGGTCACAGTCTCGAGATGCTGTACACGGTGGCCCCTCCAGAGAAGCTGTTGGCTGCCGTGGCGGATGCGGCCGATGTGCTGACGCGCCTTCATCGAGGCTTGTTGCTGCACGGTGACGTGAAGCCCGCCAACATCATCGTCGGCCGTGATGGCCGAGCCACCTTGGTCGACTTGGGCCTGGCTGCGCCATGGCAGCAGGGTGGGGCGGTGCCTCAGGGCTTGACGCCGCGGTTTGCTGCGCCGGAGCTCTTTCAAGGCGCGCGATTGACCCCTCGGTGTGAGGTTTTTGCACTCGGCGCGACCCTCGACGATGTGTTGCAGTCGGTGTCCAGCGATCTTCGCGACACCACGCGCGAGGCTGTTCGGGCGGTGGCAGACCGCGCGACTTCCAAGGACGCGGCAGAGCGATTTCCAAGCGCGGACGAGTTTGCCGCTGCGCTAAGAGCCGCCGCCGGCCTGCCATCGAGTGGTCGGCTGAGTGACGAGCGTGTCTGGCCCATGGCGGGCATCGACGATACTTGCAGCGATCTGATCGACCGGATCGATGCGCTCGACGTTTCGGGCGGACTCATTGTGAGTGGTCCTTCTGGAGCAGGGCGCAGCACCTTGCTTCGCCGCGCTGCGTGGTCGCTCGGCGTTGCAGGACGGGCGGTGTGCTTGTTCGAGCGGTCGCTCGTTACCGATCTGATGGAGGCGCTCGACATCACCACCGCCGAGCACGATGTCAGCGAGCTGGTGTTGCTGATTGATGATGCCGATGCCTTGAAGCCGCACCACATCGCCAGCCTCGACGGCCTGCGGCAAGCGGGGGCGCGCATCGTGCTCGCCATGTCTGGCCGGGGAGAGGGCTTGCCCGGGCCGACCTTCGCCTTGCTACAGGTTCCTCCGTTGGCGGACGACGTCGCTGAAGAACTGGTCCGGCGTGTGCTGCCTGCGCTGAGCGATAACCTCGTCCGCCGCGTCGTGGAGATGGCAGGTGGACTGCCGGGCAGACTGCGCACTTTGGTGGACAAGCTCACCGGCCAAACGGTCGTCTCGGCAGCCGATTTCGAGAGCCTGCTCGAGGACTCCGACCACAGCAGGCGCCACAGCATTCTTCAGATCCACGAGATGCTCGATAGGGGCCGCTTCGAAGAGGCTGGGGTCATGTTGGAGGGCCACCAAGAACAGCGCGCTCTCGGCTTCGCATTGGCCCGAGCGAAACTGCACGCTGGCCGAGGCAATCCAGATGCGGCCGTGCGTGAACTCGAAGCTGCTCAACCACAACTCGATGAGGCCGACGTGAACGAGGCGGCCGCGTGGCACGTGCAGATGGCACGGGCGCACATGCGTGCGGGCCGTTACGACGAAAGCCACCTTCAGGCGAAGATGGCGCTCACTCGGCTCGGAGGGGATATCCTGAGCGGCGTGGCGGCACCGGCTGACGTGGCGCATCGGGATTTGTTGGCCGATGCTCTCAGTGTGGCGGGACTGACCGAGAGTTTCGCTGGCTGTCACGACGCCGCGGCAGCGACCTTGCGGAGGAGCGTCGAGGTTGCGCGCGGAACGACCAACGACCGGCTCGTGGCCCTCGCGCTCGTGTCCTTGGCGTTTGCGCTTCAACGAAACGAGAACTTTGATGAGGCGCAGGCCGCGTACGAGGAAGCGCTCGAGTTTAGCGAGGCGGCTGGCGACGCGGGGTTGATGACGACGACCCGCCTCAATCTCGCCACGGTGGCCCAGGCGCGGGCGGACATTGGTGCGACATTCAAACACCTTGAGGCAGCCGTCGACATGGGTCGGCGTGCGGGGCAGGCTTCAAACGTCCGTCAAGCCCTGCTGAATCTCGCCAACCTCGATCTGTATCTCGGACGGGCAGAGCGCGCGAAGAGCGCGCTGGACGAACTGATCTCGCAGCACGACACCTTGCCGGAGGCTGCGAGGGCCCAGCTGTACGGCCTGCAGGCTCAGCACGCCATCCTCGTG
>JAPYTK010000304.1:4207-5378 GCA_029941785.1 Polyangiaceae bacterium | reverse complement strand
ACGATGCTCATGGGCCAGCCGCCTGCGGGCGCCGCGCCAGTCGGCGCCGCGGCCTCAGGGGATGATCCCAACGGCCTTGGCGCGACGGTCGCGATCGACCAGATGCCTGACTTGGCTGGTTTTGCGGCTGCCGGCGGCCCACCGCCTGGCGGTCCTCCAGGACCTGCTGCGGGCGGCGGTCCTCCAGGACCTGCTGCGGGCGGCTTCGGCGGCGCTCCTCCTGGCGGCGCTCCTCCTGGTGGTTTCGGTGGCCCTCCCCCTGGCGGCGCTCCTCCTGGTGGTTTCGGCGGTCCTCCCCCTGGTGGCGCTCCCCCTGGCGGCGCTCCTCCTGGCGGTTTCGGTGGTCCTCCCCCTGGTGGCGCTCCCCCTGGCGGCGCTCCTCCTGGCGGTTTCGGTGGTCCTCCTCCTGGTGGCGCTCCCCCTGGCGGCGGTCCTCCTGGCGGTTTCGGTGGTCCTCCTCCCGGCGGTCCTCCTGGCGGTTTCGGTGGTCCTCCTCCTCCCGGCGGTCCTCCTGGCGGTTTCGGTGGTCCTCCTCCTCCGGGCGGCATGGCTCCTGGCGGCGCTCCTGGCTTCGGGCAAGCAGCCGCGGGCTTTGGTGCTGCAGCAGGTGGCGCGATGGCGGTGGCAGGCGGCGCGCTCGGCGCTCCGGGCGGTGGCAATCAGCGCATGCCGGCCAAGATCGTCCTCGGCTGTTTTCTCGCCATGATTGGCGGTTACGCCATCGTATTCATCGGTGCGCTAGCCAATCTGGGAATTCTCTCGCTTCTCGGCGGCCTCGTCACGCTCGTGGGCGCTCTCGGCTACCTCTTCTTCATGATCAAGGGGTTGATCGAGGTCAACAAGATGCACAACGACAACAAGATCTGGATCTGTTTCGGCGTTGGGTTCATCTGTAGTTTGGCGATCTTGTATCTGTTCCTCTTCGAGGTGCCTCGGGTCATCAAAGAGGTGAAGCAGGCACGTGGTTTGGCCCCGACGACGGCGAACTTGGCGCTGTACTTCTTCCTTCCGGCCTACGCCATGGCGCTCGACATCAACCAAATTCCCGATGGCCCTCCCGTCGGCATGGCGGCGGGCGGTGGCTTCGGCGGCCCTCCTCCGGGCGCGCCTCCAGGCGGCTTCGGCGGTCCTCCTCCGGGTGGCGGTCCTCCTCCAGGCGGTTTTGGCGGTC
>JAPYTK010000304.1:0-4107 GCA_029941785.1 Polyangiaceae bacterium | reverse complement strand
CTCCTCCGGGCGGCGCTCCTCCAGGCGGCTTCGGTGGTCCTCCTCCGGGCGGCGCTCCTCCAGGCGGCTTCGGTGGTCCTCCTCCGGGCGGCGCCCCTCCAGGCGGCGCCCCTCCAGGTTGGGGCTGATGTGAACGGCGCGCCTGCGGTCTTGGGCTTTTAGGCTTCGGACGTTGGTGCTGCCGCGCGACAAAGAGGAAGGTCGTTCGCCGCCGGCGAGCGACCTTTCTGTTCTTCAGTCGCCTTCGGGCTCGAGGCCGACCATGGTGCGGAGGCTCCTGTGGCTCGCGTTTTGGGCGGCGCCGCCTGCCGTTGCGGCGTTTGGGATCTCCGTCTGCCCATCCGCCCTGATCTTGGGAACGTCGTGCCCGGGTTGTGGACTGACGCGCGCGCTCAAGTTGCTGGTCGCCGGCGACGTGGCGGGCTCGTATGCACTTCACCCCGTGGGGTGGCTCGTGGCGCCAGCTCTCGTGGTCATGTTTGGGATCTATGGTCTGCGTTACCTGCGAACGGGCGACAGCTCCATGCCCCGCTGGGGCCGCGTCGTCCTCGGCGCCATCGTGATCTTGCTGCTCATCGTGTGGCTGGCGCGGCTCGGCGGCGCCTTTGGCGGAGCGGTGGTCGTTTCTTAGCCGGGTTCGCGAGACTGGATGCGCTGCACGGTGGCCGTGGCCGCGGCTCGCGGTCAGTTCGATTCTTCGTCGGTCGCCAACAGAGACTTGAGCTTCGCGACGAGTTCGAGAGACTCGAGCGGCGTCAGGCGATTGGGATCGGTGTGGCGCAGCGTTTCGCACACCGTTTGTTCGCTCGTCGCGGCTGCGGTCTTGGCGCCGCCTGGCGCGAAGAGAGCGAGCTGGCCGTCGTCAGAGCCTCGATGGTCGAGCTTGGGGCCGCCGGTGACTTCTTCGCCCGTCTCCAGAGAGCGGAGAATCGCTCCGGCGCGGCCGAGCGTACTCTCGGGCAGACCGGCAAGTCGCGCGACGGCGATCCCGTAGCTCTTGCTGACCGAGCCTGCCGTGAGCCGATGCAAGAAGACGATACTGCCGTCATGTTCGCGCGCCGAGACGCAGTAGTTCACGATCCCGTCCTTGAGCTCGGCCAGATCGGTCAGCTGGTGGTAGTGGGTGGCGAACATTGTTCGGCAGGCCACCGCGTCGTGCAGGTGCTCGGCGACGGCCCAGGCGAGGGCGAGCCCATCGAAGGTGCTGGTGCCCCGACCGATCTCATCGACGATCACCAAGGAGCGCGGGGTTGCATCGCGCAGGATGGTGGCCGTCTCCCTCATCTCGACCATGAAGGTGCTCTCGCCGGCGGTGAGGTTGTCGCTGGCGCCGACGCGCGACAGGATGCGATCGACCAAGCCGATCTTCGCCGCCCGAGCGGGGACGAAGCTGCCCATTTGCGCCAAGATGGTGCAAAGCGCCACCTGCCGCATGAGTGTGCTCTTGCCGGCCATGTTGGGGCCGGTGATGATCATGAGCCGTTCGCTCTCGGTGTCGAGGTGGGTGTCGTTGGGCACGAAGGCGCCGGCGCCGACGAAGTGTTCGACGACGGGGTGTCGTGCTTCGCTGAGCTGCAAGGTGTGGCTGTCGTCGACCAGGGGTCGGGCCAAATCGTTGGCGTGCGCGACCTCGGCAAGCGCCGCGCCCACGTCCCATCCGGATGCGGCGTGGCCGAGCTCCCGTAGGCTCTCCGCGTCGGAGGCCACGCGGTCGAGCAGCTCGTCGTACAAGGCTTGTTCGCGGGCCTGATAGCGCTCCTCGGCGCCGGTCAGCTTTTCAGCTAGCGCATCGACCTCGTCGCTGATGTAGCGTTCCGCGGTGGTGAGCGTTTGCTTGCGTCGCCAGGTTTCGGGAACCTTGTCGAGGTGAGTGCGCGTCACCTCGATGTACCAACCGTAGGCTCGCGTGTACTTGATTTTCAGTGACCCGATTTGGGTCTCCGCGCGCAAGCGTGCCTCGAGCTCGTCGAGCAGCGCTCTGCCGTCATGCTTGAGCTTCCGTTGTTCGTCGAGCGCCTCGTCGAACCCTTCGCGAATGATCCCCGTCTCGCGGCGCTGGGCCGGGGGTTGGTCGATCAACGCGAGGCTCAGGTGTTGCCTGAGCTCGCTGAGCATGTCCACGTCGAGCGTCAATGCGTCGGGCGGCGCGCCGGGGATGTTCTGTAAGATCACGTGCGCATCGGGCACGGCGTGCAGGCTATCCCGAAGTCGTCCGAGCTGCCGTGGCGTGATCTCGTGAAGGCTCGCGCGAACCGCAAGGCGCTCCAAGTCGCCCACCCGTGACAGCACCTCGCGAAGCTCTTCGCGCGCCCGGCTGTGCGTGACGAACAGCTCGACGACATCGTGTCGGCGGCGGATCGCCGGGACATCCATGAGCGGAGTGAGCAGGCGCCGGCGCAGAAGCCGACCACCGCCGGCCGTGACCGTGAGATCGATCTGCGCGAGCAGCGATCCACGCTTGTTTCCTTCGGTTCCTTGCACCAATTCGAGGTGCCGCTGGGCGGGTTCGTCCAGGCGCATGGTGGCGTGGGGATCGTGATGGGCGATCCGTCGCACCGGCAGGGTCTGCTCAGGCAGATGATGTTGAGCGAAGCGCAGGACGCGCGCTGCCGCTCGGACAGCGAGGCGATGATGTTGCGCGCATGCGTCTTGGTACAAGGGCCGCTCCACCTGATTGTCGAGGAGGGCCGCTATCTCTTCATCGGCAAGCGGCGGATCGCTCCGCCGGGCCGCGCTCGGTAAAGCGAGGGTGAGCGTTTCATCGAGAGCCAGCAAGGAGTCGGAGCGCAGGATTTCTCGTGGATCTGCCCGCGTGAGTTCAGCGAGCGCGGCGGCTGGCGTGTCGACGAGGCAGACCGAGAGTTCGGCGGTGGAGAGATCCAAGAAGGCGACGCCGATCGGACCGCCCACTTCGTTGTCGTCGATCGCGCAAAGGTAGTTGTTTCGGCGTGGCGTCAGTTGGTCCGTGTCGGTGAGCAGGCCTGGCGTGACGACGCGCACGACCTTCCGTGGCACGATTCCTTTGATCTTGGACGGATCACCCATCTGGTCGCAAATGGCGACCTTGTGCCCGCGCGCAATGAGGCGAGCGAGGTAGTTGTGAGCGGCGTGATGGGGGACGCCGGCCATCGGAACGGGATGTTCTGCGCCTTTGTTTCGGCTCGTGAGCGTGAGATCGAGTTCGCGGGCCACGACGACCGCGTCCTCGTTGAACATCTCGTAGAAATCACCGAGTCGGAAGAACAGGATGGCGTCGGGGTAGGCACTCTTTGCCTCCGCGTACTGACGCATGACGGGCGTGAGTTTCTTCGTTCCCGGGGCGTACATCAGTTGTACTGGCGAGAGATTTGGAGCAGGTCCAGATCGAGCAGGGTGAGGCCGTTGCGTGACCCGTCGCTCACGGCCAGCTCGCCGGTGCTCGGCAAGTGGACCACGTCTTGCGGCTGTACGTCGCTGTTCGTCGTGACCAGGGTCATCGTGAGCGGCTTGAAGGAGTTCTGCGTGGTGAAGCGGAACTGCATGTCGCGCGCGCTATTCGTCGACACGATCCCGAAACTAAACATCGGATTGGCGAAGCTCTCGCCGCTGCCGTACACGAACGGTTCGACGATGTCGTTGGCTGGGGCGACTTCGCGGGCGCGACCATCGAGGAGTTTCTTGGAATCGTCGCACGCTGGCCGGCAAACGCCGCGGTCATCAGCGCGGACATCGTGCAGGAAGCCGACCGCGCTTCCGAGCACCGTCCATTGCGAACCGGTGCGGACGGCGTACTCCACGACGCCCGGGAAGCAGCAGGCGAGCGTCGGGGGATCGGCCGAAGCCGCCGCCCGTGATTCGAGCGTCAGCGAGCCGTCGCTCGCCTCGATGATCCGTAAGTCACGGCTGGTGAGCGGCGCGTCGTTTGCCCCGTAAGTGTCCTTGCAGGTGTTGAAGGTGCAGGCGTCTTGTTTTGGCCAGTAGGGATCGCTCTCGGCTGGACTCGCGGAGGTGATTTGAACGTAGTCGGCGAACAGGTCGGCCTCGGCCAAGGCCACGTCTGCGTCGGTCCCGGCATGGGTGGCCCGTTCCAACAGCGCCGTTTGGCTGATGACCCCGCGGCCACAGAAG
>JAPYTK010000303.1 GCA_029941785.1 Polyangiaceae bacterium | reverse complement strand
TTCATGGACCGCGACTACAAGATCCCCGCCAGCTGGAAAGTACCGACCTACAGCGCGCGTGAGGAATGCGGGCTGATATGGCTTTGGTACGGCAATGACCAGCCGTCCGATGAATTACCATGGTTCGACGGTCTGCCTCGGAGTTGCAGGCGGACTTGGGAAACGTCGGATATTTGGCCGTACCACTACACCCGAATCATGGACAGCAACTTCGATGTGTACCACTTCCCATTCGTGCATCGCTCGGTCAACCCCGGCTTGGGGCCGGTGGTCGTGGAGCAGGAGGCGGAGGATCTGGGCGATCTCATCACGACGCGTGCGACACTGGACGACTACGCCGATCAGCGAAAAGGTACTCGCGCCCGAAAGACCTTTGTCATGAACGTCCGAATGCCGACCTTGCTCTACTTTGAAATGACATCGAGGCTGTGGCTGCTCGCTAGCATGACGCCCGTGGACGACAAGCGAACCTGGGTCTTCGCGCGGTACTACGCGAACATGCCCCTCGGGAGGTTGGTGGCATGGCTCGTGGGTCGCTTCGAGTACAACATCGTCCAGGATCAAGACAGGCGCATCATGGACACCTTGCCGGCCGGGCCGCTCGAAGCAGGTGAATACAGGTACGGGAAGGCCGATGCGGGCAGCATCATCTGGGCAAAGAAGCGCCGGAAGCTGATCGCGGCCGCGGCGAGCCAAGACGCTCGGCCCGGCGCCTAGGAGCGTCGCCGCTTGCGTCCCAGGCCGATGAGGCCCGCCAGGAGGATGACGAGCAGAATAAAGGCGCGGTCGGCTGCTGGGCGGGATCGGGCCACGACGACGCAGCCGCACGAGCCCGTCGAGGCTCCACCGGTGCTCACCGCAGAAGATGAAGCGGGCCCTCCGCCCTGCGCACCTCCTGCGCTTCCTGCACTTCCTGCACCGCCTTGGCCGACAGGCTCGCCACACGGCGTCTTGGAGAGGGTCTTGTTGAGCTCTTCCCACGGGTCGCCGCATAGCTGTCCCACCGCGCTGTCGGCCGGGCATTGAAGAGGCCCCCGTACGTCCTTCATGCACAGCATGGCGTTGAACGTGTCTCCGTCGTCGGTCGAGTGCGCCACCGCCACGCCCTGGCTCAAGAAGATGTGGCCACAGGCGTACACACCGGTCTCGGTCCATTTGAGGCACATGGGAACGAAGTCCGATACCTTCGCGAAATTGAACGAGGATAGCGAAGCCCGCTGTACGCCGTCCTTTTCCCCCCCGACCAGGACTTGCGTACCATCTGGTGACACCGCCAAGCCGCGGAGGATCCCTTGGCCCTGATACACATCCTGCCAGCTGAGGCCGGCGTCGTCGGTATACAGGAGCCGGCCCGGGCTGACGGCGGTGCGAACGAACAGGGCGCCGCCCTGCGTCGGGTGCATGGCGCCGATGAAGGGAGGCGCGCTCATGCCCGTGTCCGGTATGGCCCGCATGTCCCACGTGCTGCCGTCGTCGTCGGAGACCGCCAAGGCTCCATCGTTTGCGACGTCTCCAATTCCGCTGAGATAGACGCGCGAGGGATTGGTCGGATCGACATCCACGGTCAATCCGATGAAACCGGCTGGCAGATCGCTGCCAAGCTGGTCCCAGCTGCCTGTGCTCGGATCACGTTTCCAATAGCGCGTACGCTTTTGTTCGGCCTCGAAGGTGATCCCGACGGCTGTCTCCGGGTCCCTCAGCGTGACGTCGACGACGTACAGCTTCTCGATCGGACCGCTGGCTTTGGACCAACCACATCCCGCCTCGCTCGAAACCGTCGCGCTCTCGAACAGTCCCGCGACGATGTGGCCGTCCTTGGTGACGGCGATCGGAGGCTCTACATCCTGGTAGCCCATGGCGCTTTCGCAAATGAGATCCCAGTTCGAGCCCCCATCGGTGGTGTTGAGCACGCCGAAGGTCGTGCGCACGACCAGATGATTCGGATCGCCCGGATCGACGACCACTTGGCCCGCCTCCGGGAACTTCCCATTGGCAGATGCGTCTCGCGTCGCCGCCAGGACGAGACCAATACACAGCAGCCACCAAAACGGTGCTCTCAGGCGCCGGCACCCGACAACGAGCCACATTGTACTTTGCTGCATCGATTCGATACTCATCTTACGTCATCTCGTTTGCAGATGGTCGTCCTCGTCACCGCTGAGCCGCTCGTCGGCACGCTTTCCGCCGGGTTTTCAGTGGCCCGCGTCTTTGCAGTGAGGCCCGCATCTTGGCCAACATGCCCGTCTCCGTGAGGCAATTGGTCGAACATACGGCGAGGCGAAGGACTTTCCCTTCGCTAGTGAGCCGCGGTTAGCCGTCGAAGGCCAGCTCCGACATGTCATCGTAGCTCCGGGACCCGTCTCCTTGTTTTCGGCTGCGCACTTGTAGAAAGAAGTAAGACCTCATGGATCTAGCGTGCCTCAAGAGAACAGTCTCTGTCATCCTCCACCGCAATACTCATTCAATACCGAACCTACACAGTCGATCTCGCACGGACCTCCGCCACAAATCATGCAGCCCACCAGCTTGGAGAGGGTCTGCACGCCCTTGGGGATGATGTTGTTGCAATCGGCGATGCAGTCCGGATCGCCAAGGCACTCGTAAGGGCATTTTGACAACATCGTGCACGCGAGGCTCTCTTCACACGCTTCGTACTGCTCAGCGCAGAGGTGGGCGTTCTTCTTGAGGCATTCGTAACAATTTCGCTCGGCCATGCCGTCGGTCGCTCCACCGGCTGCAGAGGACTGAGCTTCGCCCCCGCTGGTACCGGATGGCGAGCCCCCTGAACTCCAGCCGTCGTCCGTACCGTCCTCGCCGACCCAGCACTCGTCTGCACACTCTGATCGGGTGCCCCCGCGGTCGATGCACTCCAGGTAGCATCTCTGGTCGACTTTGCCTGCGGCGCCTCCTGTGGTCGATCCCTCGGGGGATGAAACGGTCACCTCGGCGCCGCAAGCGCTCAGCATGAAGGACAGGCCGAGGCCGCCCGCGAGCATCATCGCACGGTACTTCATGCGCCAATGATAACCCACGACGTCGACGAGATCCCGTGAAAGCGCGCTGTCCGCATCCCGGCGCGCGTCAGGGTGCGTCGGCGAGATCTTTGAGCTTCTGCATCAGGGCGTCGTAATTGGCGGTCTGCGTGAGGTTGCTCTGCGCCAAGTCGATGGTCTCGCTCATGTTGCCCTGTTTGTCCACCAACACGATGTCGTCCTTGCTGACCATCCACGAGGCATAAACATTCTCGCCCGCCGTATCTTGCAAGAAGGGGATCGTCCGGCCGTTGCAGTAGCTGTTGATCGCGGTTTGGTTCGTCTTGTTCTTGTCGTTGATCGAAAGGAGGGCGACCTTGCCGGCATAGCCGCTGTTATCGAGATCGGCTTGCATCTGGTCCATCGAGCCAAACTGGCTCGAGCAGAAGCTTCATGTGGAGTGGCCGAAGAACCAGGCGGTCGCTTGACCCTGGTAGTCCTTCGGCGAGATGTCGTTGCCCAAAGAGGCGGAGTTGGGGTTGATGTCTTTGATCGAGAAGTCCGGCGCCGCCATCATGCCCATACCGCTGGCGGTCGAGGCGCCCGCGTCCATGCTCGTGCTCGTGCTCGCGGTCATGCCCCCCATGCCGCCCCCGGTGGTCGAGCTACCGCCTGCAGCGGCCGTCGTGCTCGATGCGTTACTGCTCGAGGACCCGTTGCCTGCGCCGCCTGCTGCGGCCGTCGTCGTTGCGGTTGTGGTCGCCCCGGTCGAGGTCGATGCGGTCTCATCGCCACAACCAAACACTCCGATCAAAGCGGAGATACACGCGAATGCGCCAATCGTGCCCGTATGGATGAACTTCATGCGGCGCATTATGCCGTCAAATTGGCTCTTCGTCACGTGCGCAAGAAACAAGTCGTCCCGATAGAAACCTGAACAGGCCTCCACCAGGACGACGTATCGAGCCTGACGCTCGACGGGGCCGTAGCCACTCCCAAGGGGAGCAGCCCGGCCTTCATTCAAAATACGAGATCACTTCTTGCAGTGCTTGACGCACTTGATGTCCGCGTCCTTGAGGCACTCCTTGCGAGCCGTTCGGGCGTCGTTCTTGCAACTGCGGGCATCTTTGCCCTTGATGGGACACAACGAGTCTTTGAAGTCCTCGCGACAGCTCTTCCGGGCGATCTTCTCACGCTCGCGGCAGTCCTTTTTGCATTCCTTGCCGCACTTCCTGGCGCACTTACGCCAGGTCCTGTCGCACGCCTTCGCAGCCTTGCGACGGTTCTTCATCGTCTTGCCAGCCTTGCCGGGCTTGGCGTTCTTGACCTTATTATTTTTCAGCGCTTTGGCGAGGCAACTGTTGAATTTCTTTGCGCAGCCGCAGGCAGCGTCTGCAGGGGCTGAGCTTAGCGTGACGACCGCGAAACTCATGAATGCAATGGCGAGGGGGGTAAACAGCTTCATGTTCATTCCTTATTCAAGACTTAGTGAAATCAGCTTACGTGTGCTGCGCATGACCGCCCCAACCACGTAATCGTCTAAGGCTTGCACGATGGCCTGCCGCCCACAATACCCTTGGGCCAAGAAAGCACGATTGGGTCGCCGCGTAAGAGGCAAAGCACGATTGAGTCGCATGGCGCGGCCGCGTTTTAGCGCTACTTCACATCAGGATCGATGCGACCGCAGTAGGTGATGTCCTCGATGACCTTGCCCTTGCGCGGACAAAAGCCTTCCCATTTCTTCCCTACAAAACACTCCTCGTAATCCGAAACGCCCTTCGTCGCCGGCTGCGAACTCCAGTATTTGAAACCGACACGATCGCTGCCGCTCTTGAGCCACTCGAGAAAGATCACCGAGTGACCACTAAGGTAACGGCCCGGCCTGCGGTCCCGGTTGATCTCCACCATGTCACCGCGCTTGCAGTCCTTGAGCGGAATCTCTTTGCCGAGCTTGTTCTTGACGAGCGCCTCCACCGAGCGACGGAAGGGTTCCTCAGCAGAGCCCACCCATTGGCCGTGAAACGTGCTCGCATTCGGCGGGTCGTCTTTGGATGGTTTTTTGGGTCGGTATTTCAACCAATTCGCCATCGCAGGCTTCAGGTGCTTCACAGCAAGTTGACTGAATGCCGACGAGGTTGCTCCTGTGCAGTGGCTCGTGCCGTCAGCGTCTTTCTTCATGACGGTGTGTAGGCCGCCCTTAACGGGCAGGACGAAGTCGACGAGCTTGCCTGTCAACTTGACTTTGGTGCCTGTTAACCACTTACCCGACGAGTCTTGGGTTCCTTCCTTAGCCGTCTTGTATGCTCGCATCTTGCACTGTTCTTCGGGCTCGGGCTTTACTCTGAAGCAGTAGCCTTGATTCTTGTAGAGCTTCTCCAGCGCCTTGGCTTCGGCTAGTAACAGTTCGCCATATTTTGAGCCCGCCGCCTCAGCTGGCGGCGCTGCCGCTGCTTGTACCTGCTCGGCGAAGAGCGAGTAGCTAAACG
>JAPYTK010000302.1 GCA_029941785.1 Polyangiaceae bacterium | reverse complement strand
GGAGGCGACAACGAGAACAGCGAAGCCGGTGGGAACGGCCCAATGGGGGAGGAGTTTGGATGCGACACGTTTCACGGGGCAAATATAGCAGCAATTGTGCGAGTTGGGGGGCGAGCGGGGCTCATGGTCTCGGTCGGTGTCTCGGCTCCACGCTTTTCGCCCTTTCGCAACGACGGGTGATTCGATGTAGACTCGCGACATTCCCCATGAGCAAGAAAGAGCGCCGCGAACAAATTCTCGTGTCAGCCCGAAAGGTGTTCGCCGAGAAGGGGTATCACGACGCGAGGGTCGGAGACATCGCGAGCGCCGCGGACGTTGCGAAGGGAACCGTTTACCTTTACTTCAAGGACAAACGCAGCATCTTCGTGGAGCTGATCGATACCCTCTTCTCGCATCTTCATGGTGCGATTTTGCGCGTCGACACGGATGGCAACGTCGAGGATCAGGTGAAGCACAACATCCGGGCCATCTTGAGTGTCTTGGTCGACGAGCCCGACACCATGCGCATGTTGTTCGCCCACGCGTCGGCGCTCGACAGCGCCTTCGCCACCCAGATCGAGTCCTTTTACGTCGGGCTCAAGGAGTTGCTCACCGAAAGCCTCGAGGATGGTCAGAAGCTCGGCATCGTCGCGGAGGGTGACGCGTGCCTGTACGCGAGCTTCGCCTTGGGGGCGCTTCGGGAGATCTTGGTCGAGGGTTCGAGCGGTGCGCATGACGTGCGCAGCCGAGAGGAGATCGTGGATGCCCTGTACGCCTTCCTCCTCGGCGGAATCTTGCGGGTCCACTCGGACTGACCCTGCCTCCGGCTTGTGCGCCTTGACGGGGTGTTCAGCTGGCTGTGACGACTCGTTGTACGAAGTGGCGCAGCACGCTCGCGCTTTGTGGTGTATCGCTCGCTTGCTCGTACAACCGCGCCGGATCGTGTCCTTCGGCAATGAGCGGCTCGCTTCGGGCGGTCACGAATGCGCGCATGATGTCACCGTCGAATTCGGGGTGGAACTGCACGCCGTAACAGCGCGGCGCAAACTGTATGGCGTGGTGGTC
The DNA here is from genome assembly GCA_029941785.1 of Polyangiaceae bacterium. Classification (GTDB taxonomy): domain Bacteria; phylum Myxococcota_A; class Polyangia; order Polyangiales; family Polyangiaceae; genus JAPYTK01. The sequence continues at coordinate 4,430 of JAPYTK010000302.1, read as the reverse complement.
GTCGTGGCCGGAGTGGGCGAGCGTATTTGCGCCGGGCGGCAAGCGGATGACGCTGTCGATATGGCAAGCATTGGCCCGAAACGACGAGTCCAGGCCCTCGAACAGCGGACCATTCGATGTGACCGTGACGTCCACGGTGCTCATCGCGCGTCCCCGCGGATTCGCTTGAACTTCGCCGCCGAGCGCCTGGGCGAGGATTTGATGGCCAAAGCAGATGCCGAGCGTGGGGATGCCTTCGCCGACTTGGGCGCGCAGCCACGTCTCGGTCTTTAGCATCCACGGTTTGCGGTCCGGCACGTTGGCGGAGGAACCCGTGATGATGATGCCGGCGACGGTTGGGCATGGCACGGGCAAATCGCCGCGAGCATCCCATGAGACGTAGTCGCCGTCCCACGCGTTGCCCACGGTATTCGCGATGATCTGCCCATAGTCGCCTCGTGTCGAGGCGATAGCGGCGATGGGGTCGCCGGTAATGATGATGCCGATCTTGCCGGTGGAGGGCATAACGAGCAGCATAGCAGGACGATGTCGAAGAAGGGCACGAGGCTTCGAGCACATGTGAACCGCGCGCTCGAAGCATGGAGCGAGGTCGCTCTGCAGTTGCCGCCCCGACCGGCGGAGTTGGCGTGGGCGATCATGCTCGGCGGTGTCGCCATCGCGCTGAGCAATGCGATGGCGATCATCCTCACGGTCCCCTCACCAGGGATTCGCTTGCGGTTGCTACACGTTCTCTTCGACTCGACGGAGACGCTCGGGCTGGCGGCCTGCTTTGCCGCGCCTTTCGCGGCGTGGGGGCTCGTCGAACGGGGGCGTAGGCGATGGAGGTCGGATGTCGCTCTCTGGATCGGCCTGGCCGTATGTTGCACGGCCGCGATGCACCACATGCTCGGCATGCACCTCACGCGCCAAGCGCATGCTGTCCTCGATGGCCGCGCGGCGGCTGTGCTCTTGCCTCTCTATACGGTGTTGTGCGGCTTGGCGATTCCGGCCGCGCTTCTCGTTGGCGCGAGTCTCTCCCGCTTGGGGAAGGCGGCAGCCGGTTTCGCGGCCTTGGTTTCTCTAGGGGGCATCGTCACGGCCCATGCGATCTTGCGTGACGACTACCCGTCGGTCCACTTTGCGATCTTGTGGACGAGCTTATGTCTTATCGGAGCGACGGCCGCGCCGACTCTCTCGGTGTCGTTTCGCCGGGCGGGCGGCCGAGGTGTGGCTGTGGTCAGCGTGCTGTGTGCCCTGTCGTGTTTTGCGGTCACCCCTCCAAACCGAGTTCGTTTGCAGCTGTTCCGCGAGCCTGGTGCCGTGGCCGCTTGGCTGCTCGCTCGCCATGTCTGGGGATTGCCAGTGGTGCCCGAGTCGAGCCCGTCGATCTCCCCGCCGCTCATGCCTGCGAAGTGCACCGGGGGTTGTCGGGTGAGCTTGCCCGCCGAGCCGGTCGTCGTGCTCATCACGATCGATGCCGTACGCGGCGACTTGCTCCAAGAGCGCGAACTCGACAAGAACTGGCCGACCCTGGCGAAGCTACGCGATCGGGGAGCCTACTTCTCCCGCGCGGTTGCGCCCGGATCCCAGACCTCCGTCTCGCTCTCCGCGATGTTCGCTTCCCGGTATTTTTCTCAACAGCGGTGGGCGCCATTCGGGGCGGGGAGTCGTCGGTTCTTGTATCCGGCCCTCGATTCGTCGCCGCGGTTTCCTCAGATTCTGACGGATGCGGGTGTCCATACGGGCGCCGTGCTCAGCTTGTTCTTTCTCGGCGACCGATTCGGTGTCGCGAGGGGTTTTGCGCACGAGGAAGTCGTGGTCCGCGCACGGGAGCATGCAAGCGCAGCACAGGTCGTGACGCCCTTGATCCGCCGGCTGCGAGCCATCAAGAGTCGACAACGCGCGTTTCTGTACGCTCACATGATGGAGCCGCACGAGCCGTACAATCGCGGCAAACTGAAGGAGGGCAGCGCATACGATCGCTACCTGTCGGAGGTGCAGGAGGCGGACCGGTGGGTTCGGAGCCTGTGGCGCCACGTGCGACGTCGTTTTCCTCGGCGCGGCTATCTGGTGATCACATCCGATCACGGTGAGGCCTTCGGCGAGCACGGGACGCACTTTCACACCAAGACCCTTTACGAGGAGTTGCTGCGGGTGCCGTTGGTCGTGTGGGGGCCGGGGGTGGTTCCCGGCACCCGTGAGGCACGCGTGAGCCTCGTGGACGTGGGGCCGACCCTGTTGGATCTGTTCGGCGTAGCGATTCCTTCCTGGATGATGGGCACCAGCCTCTTGCCAAACCTTCGCGGCGCTCCGGTCACACGGCGCCGACCGATCATGGCCGAGGGGCGACTGCGGCGCGTGCTGTACGCGTCTGGAGATCTCAAGGTGATCGAAGATGGGGTACGCAAGACCGTCGAGGTGTACGACCTACGTCGCGATCCCGGCGAGACCAACAACCTCTTTGATCTGGATCGCGCTCGGGTGGCCGCTGCGGTCACCGAACTTCGCAAACGTCACGATGCGATTCGTGTTCGCGACGGAGATTATGAGCCGCCGTACAAACCCTGATGGTTGACAGTCGGGACGCAGCGCGTACGGTGACAGCCATGTCCGGCAATAGCGAAGCGACTGAAGCGAAGGGCGAGGATCCCGAGCGCGCGCTTTCGGTCGACGACCCGTCCGACTCCGCGTCCGAGGAGAAGCTCGATCAGCTCGGGATCCCCATGAGTCGCGAACCGACAATCGATGACGTACGCAGCGATGGGGAAGCGCATCGTCGGATGGCTCTTGGGTGCACCTTGCTCGTTGTGGCTGGCGTGGCCAGCTTCTGGGTGTTCCGAGTGTGGCTGGCGGGTTGAGGCTGGCGGGTTGAGGCTGGCGGGTTGAGGTTGGCGGGTTGAGGTTGGCGGGTTGAGGTTGGCGGGTTGAGGTTGGCGGAGCGCTATTTTGGCGGCTCGAGTGGCGCGCAAGTCGACACGCCCGCTCCGAGGATTCGAAAGCCAGCGTCGCCGATGAAGTTCGTGTCGACGCTGTCGTCCGAAGGCCGATACCGGGTTACCTGCGAGTTGGCGAAGCTCGCCGTGTACAGGTAGAAATCGCCACCCCAGAACGAGAAGGCCCAGGCATTGGGAACCGGGACGGTCGGGAGGCTCTTCACGGTCAACGGTGAGGCATTGCTCTTCTCGAGCTGCGCGACGACGACCGGCGAGCTGGTGAAGAAGCCGTACAAGCGGCCGTCGCCGGTGCCCGTCAGTTCGGCGCTCTGGCCAGCGATCGAGCCACTGAAATTCCCGATGGGCTGCACCTGGTTGGAGGCGTTGATGTAGCCGAGGGCTCCTGCCAGTCCGATCCCGGTGACGAAGAGGGTCTCGGCGGAGGTGTTGGCGCCGTCGCTCGAAAAACCCATGCCGATGCGGTACCAGTTGGTGGGCAAGGTGACGAGGGGGTTGGGGTCGCAGCTCGCGTCGAGCGTGTTGACTCGGTAGATGGCGCCAGCGTCGTCGCCAATGAGGCCCGCTTGGACGTAGTTGACCCAGGCGTAGGCGTTCCGATCGACCGCCATCGAGTTGGGCGACATGCTGGTGGGGCAGGACAGTGGCCCAATCTTGGTGAACTTCTTTTCGTCGGGTTTGAAGCTGTACAGATCGTTTGCGTCACTCAGGACATAAATGAGCTTGGCTGCTTCGCTGCAGTTGTCGTCCGGATCCCCCGCGCCGACGCCCGATGATGTGTTGAAGCCATTGCCCCCGGCGCCGATGCTCGTGGCGTTGCCGCCGGCCCCGCTCGCTGCGTCGCTGGAATCGTCGTCGAGCACGGTCTGGCGGCTCGATGCGCTACAGGCCACCAAGAGGATGGCCATCGCCGACGGTAATAGGGAGCGCTGCATGTGCCGCATGATAGCGTATTGTATCAGGTGAACGCCCGTCAGTGCAGCGTAGCGATCGTCGCAAAAACACCGAGCGTCGCTTTGGGGCTGCGGCTGGGCGTCGAGGCCAAGGTCCACGCCACGCCCGGCTCGATCGTGAGCGCGAGTGACGCGTGAGCCCCAAGCTGATGATGGCTGGTGATGCGACCCGCCATCGTGGGTGACCACGTGGAGGGCTCGGCGGTGGTGCGGATGCTCGCCGCTCCCAACTGTGCTCCTGCGCGTAGACTCCACGGCGTGCCGGGCCGAGGAGATCGTCCGACGTCGGCCCGGACGCCGAACTCGATCCAGCGTCCGTCCGCGTCGTGGCGCGCGAGAAAGCGGCCGTACACTTGTTGGATCGTGCTTCCCATGTGATGAGCGAGGCTCACCCCGCTACCGAGCCACGCGAATGTCGTCTGCCCCGGGGCCAGCAAGGCTCCGATGTCGGCGCCCAGTTCGATCTTGGGCAGGGAGGGGGGAGCACTACCGAGTCCGGGCGGAGGTCGCACCGGGCGCCGTGCTCGCGCTTGTACCCGAACCATCT
>JAPYTK010000301.1:1317-5482 GCA_029941785.1 Polyangiaceae bacterium | reverse complement strand
CGCCCTTTTCTTATCGTTTCGGCTGACACGAATGGTCGTCTCGTCGTGAGGGTGCCAGCTCACCGTCACGTGCACCATGGCGCCATCGTCATCCGTGAATTGGATGCCACGTAGCTCGACGTCGACGATCCGAATCGACTCGCCCCATGGTGAGCGCCGCCGCAAGAAACTCGCGTGGGCTGCGCGGTTGACATGCATCAATGCGACGTCGTGCCGACCGAATCGGGTTGCAGCGTTAAGCTCGTGTGCGGCGAAGCTCAGCCGCTCGGTGGGACTCTGTGGCGGCACGCAGGCGCTCGCCGTCGCGAGCAGGCTGGCGACCAAGATTCGGCGTAGGACGGTTGTGCGCTGGGACATTAGCTTCGCTGGTATCGGGTTTGGCCTTCTTTAGGCAAGTTTGCGGTTAGCGATGCTTAGTAGGCGCTGGATGCGAGGAAGTAAAATTGCCCGCCTGGGATTGCGGCGGTGCTCATGCCGCGGGCGAAGCCTAAGCGGAAGTGAGTGTTGAGACCGTAGGCCAGCGTCGTGCCGAACCAGAGTTCGGCTCCGACCCCTGTATACAATTGGGGTGAATGGACGAGCGCGCCGTGACTGAAGAAGTCTACTTTCGTGGTGTCGAGTCGGTCGAAGGCGCCGCCGAAATCGACGAACAGGTTGGTGTCGATGCGCCGCAAGAACAGCGGCAGCGTGGACGGGCCCCGATCGGGCTTGACGAGCGGTATTCGGTATTCGGCGTTTTGGAGTATGAAGCTGCGTCCACCAGACTGCCCGGGTGGATACCCACGTAGGACAAATGCGCCGTTGAAGGCGCCGGTGGTGATCGTATCGAGCAAGCTGGTGTTCTTCAGGTTGTAGCCGCCGACGTAGTAGTAGCCGCGCCGCGAATAGCTGCCGCTTGCCATGCCGCCGGCGCTTCGGAGCGCAAGCGTGTGGTCGCCTGGCCATGGCATCGGTACGTAGCCGTTCACGATCATGCGGCCCGCGAAGACGGTTTCGTCACTGCCAATGGTCTCATCTCCGAAATCGAGGCTGAGGTTCAGCGCGAACCCGCGGCGGACTCCGGCGGCGTTCCTTCCCCCTTCCAACGTCGAGAGGGAATAGCCGAGGTGGACGATCGAGAGCGTTCCGCGCAAGGGATCGATCGTTGGCTGGGCGTAGGGATCGAATCCGACGGTCGCCAGAGGCAGCTCGGCGTCGAGCGCACTGAAGGTGTGCGAAACACCTAGGCGCTGTGTGGAAAATTCGCGGACGTCGCTGTAGCTCAGGCCACTCGTCACGCTGTAGCTATGCTCGACGTAACTCGGTTTCTGGTCGCTGAAGCGGTAGTCGGTTCGCGGCGCGGCTCTGTTGTTGAGGCTCAGACTCAGATCGACGGGGAGTCTGAGGTAGCGGTAGTTGAAGCCAAATTGCGGAAGAGGGGCCCCGGGATCGGCAACGACAGAGGCGCTGATCGAATGGTACCCGGCGACGTCTTGCCCTTCGGTCGTGAGGGTCAGGGCGTTGGAGCCGAAATTTCCGGGCGCGTACTCGAAAAAGTAGTTGTGCGGTCGCAGCGTCGGAAGGGCGCTATAACGGCGCTTGACCATGGGGACAGGCGGAGCTTCGGCTGGTCGTGCTGGTCTCGTGTACGATGGCTTCGCGTCGAGAAAATTCGCTGGATCCAAGCGCATGGCGAACAGGTCGTAGCCGCGCGAGGTGTAACCGATGTAGGCCAAATTGCGGCCATCCGGGCTCACAGCGGGCATGAGTGCGCCGGTCCGCACGTTGGTAACTTGACGAACCGCTCGGCTGTCGGTGTCCATCGCATAGATGTTGAAAATCCCTGTGCGGTCGGAACTGAAATAGATCGTCTTTCCGTCCGGCGACCAGCACGGCCCGGTGTCAAGGGCTCGGTCGTGCGTGAGTTGCCTTAGCCGCTTCGTCTGCACGTCGACGAGCCGAAGATCGCGGTAGCCACCGTCTGTCCAGACGCTGTATACGACGTGACGCCCATCGGGTGAAAACTGCGGTGTGAAGGCTTGCTCGAAGGGGCGGCTGGGAACCAGCGTACGAATTTTCGAGACTTCACCTTCGGCAGAGAGGTCAGCCAGCTTGAGTGTCGTGGTGCCGCGGTGGTTGGCGGTGAACACGATGTGGCGGCCATCAGGCGACACGCTTGGTGCCCGCGCACGGGTCGCGATGGTCATTCGCTTCCGGGAGGGCTCGCCGCCCGAAGGCGCCGTTTTACCTCTTGGGAGGAAGAACAAGTCGTGGAATTGATAGATGCGGCGATGGGGCACCACGCTGGCGAAGACGAGGTCGCCTTCTGGTGTGAAGCTCAGCGGTGTTTTTGCGGAGGTCCGAGCCAGAAGCTGCGCCTGTCCTCGGCGTTTCAAACTGCGGGCGTCCACCGTGAAGCGATAGTGCCCCGCCGTCGAGTTCTCGTCGTTGCGGAAGTAGATCAGATCGAAGGTGCCCGTTGTAGCGCCCTGCCTCCAGCGCGGATAAGCGGCGGTTTGTTCCCGGTGGGTCAGGCGAACGCCTTCCCGCAGTGGGCGCTGACGCACCGCCCTCAGCTGCTTGCGGTATTTGCGTTTCAAGTCCTTGACGAAGCCGGCGTAAAGCTGAGGGTAGGTTCGTCCGGTGACTCGACGCACGGCCCGATTGATCCCGAAGGGGACCAGGGTGGCGCCGTAGTCCGCTGAGATCGCGCGCAGCGCATCGTTGCCGTAGATGTCGGCGATCCAACGCAAGAACCGCGAGCCGTACAGGTACCACATGGTACCGCCCGGCCAGCGATGGGCGTTGGAAGACATCTGGTCGAGCCTGACGATGCGGTTTTCGAGGACATCGGCTCGGACGTACATGTCGTAGAGCGAAGCGCGGATCCGACCGCCGCTGGTGAAGCGACTTTCCTCCACGACGGCTAGGCCTTCGATGATCCAACGCGGCTGAAACTGGTTCGGCACCAGCGTCTTGCCCAAGATGGCGTTGATGATGCTCGGCACGCCGGACACGTTGTCGACATGCAGAATGTGGGTGTACTCATGGGTCATGAGGCCCAGATACCAATCGTCGTAGTCGGCGAGCGGCGACAAGTCGGCCGGGGCGGTGACGAACAACCTGATGGTGTTGAACGGAAGTCCCGTTGCCGAGCCATTGGCAATGTCGGTCGTGTCCGTCAGGGCGATTTCGGTTCGTTGCTGCGGTTCATAGCCGAGCGGGCCGATCAGACGCTCGTGAATCTTCTCACTTAGCTGCGCGAGGCGCTCGGCGATGGGTTCGAGTCCGCGTTCATAGTGGATTCGGAAATGCTTGGTCTCGATCGTCCACCAATCGAGCTGAGGATCGCCGGCTGCATTTGCCGATCGGGGGCTTAGCCACAGCAGCAGAAGGAGCGCAATCAGACTGACGCCGCGTACAGCATTGCCGCCTCTAATCAGCATTGCCGCCTCGAAACAGCATTGCCGCTAAAAGTCGTCGTAGAATATGGGCTCGCGATTGCGAACGTAGCGATAGACGAGTTGACGACCTTCGGCCGAGATTCGCGTGATGCGAGCGCCGAAGCCTGGCTCTGATTCGCCGCTTCGCGTGTCACGGGTCCATTGAACAATCGCTTCGGCCGTGAAAGCGAGGTCGCCGGGAAGGTGGACCTTTACGGTAATGGCGGTGCCACGCGACGGAAACTGGTAGGTCGCGACGAACAAGCCGCCGTGATCGATCACGTCGTTGCCACTAAGCCCCTTGTAAAAGTTTGAACCGCTGTGGGCGCCGAGTTCGACATCGAAGTTCGGTGCATCGCCGGCGGGTCGGGGGAGATCTGCCGTACCAGGCACTTGGGGGTCATAGGGGCTTGCCTCTTTGGCCCTCGGCCTGGACGATGGGGCGGGTCGTTTCCTGTCGCGCGGGGGAGCGCTCGACTCGGACGAACTCGACGCGTCTGATGTATCACTCTTGGAGATCTTGAGCGTCTTGGCCTCTTCTCGAGCGCCCGACTTTTTCTTGTCCGCTGCCGCTCGCGCGGCGCGCCGGCTACTCAACCGACCACGGCGACTCGGGCGCTCCATCTTGGCCGTTTTCGCTTCGGCTTTGGCCTTCGCTTCGGCTTTGGTCTCCGCCTCGGCTTTGGCTTCCGCCTCGGCTTTGGCTTCCGCCTCGGCTTTGGCTTCCGCCTCGGCTTTGGCTT
>JAPYTK010000301.1:0-1217 GCA_029941785.1 Polyangiaceae bacterium | reverse complement strand
CCGCTTCCGCTTCCGCTTCCGCCTTCGCTTCCGCCTCCGCTTTGGCCTTCGCCTCGGTCTCCGCCTTCGCTCGCTCCGCGATGCGGGTCAAACCGAAGATCTTGCTCAGCGAGGTGGCGACGGCCTCGACGGTCGGTTCGACCGCAGGGTGGTTGCTGTCCGTCGACAACAGTTCATCGAGCGCGCCGCGCACGTGGTTCATCGCTTCGCCGGCCCGCTCCAGGTTGGCTCCTTCCGAACGTTCGATGCCGTGCATGATCCCCATCGTTTGCGCGATCGGGGCTGCAATATCCATCAGTACTTCCGGCGCATCTCTCTCTGCTTGCAGGGTCTCGAGCCCCTGAGCCAAAATCGTTCGCGCCTTTTTCGCCAGTTTTACCGCATCCGCCATCGGTCCTCCGGTCGGGTGGCCTCGTCGAGCCACTCCACGACACTAGTACACATTAGCAAAAAATTGTGTTGGATCAGTGGCTTATGTACTTATCGAAGGGCTGGCCGCGCGCCTGTCGAAAAGTTTCCCGACCGCCGTTGGCTTGTTACTTCCTAATCGATGGGATCCGTTGTCGATCGCTTTGGTTCCGCCTTGCGTCCAGGCAGGCGCTTCGACGCTGCGGCGGCGGATCGCCCCATTGTGACTTTTGAAGACGTCTGCAAGGCCTACCGTGCCGACCAGCCTGTCCTGCGGTCGCTGTCCCTTACCATCGAACGTGGTGAATTTGTTTTTATTACGGGCCCTTCTGGCGCGGGCAAGAGCACCCTCCTGCGGCTGCTCTACCGAGCGGAGTTGCCGGACGTTGGGCGAATTTTGTTCATGGGAAGGGACGTTGCGTTGCTCAAGGAGGAATCCCTTCCGCCTCTACGGCGCAACATTGGCGTCGTCTTCCAGGACTTCAAGTTGGTGCCAGATTGGACCGCGTTCGAGAACATCGCGATTGCGCTCGAAGTCGTAGGCATGCCCTCCCGGGTCATTCGGGCCCGCGTCGGGGAGGTTCTGGAGCGAGTGGGCCTCAGCGGTCGCGGCGCCAACCGGCTGTGCGGCTTGAGTGGAGGGGAGCAACAACGGGTCGCTGTCGCTCGAGGTATCGTCACCGAGCCGGCTCTCGTGCTCGCCGATGAGCCGACCGGCAACCTCGACCCACAGCTCTCGATCGACATCCTAGGCCTCTTCGAAGACATCAACGACACGGGTACGACCGTCCTTTTCGCGACGCCCGATC
>JAPYTK010000300.1 GCA_029941785.1 Polyangiaceae bacterium | reverse complement strand
GCGCCTTCTGCGCGGAGGCGCTCGACGCAAGCCCTGTGCTGACCACGAGGATGACGGTCGCGGTGAGTTGTTGTCGTCGTATGGATGGCCTTCGCGCTGTCATGGCTGGAGTCTAACTCATCTCTCCCACGGGAGCCGTAGCAAAGGCCTTCTGGGCGGCTTGGACGTGGCTGCCAGCGGTGGCGCGCCCGAGGGTGATCATCAGCTTGGTCAGCGCTGCCTCGTCCGTCATGTCGCCACCGCCGATGGCTCCTGCCTTCATGGCTTCACTGCCGCCGGCGTACGCCTTGAGATCGACGTGGGCGTGCAGGCACTGGCTGACGACCACGACAGGAACGTCTTTTTCGGTGGCGCTCTGGATGACAGGGATCAGGGAACGCTCGATCGTGGGCACGTTGCCGGCCCCGAAGGCTTTGATGACGATGCCCCGGACGTCTCTGTCGAGCGCGCCGAGCAGCAGGGAGGGATCCAAACCGGGAAACAGGCGGACCGCGAGCACACGTGCTTCGATTCGTGGGTCGAAGGCGGCGCGGTCGCGCGGAGCCAAGATATGATCGGCAAGTTCGATGCCGACACCGAGCTGCGCCAAGGGAGGGCAGTTCGGAGAGGCGAAGGCGTCGAGGCCCCAGGCGTCGCGTTTCGTGGCGCGGCAGCCGCGAAAGAGCTTCGAAGCGAAGACGATGCTCACCTCGGGGATCGGGCGCGTCGCGATTTGGAACGCGTCCACGAGGTTGGTTCGGGCGTCGCTGCGAATGCGATCGAGTGGGCGTTGTGAACCCGTCATGACAACGGGGCGCGCGATGTCGGGAAGCAAGAAAGCCAAGGCGCTCGCGGTGTAGGCCATCGTGTCGGTGCCATGAACGAGCACGATGCCGTCGTAGTCTGCGATGTGCTCGTGTACGGCGCGCGCGATGTCGATCCAGTTTTCTGGCTGCATGTCGCTCGAATCGAGCTGGAGCAAGATCTCAGTGTCTATATCCGCGATCTTGTTGAGCATGGGCAGTTCTCCCACGAGATCGCGGGTGTACCTTGCCGGCTTCAACGGGGTCGACCCGCTGGTCCGCATCATCAAGGTGCCACCAGTGTGCAGAAGCAGAATACGCACGCTGCAGAGCATAATGGTATGAACCGCGCCGTGGGAAGCTCCGGGGACTCCGAATCGCATGTCGATGTGCAATCCTGGCGTGGCTTGGGGATTTTGGCCTTGCCGGCCCTCGCCGTCATGGCGGCTGATTTCATGATGCGCGGTTCCCTGATCCTCGCTTTCCCAGCCAAGTACATTGGCAGTTATGCGCTGAGCTTGGCCGAGAGCACGATTCTCTGGGGAGTGTTCCTGCTCGCGGCTTCGGCGCGACAAGGCCCGTGGCGCTGGCCATTGCGTGCGTGTTTCGTGGTTTTGCCGATGTTGGCCTTGGGCGGGCAAATGTACTTTCGCGGTCAGTACGGCACCTACCTGAATCTCGACGCGACCTTGTTTGGCACCTCTATGGCCGACAGCCTTTGGGGTCAGCTCGACGCGGATCTCGCTCACTTTTTGGGCTCGATGGTGCCCGTGGCGATCGTTGCTGCGGCGCTGGTGTGGCTCGCTTGTCGCCGAACTCATTTCTCGACGCGGGCGTCCAGGTGGGCGGCCTGGTTGTCCCCTTTCGCCCTGTTGGCCGCGATGTTGATCCCTTGTTCCTACCGCTCGATCCAGGGGTCGACGCCGGACGTCATCTACCTGCACGCGATAGGAGGACTCGCCAAACAGTTGACCGGCATTGATGTGCGTTCGCACGTGCGTCCACGCCTTCGTCGTCCGGCCTCGTTGCCAACATTGCGCGCCCAGCCGGCCGCTTTTCGCAACATCTTGTTCATACTCAACGAGAGTCTGCGTGCCGACTTGGCGTGTCAAAGGCCTGGCGATCGCTGCCCTACGATGCCGTTCACGGACGAGGCAACACCGGGCCGCTTGCCCCTCACGCAGATGAGGTCCAACTCTTCGACGACGGCCATCGAGCTCGCCGTTCTGTGGACGGGGCTCGAGCCCAACGCGGGCCGCGATGCTCTTCACGACACGCCGGTGCTGTTCGAGTACGCCGACGCCGCGGGCTGGGACACCGCGTATTGGACGAGTCATCACATGATGTTCGCCAATTCGCGTCTATGGGTTCAGCACTTGCCCCTTCGTTTTCACTGTCATGCCACGACGCTCGATTCGCAGGCGAACGTGGACACGGGCGCAGATGATCGACTGCTCACCGAGCGCGTGAAACACGAGGTGTCGCAGCTGCGCGAGCCGTTCTTTGCGATGGTGCAATACGGCAACACGCACGTTCCGTACTTGGTCGACAAAGAGAATTCGCCGTTTCGGCCCTCGGGTGAGAGCAAGGCGCCGAGGGACAATGAGGCGTACCGCAACTATTACAAGAATGCGGTGTACCGACAGAACAAGACGGTTGCTGAGCTGATCCGATCGGTCCGTCGTTCGCCCATCGGGGAGCGCACCATCATCGTCTACACGGCGGACCACGGCGAGGCGTTTCGCGAGCACGATCAGCTCGGTCACACCGCTTCGATCTTCGACGTCGAAATTCACGTGCCCACGTGGATCGATGCACCACCATCGACCCTGTCCGAGGAAGAGCGCACGGCCGTTCGCAGTTATCGGGACGCTCCGACCTTTCACACCGACTTGACCCCGACCCTGCTCGATTTGATGGGTTTGTGGGACGCGCCAGGGATTCTCCCCTACCGAAAGATCATGGTCGGGGGCAGTTTGCTCCGCAGCGGTCGCCCACTTCGGACCCTCGCGATGACCAATTGTTCAGGCGTGTGGGGTTGTGCCTTCGAGAACTGGGGCGTGATGCGCGGAACGCGCAAGTTGCACGCACGGGAGTGGGACCAACAGTGGCTGTGTTATGACGTCGCCCGCGATGCGTTGGAAACATCTCCCCTACCGTTGTCTGAATGTGCCGACCTGTTGAAGGACGCCGAGCGGATCTTTCCGCGTATGCCGGGGCGCTGAGATGACGACCATCGCGACGAGCGACGATTCGGCTCAGATTGTGGTCCGAGCCACAACCTCGCGGCGAGCGATTCGGCGTCGCCGTCGCCGTTGGGCCGTCCTCACGCTGTTGTTTCCGGCGGGCTGGGTCGTCGCCTGCGATTTGTTGCGCCGGCACGACCACGTTGCGACTTTCGACCTGCCCCACCTGTTTGGCTACTTTGGGACGGTTTTGGCGAGTCTGGTGTTTTGGGCCTTGCTGCTGTTTCTCGCCGCGCGTCGTCGAGGCTTTGTTCCGAGAGTGGCGCAAGGCTTGTTTCTGACGCTCTACACGCTGTCTGTTGGGGTCCAGTCGGGGTTTCATCATTTTTACAACATCTACTTGTCGCATGACGCGCAGATCTACGCCCGCAGCGTCCCCCAGGCGCTGATCGGGTACTTGCCGTTGTGGGACGCGGGTGTTTCGCTTCGTTTGCTTGGCACGGCAATACTCGGAGTTGCGATCCTCGTCGTCGCTCGCCAGGTGTTGCGGCCGCGCGGATGGACGCGACGGGTTTTGACCGTGTTGTTGTTGCCGGTTTTGATCGGGATGACGCAAATTCCGGCGAGTTATCGGATGTGGCAGTCTTCGACTCCGGACGTCATCTACTTTCACGGTTTGGTTTCGCTCGCCAAAGAGCAGCTGCGGCTGACGAACCTCGCGCCGGAGGTTCGCGTGCAGCGCCGCCAGGTGGAGCGAGTTCCCAAGCTGACCGCCCGTCCGGCCCGGCGACGGAATGTGCTGTTCATCCTCCAGGAGAGCTTGCGGTACGACGTCAGCTGCAATGTTCCGGGAGAGAACGAAGACTGCGCGACCCCCTTTTCGGGTCGTGCCCTGCCAAAGCGGATCCCTTTCCATCAGCTTCGGGCCAACGCCGCGACGACGGCGATCAGCGTTTCGAACTTGTGGTCGGGGGTGCCTTCGACCGAATCGCTCGAGACCCTGTTGAGCGTACCCCTCCTGTGGGATTACGCTCACGCCGCGGGTTACAACGGAGCCTATTGGACCAGTCAAAACGTCATGTTTGGCAGCATGCGCTTGTACGTTCAGGATCTTCCGATGACCCATCGTGCCTACGGAACGAATCTCGACCCGACTGCCCATTACGATGCGGGCGCCAACGACGGATTGTTGAGCGACTGGGTCATCAGGGCCTGGGATACCCTGGAGGAGCCTTTCTTTGCCGTGGTTCATTACTCGAACGTCCACTTTCCCTACGTGTACGACAAGGAACACGCGCCGTTTCAGCCTGATGCGTTTGACAAAGCGCCAAGCAAGAACGAGGAGTTTCTGAACTACTACCGGAATGTCGTGTACCTTTCTGACCGCGCCGTGGGTCGCTTGGTGGAGCACGTACGCGGGAGCGACAGCGGCTCGCGCACGGTGATCCTCTACACCTCCGACCATGGCGAGTCGTTCCGGGAGCATTGGCAGCTCGGACACACGAGCTCGCTGTACGATGAAGAGATCAAGGTGCCCGGCTTCCTCGACGCGCCGGAGGGTAGCCTCGGACCCGATGAGGAAGCGTCGGTACGTGCGGCGTCGACCGACTTCATTTGGCACTATGACTATCCACCCACGGTGCTCGATTTGTTGGGGCTTTGGGACGCGCCCGAGCTCGCTTCCTTCCGGGCGCGAATGATCGGCCACCCGATCACACGGCGCGAGCGGACGACCTCGCCGGTTGTACTCAGCAATTGCTCCTGGTTGTGGGATTGCGGTTTCCGCAATTGGGGCATGATGCAGGGAAGGATGAAGATCGAGGCGCGCGAGTGGGACAACGAATTCCATTGTTTCGACGTCTTGGCGGACCCCTTTGAGCGGTACAACTTGGGCGAGGACGCTTGTGCGCCCTTACCGGACGTCGCAAGACAGCGGATAGGGCCGATGCCTTTTCAGGAGTGGCCCCCCCTCAAACATGTCGAGTGGGGCGCTCCGCCACCGCCACCGGCGCCGTCGGCCGCGGCGAGCACAGATTGACGCTCGGCGCTGCCCGGAGAACAACACAGAATCATGGTGGTGCTTTGCGACGGCAAGATTGAACTACCCGCGCTCACGACGGCGCACTCTCACGCTTTTCAGCGAGGGATGCGCGGTAAGGCGCAGCGCCGAGGTCCGGCCGACGCGGACGACTTCTGGAGTTGGCGTGAGGCCATGTACGGCCTGGCCGAGTCGCTCACTCCAGAGTCGATGTACGATGTTGCCACGGTGGCTTACCGCGAGCTTTTCGCGCGCGGTGTGCGTACCGTAGGCGAGTTTCATTACGTGCACCACCAAGCCGACGGAACGCCCTACGACGACCGCACAGTGCTTAGCGATGCGGTGATTCGAGCTGCTCGAGACACCGGGTTGCGGATCGCGCTGCTGCGGGTTGTCTACCATCGTGCAGGAGCCGGCCGCGCGCCCGAGGGGGCGCAGCGTCGCTTCAGCGACCCCTCCCTCGATTCGGTCTTCCTCGATATCGATGACCT
>JAPYTK010000299.1 GCA_029941785.1 Polyangiaceae bacterium | reverse complement strand
TAGAGCTGTCGATCAGGGCTTTGACCTTGGCCGCAAGGCTCTGCGGAGTGATGGCCGCTCAAGGAACATCTCTGCTCTCAGAATTGGGCATTGGAATCGCTGGCGATGAAATGTGCACTGCCGCCGTTGCTGTGGTTTACTGACCTTGCGATGTCCTGCCGCGGATGGTTCTTTGATGTGTCAACCATGCCATTTGGTGTCGCCACGCTGCTCTTGCTGGCTTGCGGGTCTGGCCCCACCTCGGAAGAAGAGCCCGAGCCCGACAGGCTCCCGATCACTCTGGTTCCCGTAACGAAGTCGCTGCAGCCGAGATCGGACGAGCAGTTCTGCTTCATCGAACTCGATATGCAGGGCAAATTGCCTGCCGAGCTATCAACTACCGGTTGTCTTTCAAGCGGCAACATGCCCGATCCTGCATTGGACCTCATCCCCTATGATGTGAACGCCCCGCTGTGGACTGACGGTGCTCTCAAGGCGCGTTTCATTGCTCTGGCCCCCTCGCAGGCCCTCGGCTTTCAGATGCAGGGACAATGGGGGTTCCCAGAAGGATCTTCAATCTTGAAGAACTTCGCCATCGAGTTTGTAGAAGGAGTGCCGGCGACTCGTCGCACCGTGGAAACGCGGGTGATGCTGCGCTTGGCGGACGACTGGCATTTCGCGAGTTACCGTTGGCGCGACGATGGCAGCGACGCTGACCGCATCGATGACGGGATCACCGTGGAGTACGCCGTTGAACGGGGAGGAGAGACGCAGCAGCTCGACTATTATTTTCCTGACGGACCGGCGTGCAAGTTCTGTCATGGGTCGGAGTCACTTGGGCCGCGAACCGAACAACTTAACCGGCCTCTGGATGGGCAGCCTCACAATCCGAACCAACTTGAGGAATTCGCTCGCATCGGCCTGTTCTCGGATGCCTTGCCGACCGCGGTAGAGGCGATGGATTCGTTTGCTGTTCCCAGCACCGCACCCACCACGGATGCGGCCCGTGCCTACTTGCACGCGAACTGCGCACATTGCCATCGACCGGGCGGTTGGGCTCCGCCAGGTATGGATCTCGACTTACGCAACACAACCTCATTTTCCGCCATGCGCGTCTGTAACGTGCCCGTTCAGTACACGCCTCCACTCACGACGAGCAACATCCGTGTCGTGCCAGGCAGTCCGGGCGGTTCGAATTTGCTTCAGCGGATGGCGACCACCGAGATCTGGAAGATGCCCGCCATTGGTGCGACGACCATTGACCCGCTTGGCGTTGACGTTGTGACCCGTTGGATCGCTGGTCTTGACGGGTGCGAGTAGCACGCCCGCGAGTGTCGTTCTCTTTACCAGCACCCTGCTCAACAGCTGCTCTGTCCACGTGACACCACCGTCGTTCGTAAAGTGGGTCATGTCGCCTGAGCCGACAGTCCAACCCGTCATCTGGTCGAGGAAGCGCACAGCGCTCGTGATGCTGAAACTCGTCGTGTGTGGCGTCCAGGTGATCCCCCATCATGGCGACGATTCTTGAAGCATAGCGACCAGTGTCCTCCGATGGGACAGCTATTGGCAGGCGGTCCCGCCGGGGACTGGCGAGGTATTGCCCGTGCAACAGGAATTAGCATCGCCGCTGTAAATGCCCCCGAGGACATTTTCGCAGGTGCCCTTCAAGTAGATGATGTCTTGATACTCTGGGCGGCTGCAGATGCCGCTCGGCCAGTGGAAGTCGAGGGTAACCGAGGTGCCGCCGCTGGTGCCCGTTCCACCTGTACAGCTGTAGGCCCCCGAGGGACAAGCAGACATCGAAAACGAATTGCCAGCGCCTTCACACTCGCCCTGGTAGGAAGAAACGCTGCCGCTGTTGAGTTGAGAACAAACGCCCGCACCGTCGGTACAGCTGGCAAGCGCTTCGCCTCCACCTCCGGTGCCAGGACCGGTACCAGGACCGGTACCAGGGCCGGGGATATTCTTGGACTCAGACTGACCGGCTCCGATAATCATATCTGCGTTGTCGCCCGCCACAGCAAAGCTGAATTCGATGTCGAACTTGCCATTGCAAAGCTCACCCGTGCCAGGCTCGGACGCCGTTATTGTGAGTTGTCCGCTCTGGAGCTGTGAGTAGTATGCCCCTCCGTAAAAGAGTTGGAACTCGCTGGCGACAGCGAGCAGGTCATGACTACCAACCGGTCCCCTTCGAATCGTTACATCTAGCGAGTCACCAGAGTCAGGATCCCTGATCCAGAGGAAAACCTTTTCCGCGTTGCTTCCCACGCTGCTGTCGTCCGACCACGTCACTCCATTTATGGTTACACTGGAGGTCGAAGTTGTTGGAGTGGAGTAGCACTCGGCAGCGGATTCGCACCCGCCGCCGAAAACGATCAGGGTCAGAGACAGGCCAATACAGATTTGGCTAAGACTAAGAACACGTATGGCTAGCATTGGCGGCAATGCTAGTCCCTTTGGCGAATAATACAATTATCCCCACAGCGGTGAAGGCATTGTGAAATTCCCAGTCATCATGGTTGGCAGGCTGCCTACCTGCCTCCCACCCCAATCATGTCTTCTATGCGGGGTTGTTGGAGTATAGTCCCGATGAAGGCCCTTTATGGCTTTCGTCGAGAGTTAACATCATGTCTCTTATGCGGCGCGGACTGCGCAGCTTGGAATGTGACACCGACAGCGGTGCCTGCGTGCCTGATGAACAGTGTGGAGAGCAAGTGGTAAACTCTACCGTGGTGGGGCGCGACATCTTCATCGTGCTCGATCGTTCCTGTTCGATGAAGCACAAGATCGGCTCCAAGAAAAAGTGGAGAGCGGCGGTCGAGGCGGTCAACGATTTCGTGGCGGCAGACCAGGCCGATACCCGCTTTGGCCTCGAGCTGTTTCCGTCGGTAGGGGCTTGTGGAATCCAGGACGTCGCGATTCCCCTGTCGAATACGGGGGGGACCGAGCTGACGGCGCTGTTGTCGTCCGCGCTCGACTCCAGTGACCCCAACAACCCTGCGCATGGGCCATGTCGCACTCCGACGGCACTCGCGATGGCTTTGGCGGCGCAGCAACCGTTCATCACCGAGGAGGGACGAGCCAAGTACATTCTCCTCATTACGGATGGGAAGACCTTTCCGTGCAACAAGAACGTCGATCCCGCCAATCTCAAAGTGCTCAACACGATCGAGCAGCGGAGTATACTCCGGCGTCATCGAGCACCAGGAGCAGGTTGGCGGAATCCAAAGAGGTGTTTGGCGTCCATCAGCCGCTGAGCCCTCGTCATCACCACCGCGATGTCCCGCGTCGGTGAAAGCGCTTCGCCCGGTTTGTTTGACAACCGTCATGCGGACAAGGTGTCCACGAGATCTTCGATGAAAAGATGCGAGCCGCTGGTGTAAGAGGGATCGATCCATGCCATGGCCTCGAGCTCGAGGGTGTCGGTGGACACGGCGCTCAAACAAACGCTGTTGTCTCGACGGTGGCTCACAATGAATCGCTCGCCGTCGAGGGTCAACACCACCCCGCGTGGTTCGGTGAAGGCGTCGATGACACCCTTTAGCGCGCCAGAATGAAGATCCCACATCGTGACCATATCGCCCTCGGGATGCGTCGCCATCACCAGCGAAGACGGTTCGTGAATCGCCACGCTGAGCGTCTCGCCGCGCATCCGTTCCACCACCTTGGCTGGCTTCGTCATGGTACGCGGGGCTTCACCTTGGCTGACCAAGGTGACCGCTCCAAGCTGCGTCGATAGATTGGGCATGCCGTCCCGAGGAGCTGACACGACCGCCAGATCGCCCGCGGCGGTCAGGGCGAGATGCCCGGCATTGAATCGCGGATTGGTCAGCTCGATTCGGTCGAGCACCATCTCGCTGTTGACGTCCACATAGGTCACACTCGGCATGGCGCCGCCATCCAATAGGCCGCCGCCGTTGGCCACCACCATGGTGCAGCCATCGTCGAGCAACACGCAGTCGTGGGGGGAGGTTCCCCAGGTTGGTAGTTCGCCCAACACGTCGAGGGTTTTGGCGTCGCGCACCATGAGCACCCCGCGATGGCCGTCATCGAGCACCGACTCGGTGGCGTACAGCAGCGCGCCATCCTGCGAATACGCGCCATGACCATAAAAGTGCTGGGCTGCGTTCGTCCGCACCGGGCGCAAATACTCTCCACGCGCCAAGTCGACCTGGCAGGCACCGGGGCCTTTCTTTTCGAAGAGGGTGACGATTTCCGGCTGCGTCGGGTCGCGACTCACGCCGTGACCCAAGAAATCGATGGCGATGAGTTGAGCTTTGGGCGTCTCGGCGTCCAGATCGATCACCGCCAAGACGTACTTTTGCACCCGCCCGTCCACGATCGGGCCCGCCTCAGAGCTCCCCTCCCCGACGGGCTCCCAGAAGGAGCCAGGACCCAAAATATGCCCTGCCGTGCTCATGACCTATAGTGTAGGTGTGGATCAGCAAGAGCGTTGGTATTTGCAGAATTTTTCGCTGCAAGATCAAGTCATCGCCGACGTGGGCGCCAATGTGGGTCGGCTGAGCCAGTTCTTCTGGGATCACGGAAAACCGAGCTGCCGGCTGGTGTCGATCGAACCCGAGCCAAACAACATCCAAGCCATCGAGGCGCGCATCCGCGAGGCGGGTTCGGATCGCTGGACGCTCGAGGCTTGTGCGGTTTCGGCCTTCGCCGGAGAAATCACGATGCTCGACGTCGACACCGAGTTTGGGCGCAACAGCATGATTTCCGATGCGGGTGAGCGGGTGGTGGCCTGCGAGCGCCTCGAAGTTCTCGTCCCCGACGCCACGATCGTGAAGCTCGACATCGAAGGACACGAATACGCGGTACTGCCGAGCGCGATTTCAATGCTGACCGAAGTCCGCGTATGGGCGCTTGAACTCCACCAGGCCGGCGCCCACCGGCTCGAGCAAGTGCTCGGAATGCTTGTGGATCATGGGTTTACCTTGGCGGGCGCGGGTCGGCGACGCGACGAGCCGAGCGGAGAGTGGTTGAACGCCGAAATCTCCCCCTCGTTGAGCTGGGACCAGGTTCCCGGAATGAAAACTCGGGTCGATGGCTTGCCGGGGGTTTCGAAGATGTTGCACGTGATAGCCCAACGATGAATGGCAATTTTTCGAAAGATTTCTTCCGAAGCTTGCCGAGGTGGGCCATTACTGAGGTATTGCTAAGCATTCGACGGAGCTTTTTTATGAACAACAAACGGAACTTTTCCGTTGCCGCGACACTCGTAGCGATCGGCGCGACGGCATATTCATGCAGCCCTAGCAACGCAGAGGACGACGCCTCTGACCAGGGAGCGACCGCGGGCGCTGGAGCCGCCTCAGGGGCCGGCTCTGCGAGCGGAGGCCAAGGAGGCGCCGCGAACTCGACCACAACATTGGTGGGCAATGTCACCATCGGCGCTGGTGTGGGCGGAAGCGGCCAAGGGGGCGATGATGAATGCCCCGACGTGGTCGTGGAAGCCACCTACGAGGTCAAGCCGGCCGACATCATCTTTGTCATCGACAACTCCGGCTCGATGGGGGGTGAGATCGAGCAAG
>JAPYTK010000298.1 GCA_029941785.1 Polyangiaceae bacterium | reverse complement strand
TCGATGAGCCGTTGTTCGCGCTCGTCTTTTGGGCAGGCCTCGTGCCACGGCTCGCTCACGCCGCCTCCGCCCGCGCCTCCGGTGCCGCTGCTTGAACTCGTGGCGTCACCGCCTGCTCCACCGCTCGGGGTTTGGTTGACGTTGTCGCCACACGCGGTGAGGGCGAGCGCAGCGGTGAGGGTCCAGAAGGGTAGGGGGCGCGTCGTCTTCATACGGAATGAGACGGTACGTTGCACCGGGGTAGAAACCAAGCGCGTTGGGTTGCACGGGTTATTGGTCTTTGATGCAGCCGCTTCCTTGGCAATCACACAAAGAACCCTTGAGGCACATGCATTGCGCATTTCCTTGGCAGTCCACGTTCGATGGGCTCGTGTAAGAACTGATCTTGCAGTCTGAATCGTCACGACAGACGACGGAGCAGTCGCCGGCGCACTTGATGTAACAACTCGCTCCGCTCGGACATTCGAAAGTGCACCCCGTTTCGCACCACAGGTTGCAGTGGCTTTCGCAGCTGACCTCGCACCCACCCTCGGGACAGTCGACTTGGCAGACCCTCTCCGGCTCGGCTGCGCCGCCGTCCTCGCAATGGCAAGAGCTTCGCTGTGGGCAGTAACAAGGGGCGTCGATCCCAGCAGGCTCGCACGACAATTCCATCGCTTCGCCGCCCGCTGCGGCCTCGCTGCCTCCCGTGCCGCCTTTGCCCCCAGTATCGAGGAGGTAAAGTACGGGGCCGTCGTCTTGGCACGCGGTGGGAAAGAGCACCGCCATGACAGCGAGACCTAGCCATGTTCGGGTCTTCATCGGCGACTCCTTGGGCTGTTGGCGGTTTGGCGGGTGTGGCTTCGGGGCGACCATCCGAAGGATACCGCGAGGCCAAGCCCGGCGGCGATGCCGTCAAGTTGGACGGGGCTTTCGTCGTCGTCGAGCACCTCCCCTCGGGGCGCGCGAAACAGGTAGCCGACCTCGAGTGGTAAGCCGAATTCGAAATGTCCCGCACGGAGTGATGGGGTGATAACAAGGCGCGTGTAAGCCGTGACCCCGCTCACTGAGGCAGAGCCGATATCCTCATCGTTGCTCGCGCCTTCGATGGTCACGTGGGAGATCCCTGCACCCAAGGAGGTGGTGATCCCAAAGCGCTTGGTCTCAAGCGGGCGCCAGCCTGCCGAGGCACCGAGAGACAGCGCGCGGAGTTTGACCTCACCTCCTGAGCGCTCGGTCGAGCCAAAGGTCGCCCCGGCGTTCGCGCCGAATGAGAGCGGCTTCCACGGCCACGCGTCATATCGCAAGCCCGCACCGCTCGTGACGACCGCGTTGGAGGCGGGGTTGTGTACACGGGTTCGTCCCACGATGCCTATTTGGTGAAGAAAGGACGGTCTTTCGGTCACGGTGTCGGGACCGCGCACCTTCGCCGTTGCGCCCCGTGGCGGTGTCGTCGTCGCGGGGGGAGCTGCTACAGGTGGCTTCGCCTTCGGTGTGGGCGGGTTTTGGGGTGGCTTTGCCTTCGGTGTGGGTGCTTTTGCGGGTGGGGTGGAAGAAGGGGACTTCGACTCCTTGGGCAGTTCATTGTCGGGGGGCGGGGGAGTCGACGGGGTCAACACGGAGTGGCCGGCGCGGTACAGACCGATCGAGAGCAGCGCCAAGGAGCGCTCGGCCTCGACTTTGTCACAGCAAGCGGCGGTGACCACACGTTCGACTCGAGCGCCCGTCTCTTTGTTGCTGAGACGGATGGTGACGTCCTTGTCGGCGCAGAGGTATTCGAGATGCAACTCGGGTGCGGTGGAGGCGGCCGAAGCAAACTCGAGTGCGGTGAGGCGACGAAGCTCCGCGCTTTCGAGCCAAGCGCACTCGGTGGTGGTGATGGCGAGTCGCTCGCCCGCGTCGGCCAAGGCCGGACACAACACGCTCGTCATCAGCAGGGCGAGCCCCGTTTTCCTCACTTCCCTCCGCTCAACTTGCGCATGCTCTCAGCATGCACGCCGCCAGGGAAGGCGTCGAGATAACGCTTCGCGGCGGCTTGCGCATGGCCAGAGCGTCCGGCCTGTTGCCAACTGCCGGCGGCTTCTGCCATGGCGTCGCCTCTCAGCGCTCGACCACATTGTTCGAACAGACGAGCTGCCGCGACGTGTTGGCCTTGAGCCCGGCGAACCTGCGCCAAGTTGAAACGCGCGAGCGTGGCGCGACGGTCGTTCGGGTACTCGCTGAGAAGCTGTGTCAACGCGGTGGACGCCGTCGTGTGGTCGCCGCTGCCGCGCGCGCGATCGGCACGGCCCATAAGATCGTCGGCTGTCGGTCGTGCGGCCCGGTCGCCTCCCGCGCCGGTTGGCGTGACGGGGGGAGAGTCGGCTTGAGTTGGCGTGCTGCTGACGCTCGCTCGCGGTGCGGCTTGGGGCGAGGGCTCGGTCTCCTCGGCTTTCGTCGGCTCGCTCTTGCTCTGAGGATCGCTCGACGCCTCGTCTTTGGTTGTCTTCTTCGTCTCTGCGGAGAGCGAGACGGCCAGTCGCTTGCCCGGGGTCAAGACCACTTGCTCTCCATCGTGATCGACCTGAACCTTTCCGCGTTCGACCGAGATGGTAACCAAGTGGGGTTCAACCTGAACGTCGAAGACCGTGCCGAGTACGGTGATCGCGACTCCGCGCGTACGCACGGAAAAGCGCCGCCCGGGATTGGGCACGACTTCGTAACGCACCTTGCCGCTCTGTTGCTGCACCTTGACCCGAGAGGCGCTCTCTTCGACAACTTGCACGCGTGCCTTGTTGCCCAGAACAGAGCGGGAGCCGTCCTTGTAGTTGAGCTCTGCGGTTGCCCAGGTGGCTGCCGGGATGGCTTCGGGGGCGCGCAGCCAGAGGAACCAGGCGGCGGCGGCTGCCAGCGCGATCAACGCGATCGCGTACGCACGCTTTCGGGGCTCTCGCGACGCTCGCGTTTTCAGTACGTCGCTCGGCGCGTCATCGGACTCGAGACCGAGCTCGTTCTCGGGGTCATCCGAGTTCAAGGCTTCGATGATCTTCTTTTGGGTGCGGGCAGCACGGAGTTCGTCCCACGGGGGTTCGACATCTCGTTTGGCGGAGCGAGCGATCGCTTGGAAATCAATCGACATGGTGCATCCTTCGTAGGCCCTCGTTGGCCTTGGCAATCTGCCGCTTCACACTCGATAGCGATGTTTCGCACATGCTTGCGATGGCGGGCAGGGTCTCGCCTTCGATGTGATGGAGCATCCAGGGGAGGCGGATCTTGTCCGGCAGTTTAGCCAGGGCCTGATAAAGGGCGACGAGCTCTTCGTTGGCGTCGGGCGTGGTGGTGCGTGGGGCGGCGGCGGATAGTTCCTTGTCGAGCGCGCGGTCTTTGTAACGCTGCGCCAGCAGACGTTTGACACGCCTGACGGCAATGGTGCGAAGCCACCCGGCGAAGGCTTCGGGCTTCTTCAGCGACTCGAGTTGTCGAAGTCCGATGACAAAGGTCTCTTGGACGATGTCCTCGAGGTGATGGTCGCTGCCCAACAAGCGATAGACAACTGCCGCGACGGGCCGAGCGTGGCGCTTGTACAGTTGGCTGCACGCCCACTCGTCACCGGTTTTGGCCCGATCGATGAGTGTCGCGTCGTCGTGCGCGAGGGCAGTTGGTTGCGATGCAGCGAGTCCCACATCTCTAACGTGCCGAATCGAGCGCCGATCGGTCCACAAGAATAACAACCGTGGTCGCTTTTTTTGTTTTTGGTGAGTCGGCGAGCTTTCTTGAGCCGATTTGCCGCGAGCCCGCGCACTACCAACCCGAGTGACGTCGAAGCCTCATGCGGTAGACGGACTGACAATACACGGCCGAGAGGTCTGATCGAAAGGAAGATACAATGAAAGTCGCTAAATATCCGGCACTTACGCGAATGGCGCTGGGCGTGGCCGCCCTGTTTGTGCTGGCCGGTGCCGAGGGCGAAGGTTGCGACACCGTGAACATCGAGCCCGGCGCCAATTCGGCCACGAAAGAGTGCCCAGCGAATACGCGTGCCGAGCTCGTATGCGAAGAGGACAGAGAAGACCGCGACGAAGAAGACCGCGACGAAGAAGACCGCTGCGAAGAAGACCGCTGCGAAGAAGACCGCGACGAAGAAGACGAGGGGTGCCGGTATGTTTGCGTCCCTAACCGTTGATGACAGCAGTCGAGTCGTACTGTTTCATTGAACAGGTGGCCGCTCGGCTTGGAACGACACGAACAAGTCGATGAACTTTGTTGAGCCGATTTGCCGGCCGCCGGTGCACGACCAAGCTGAGTGAGCTGTGCTGGCGGCGGCAAACCTCCCCCAAAAAAACCCGTGATATACTTCGAAAGAATGAACCAAATGAGCAAGCCCTTGTCGACAAGCACGCCGAAGAGGGCACATGCTCCGCTTTCTCTGCGCTTTGGTCGCTGCGCGTCTTTGCTGCTCCTCTGCGGGCTCGGCATCGCCGCCTGCGCGTCGGAAACCGATCCGGTGTTGCCTCCTGAGCCCGCGATCTCTTCGGCGCCCTCGCCGCTGATTGCGCTGACGCCGGCGGAGTACAACAACACGATCCGCGACTTGCTTGGCATGCCTGACACAGGGCGTGACTGGCCAGCTGCACCCGAGATTGCCAAGTCCTTCATTCCCAACCAGAACGAGAAGGACGGGCTTTTTGGTGGGGCAGCGGTCGCCTTGCCCCCATGGCCTTGGGATTTTCCTGCTGAGATTGGAGAGGACCACTTTGAGGGTATGGCTGCGGGGCAGGTGCCTACGGCCTACAGCGTCGAGGAACTCCAGAAGGCGGCCGTTCACTTTGCCGTCTACGCGCTTGTGTCTCCTAGTTTCTTTCGGTGCCAAGGGTGGGCTGAGATGGCGGAAGCGGAGCGAGCTCCTTGCGGGTGGGAGAGCCTAGAACGGTTCGCGCAGCGAGCGTGGCGCAGGCCGCTGACGAGCGCCGAGGGTGAGAGGCTCGAGGCCTTTTGGAAGGCGACCTTGACGGACGGGACGGCTGAAGAGGCCCTGGTGATCACGGTCGCTGGTGTGCTCCAGTCACCGGCCTTTGTGTACCGTGTTGAAGAGGGCTCAACCGAGCTTGCACCGGGAGAGCGGGCACCACTCACCGGCTGGGAGATGGCTTCCAAGCTCTCGTACTTCTTTTGGGACAGCATGCCCGATCCGACCTTGTTCGAGGCGGCAGCCAAAGACGAGCTGTCCACCAAAGAGCAGGTCGAGGCGCAAGCGGAGAGGATGCTTCAAGATCCGCGTGCGCGCCAGGCTGTGGTTCACTTCCACCACCAGTGGATCGGCACCGACCGCGTTCACACGATCTCGCCTTCGCGAAGGAGCTACGGCGAATTTTTTGGGCTCAAGCCGGTGCCCGAACTCGACACGACGGGAGATGGTGATTGGCCCGGGGTTTTACTACCGGTGCGCCACTCCATGGACGCGGAGACGCACTTGTTCATCGAGCGCACGGTGTTCGATGGTGCGGGAAGTCTCGAGGCGCTGCTAAGCGACAACCACGGCTATCTCTCTTCGGCTACCCAATCGATCTACGGGGACGGAGCCAAGG
>JAPYTK010000297.1 GCA_029941785.1 Polyangiaceae bacterium | reverse complement strand
GTATTTGGGAGCTGCGTCGTGGCGATCAGCGATCTCGTCGACGTTCGAAACGACTTGGTCGTTTGCACCAAGGTCTTTCGGGGCGACAAGGCGGAGGGCGCGGCGTGCACCGATGAGAGCGAATGCGCGCTACCCGATGGCGGCTTCGCTGACTGCGAAGACGACAAGTGCGTGCACAGCCTGGTCGTTGGCGAAGGGGGCTCATGTTCCTTTGATGGCGGAAATCTGTGTGAAGACGGACTGTATTGCGACAACCCAGATGGCGGGATGTGCAAGGTCAGTCTGGCGGCCGGCGCCACCTGCGATCCGATGAAGGACTTTCTGAGTTGCGGTTTGGGTAGCTATTGCGAGGGGATGACCCAAAAGTGCACGACGAGCAAGGCTTCGGGTGAGGCTTGTGACTCTCCGCTGCAGTGCGTCTCCCTCAGTTGCGGAGCGAGCCTCTGCGTTGGAGATGGCTTCAGCTTCGTCGACGAAAGCGAGTGCGGAGGCGTGCCGTCGGGCGGATGAGGGGGCAGCTGCTCGGTCCCGTCGCGCCGACGTTGCATGAGCCGGTTGCCAACGAACAGCGTGCTCTGCTTGCGTGCTCGTCGCTCAGCGCGCGTCAGTTCAGTATGGGCTGGAGATCGAAGTTCCCGTTTCCTTTGCCCACCATGTCGCTGTAGGTCGCCCCTCCGTCACACACCGAGGACCGGCATGACTCGAAACTCTCGGTGTTGTCCGTCCCTGGAGGCCCCCCGTACACGTACAGGCAGGGGTGAAGCCCCTCGGTGCTCTCGGGCGCTTTGGGAGCGCCCATCTGTAGTGCCCAAGCGCCGTACTCCGCTGGCTCGATGTTGGGGTTGCAGACAATGCAGAAAGAGTGACTAAAGGGGCTAGCCGAGCTGCTGTCCTTGAACATCACCTTGAGGTAATCGTCGGGCGCATCGCATTGGCCGTACTGTTCGCTTGCACATCCCGCGAGCAACGACAGAAGCGGGCCCACAATCGAGTAAAATCGCATGTCTGGTTTCCCGCGAGGAGCTGCGCTCATCGCTCGTCCATCGATCCTAGCAACCACCGAGCCGCTGACAAGCAGCGCCTAGGCATGACCTCCGCCGGCGATCTCGCGTTGCCGGTGCCCAAAGGTCGAAAAGTGCGCAAAACGGGACTACACTCCACGCCAACCAAGGCCTCGGGCAGCCGAGACAGCCACGATATCATTCATGATCCCCGAACACGCCATCGAGACGGCCGCTGACAACTTACGCGACGTCCTGGAGCACGCTTTCGAGCACACGAAGGCTCACGATGCGGTCGTGGTCTGGGACGAACAGTGTGAACTGGCCACCGCGCTTGGGCAGGCCTATCGGCGGTGTCTTCCGAACGCCTCCTTCATCCCCTTCGACCGCACCGACCCCGCGGCGATCCTCGCTGCATTTGCACCGTTGCGATCCGGCGATCTGGTGGTGTTGATTCAGTCGACGAGTTTTCGGCTGGACGCCTTCCGCATTCGTGTCGAATTGTTCAAACGATCGCTCAAGGTGATTGAGCATCCGCACCTCGCTCGCATGTCGGGCACCGAGGGCCTCATCTACATCGATTCGCTCGCCTACGATCCCGAGTACTATCGTGGTGTCGGCCGTGCGCTGAAGGAGCGCATCGACCGCGCGCAGATAGGCGTCATCGAAAGCGGAGGCGAGCGACTGGTGTATCCAGCAGCTTTCGAACCGGCCAAGGTGAACATTGGCGATTACAGCGGCATGCGGAACATCGGGGGGCAGTATCCGATCGGCGAAGTGTTCACGGAGTCCAAAGACCTGGACGCCGTGCATGGTCGGGTGCGCATCTCCTTCTTTGGGGACATGTCGTTCACCGTCAACAAGCCGGCGCGCCCGATCACGCTCGAGGTGCAGGGCGGTCGAGTGGTCGCCGCTGTCGATTCGACGCCTGAGTTCGATGATGTGCTGGCGAGCATCCGCGCCGACGATGGCGATGTTCGCTTGCGAGAGCTAGGCTTCGGAATGAATCGCGCATTCAACGCAGAACGAACCGTGAGCGACATCGGTACCTTCGAACGCATGTGCGGCGTACACCTCTCGCTTGGGGCGAAGCACGCGACCTTCAACAAGCCGAGCATCAGGAAAAAGACGGCCAGGCATCACGTTGATGTCTTCGTGAGCACCGAGTCGGTACATCTCGATGACGAACAGATCTACCGAAGTGGCGCTTGGGTGGTGTAGCGGCGGGACGTTGGACGCCCTCTGCTTGGCGTGTCTGGATGCGATGGACGACAGCGGCTGAGCCGCAAGGCCGTCACTGAATTTGCAGGTGCAGTTCGTGGATCCGCGGCTCGTTGGCAACGCTCCAGCGCACGGCCTCCTCGGTGGGCCCCATGCTGGAGAGCGTCGCTGCCTGAAGGCCCACTGAAAATTTGCCGCCCAGAGCGGTGCTGAGATCGGTAAGCGCCGCATCGGTAAGCGTGAAGACCTTGATCGTGTTCATCTCCGAACTGAGCACGATGGCGTTGCCATAGCTCTGACCCGTCATCAGATCCGAGTAAATGGCCGGGTTGTTGCCGGACGCCTCGAGGGTGGCAGCCGGTGTGCTCACGTCCCAAAGGGAGATTGTCTCGCTCGGATCGCTGCCGAAGTACATTTCGACTTCGAGGTGAAGTTCGGCCGAGGTGACGGTGCCGGCGAGGCCGTTGAGGTCGAAACTGAAATAGGCGTTGTGGTCCAGGTTGTTGGACCGACCGGTTAAGGTATTGTTGTTGTTTGAATCGTGGCCGCCGTCACTGCTCCACCAACCGCGGTTCACCGCCGCCCGCACGGTCGTCGCCCCGCAGTCGGAATCGTTGCTCGGCAAGCATCCGCTGGGGCAACAGGAGTCGGCGTTGAGGCACTGGCTGATCGGGGCTCCGGCCACGCACTGTCCAGCTGCGCAGACCGTGCTCTGCGCGCAGGCGATCATGGTGTTGACGCACGGCGTGCCGTCGGCTGACGGCTGGACTTCGCAGGAGCCACTGTTTGGGTTGCACACCGCCTCGTGACACTCGGGGACTGGCGTAGAGCTACAGTCATCGAGGGTGCCTTCGCAGACGCCGGCGGTGCAGGAGGCGGCTTTCAGGCACAGATTCGCATGCTGACACGGCGTGCCGTTGGGGTTCGGGACAGTCGTGCACGAGTTGGTGTCCTCGTCGCAGGTTGCCTCCTGACATGCGGGCAGGGGCAAGCTGCAGTCTTTGAGTGGACCGCCGACACATTCGCCTTGCGAGCAGCGGTCGTTCTCCGTGCAGAAAAGGTCGTCGCTGCAGCTCACCCCGTTGGTCTGGTTGATCAACTCGCATTGGCCGGAGTCGAGGTTGCACTGGGAAACCTGGCATGGTGGTGCTGCGAGGAGGCTGCAGTCCATGGCGCACGGTCCGGGTCTCGTACCGCCGCTGCCGCCGCTTCCCCCAACTGAACTTGAGCTGACGGTTGGAGCGGAGCCACCGCTCCCGCTGCCGTGACTGAGGTCGATGATGACCTCATTGGCGCAGCCGCCGAGCAGCGCGCATGACAGCGCCACGAGCATGCGGGCACGAATGGGATTACCCTGCAGTGTTGGAGGGTTACGAGGATGGCGGATAATGGTCATGATGAGGCGAGCCGGTTGATTCAGTGTTCAACTGTGGCATCTCAGTATGCGAACACAAGGGCTCGGGCCGAGCTGTTACAAACTGTTACCCATTCGTGGAGTGAGTCCCTTGGCGGGCCCATTTGCGCCCCAGGGCGTTGAGCGAGCGGTGCGAGTTTGATCGTGGCGCCACATCGCGCTACGCATGGGCTGGCGAGCGGGTGGCTCCACAGATGGGCTCCGTCGAGGCCATCAACCGGCCGCCGGAGAGGATGAAGCAGACGTGACAAGCAAGGTAGATGAGGCGAGTCGGGACGCGGCTGAGGTGCGAGCCTTTCTGGCTTCATTGCACAACGAGAGCAAGGCCGAGGACTCGCGCAAGTTGCTCGCGTGGATGGCAGAAGCTTCCGGCAACGCCCCGAAGATGTGGCCCGAGAACATCGTCGGCTTCGGATCCTACGAGAAGACCGAGCCTGGTGGCGAGAAGGCCAACTGGATGCGTATCGGGTTTTCGCCCCGAAAGCGGGAACTCGTCGTCTACGTTATCTCAGACTTTGCTGGCTTCGCGGATCTGCGAGCTAAGCTCGGGCGGTGCAAGCCAGCAAAGGGCTGTCTCTATATCAAGCGCCTATCGGACGTCGACGAGGACATTCTCAAGCAGTTGTTCACCGCCTCGCTCGCGACGCACGAAACAGTAGACTAAGTCGGTCCGCCCACGCGGCGGGCGTCTTGATCAGGGATCTGTGCGTGACTCGAGGTAGCCGGCTACGTAGTCGCCGAGCTTCTTCGCGACGTCCTTGATCCGCGCCGCTGCGGTGTAACCACCGGTAGAGATCCCAAACACCTTCACTTTGTCTTCCTGTGACGCCTTTGCCTTGACCGATATTTCGTCGAGCACTTCGCCGCCTTTGACGAGCTGTACGATCATGTGGGCGGTGGCGTTGGTCGACGTAATCCCCAACGAAATTCCGCCATCGAGGGACATCGCCTTGCTCCGGATCGTGACCGTGTCTGCATTGTCTTCGGTCGACCATTGGTAGCCGTCGGCCTCTTCTCGTAAAGACGTCGCATAGACCTTGCTAAAGGCCAGCTTGTCCTTTTCGAACTTCGGTGCGCCGTTCTTTGCGGCCACGACCTCAGAGAAGTCGACCGGCTCAACTTTGAACTGCTTGTGTCCGATGAAGGGGTTGGGGGCGGCGCTCTTAACGACCTTCCAGCGCGCGCAACCGACGGAGGACCAGCTTAGAAGCATGATGCTCATCAAGAGAAGAAGGCGCTGAAAGCGGAATAACGGTCTGGTACTCACTGGCGGACGATACTCGCTAGGCCAATTTCGTACCACTTCGGATAATGGCTGTCCGACGCATTTGGTTAAGGAAGCCGGAATTGGCGATCACGGCGAGGCCCATGCGGTGTTAAGACGAGATGGCTGATGGTCCCGGATTGCCGGGTTGCCGCTATTGTCGAGGCGGCGGAGCGAGGAGTAAACGAATGCCCACGAGTAAGAATGTTCCGAGCGCGTTACGGAAGTGGTTTGTCTTTCACTTCTGGGCGGATATATCGGTGGCGATTCCGCTGTTTATCGCCCCGGTGCTCGTTCTCGAGTTTGTAGGCTGGAAGCACGTCGATCCGTATACCGCACGGTTGACCGCCGCGGCGCTGTTCGGAATAGGGATCGAATCTTACCTCGGCCGCAATGAGGATGCCGACTCGTTCCGAACCATGCTGATGCTCAAGGTGATCTGGTCAGGCACGGCGGTTACAGGCATCGCGTGGACCTTGTGGGAAGCGCCGCAGGGTCGACCGTTTTTTGGCTTCGTCTTTCTGGCCGTCTTCGTTGCCTTTCACATCGTGTGGCAATACTGGCGCCGCAAAATGGCGCTGCCTGCCAAAGACTGAGGGCCGGCTCCGTTCCTATTTGTCGAGTCGAGCCTTGAGCGCTTCGAGTTCGTCCTCGATCGCG
>JAPYTK010000296.1 GCA_029941785.1 Polyangiaceae bacterium | reverse complement strand
GAGGTTACCCCCGCGCACCATGACGATCTCCGGCGCGCCGTCCTGATCGAAATCCGCGGTGGCGGTAAAGCCATCGCCCACCGAAGGATTGATCCAAAGCTGCCCGCCATTGCCCACATAGGCGGTACTGCCCGCCATGAGCTCCAGGTTGCCGTCGCCGGTGAGATCCACGAAATAGCTGAGCGCCGAATGGGTCAGGCCGCCGTAGCCCCCCGTCCCCTTGAACAGCAACGTGAGCGTGCCCCCCGTCATCGTGAACACGGTCCGGCCGTAGGCTATTTCGGGCCAGCCATCGCCATTCATATCGCCCAGGGCCAGGCCGCCCCCCCAACCGAAAGCGGGCACATTGTAACCGTC
The DNA here is from genome assembly GCA_029941785.1 of Polyangiaceae bacterium. Lineage (GTDB taxonomy): Bacteria > Myxococcota_A > Polyangia > Polyangiales > Polyangiaceae > JAPYTK01. The sequence goes on along the minus strand of JAPYTK010000296.1, from coordinate 5,224 downwards.
GACCACGTCGGTGGACAGGTGGGTCACTTGGCCTTGAGAGTTGACGACGGCCAGCTTGCCTTCACCAGTCAACGCCACGACGTCGACCGACTTGTCGCCATCGACGTCCCCGATCGCGACGCTCACCCCGGCGAACCCCTGGCTGGTGGCTTCGGCCTTGTCGAGCGACCAAAGCTCCTGACCGTTGCTACCGTCCAATAGTCGCAGCACGCCTTTGCGGCAGGCCTGATTAGGGACGCAATAGGAAGTATTCGCGTTGCCCGACACCACCGCGATGTTCGGCGGATCGGCCAAGTCGACCTTGCCGTCGCAATTGGCATCAAATATCCGTCCTACCGCAGGAGTCGACCATACGTCCGCATCGCTCGCGAACTTCGTGGGAGCCGGAGCGTAGCCCCACTGCCACTTCACCGTCGCGTTCAACTGCCCCGCCTCGGGCTCGTACTCGCACGGCTCGATGCAATCGGGAGGATCGCTTGGCAGCCCCTCGCACACCACCGGTTTGGGCACGCACTTGCCCGTCTCGAGCGGTTGGCTGCAGTTTGCCCCCGCCCCGCCTTGGCCCATGTTGTCGCCGAGCGCAGGTTCACAGTATTGGTCGTCAGGGCAATCCGCCTCGCTGACGCAATCGTCCCCCGGAGTGACGCAGGCATTGAAGAGGCACACGTCACCGGCAAGGTCGCAACAGCCGTCGCCGCATACCGTCTCCGCGCTCGCGCAGCAGGTTCCGTTGTTGCAGACACCCGCGCCACAATCGCTATCGTCGACGCACGCGCCCTGGTTGCCCCCCGTGGTCGCAAAGGTCCCCATCGAGCCGCCGCTGCCGCCCATGCCCCCCTGCGCGATCGCCACGCCGCCACCGGTATCCGTGTAGACACTCTGATCGGTGGCCGAACACCCGGGAGCAAGACCGGCCACGATGACCGAGCCTGCCAAAAAGGAAAATCCCCACACGCTGGGTTTGATGAGATACGGCACGCTAAGCTCCTTCTTCTTCACTTCCGAGAACGCGGTTCATTCGCGGCCGGGCCACAGGTCAGAATAGCACACGCGGCAACGCTCGGCCTCAACGCCGCGGAGACACCCAGGGCAGCCCGCGCCACCTCACAACGGGCTCCTGCTCCAGCACGTCCAGCCGGTCGTAGAGCACGACGAGAAAACCCGTGTAGGTGCCCACCATGGCCAGCAGGTGAAAACACGCGTGAAGCTGAATGGCCTGCAGCATGTGGTCACAGGGCAGCAAACGCTCGGGAAACCAGAAAACGAACACCGCGCAAACGAAGGCCCCTGCCGCCACCTTGTAGAGACGGCCCAGATCCCGCGCGCCGGACACGCGAAACGCGACGCGCCACCCTTGAATGACGAGGTAGCCCACCACCCCCGCAAAAGACACGATGAACAGCGCAAAGTAGTTCGGGCTCACGAGGTAGGCGATGGTGAACGCCGCGGCGTACAGGCTGAAGCCGAGTTGCCATCGTCGAAGCAAGCGAGCGTCCTTTTGCGCGTCGCGAGCGCGGACGACAACGCAATAGGCCATCACGAGGCTACAGTAGACCATCGGCAGCTCATCAAAGGCCTGCGCGACGTGAAGGAGCGTGCCGTGAAAAGCGACCGAACCTGCGCCGACGACCGTGAGGCCGACGAAGCAGATGACGAAGCGCGAATCGATTCGCCAATCGGCCCGGTAGCATCGCCACAGCGCGATGAGACCCACGACGAACATCGGGACGCTCGAGAGGGTATTGAAGCCCTCGGCGATCCAGTCGGCCCATTGGTAGTTTGGCTCGCACCAATCGACGGACGCTGCAGCTCCGAAAGACGACCAGAATCCAGGGGCATGTGTCATGGCCACGCACCGTAGAGCGTGGTGAAGGTCGTGAAAAGGGTCTGCGTCGGCATCGTTTGGCTGGCACAGACGCGACTCTTGACCCAAAGCGCGCTAGTCTGCGCCGCATGAAGTACTGGCTTGGACTGGGATTGGCACTCATGCTCATGGCTTGCGGCGGCGACGAGACGACGACCGGAGCATCGACGGCGACGGCCACGGTGGCCAGCAGCAGCAGTGGCGCAGGCGGCAGTGCGACCACGAGCAGCGGCCAAGGTGGGTCAGGAGCAGGTCCTGCGAAGACGGTGTTCGGGGGCGATCGAGCCGTCACCTTGCACGTGCCGTCCGACTACGATCCCGCAAGCGCGGCCCCGCTGTTGATCCTGCTTCACGGCTACAGTGCGTCCGGCGGCGCGCAGAACAGTTATTGGGGTCTGCAGTCCAAAGCCCTCGAGCGCGGGATGCTCTACGCCTACCCCGACGGCACGACCGATCCGACGAGCAAGCAGTTCTGGAACGCCACCGATGCCTGTTGCGACTTTGGCAACAGCGGCGTCGACGACTCGAGCTATTTGCGCGCACTCGTCGAGGAAATTCAGGCCTCGTACAATGTCGATCCCAAACGCATTTACTTCACCGGGCACTCCAACGGCTCGTACATGTCCTTTCGCATGGCGTGTGACCACGCCGATCTCATCGCCGGGATCGCAGGGCTCGCTGGCGCAATGTGGTCGGACCCCACGAAGTGCCCCGCATCGGAGGCGGTCAATGTGCTTCATATTCACGGAGACAACGACCAGACGATCGCCTACGCCGGCAGCCCGAACTATCCGAGCGCACCGGACAGCGTAGCGTTTTGGGCGCAAAAGGGAGACTGCGATGCCATGCCGACCGACGGGGCGCCAATCGACATCGAGGGGGGCATTTCGGGCGCCGAGACGACGGTGAGCAGCTACGCGGGATGCAAGGCCGGGGGCGCGGCCGAACTGTGGACGATCGTGGGCGGCGGGCACATTCCGTCCATCGGCGCCAATTGGATGCCGTCCATGCTCGACTGGTTGCTCGCGCACCCCAAACCGTAATCGGCAAGCGCGCGCATCGTCAGCGCGCTCTCGCCGCACTCCACACCCCAGAAATTCCGCCTCGCAGGCCGCGGGATGCGATAGTTCCGCCATGATCCGATCGTCCGGAGCGTTCGCCCTGCTGACGATGTCTGCCGTTTGGCTCGGGGGGAGCATCGCGCGGAGTGCCGACATGGTTCCTGCACCCACGAAACAGGAACTCGTCTCCTTGCCGTCGATGGCGACGGAGGAAGAGCGACAGCTCGATACGCCTAGCGTTCGGCAACGTCATCGCTGGGTTTGGGACAGTTTGCTCGCTCTTCGCTACAACCCGCGGGGCGCCATCGCTCGGGTCCGTGCCGGTTACCGCATGCAGCTCTGGGACCGCCCTGGCGTTCTGTACGAGCAGAGCTTCGCCAGCCTCAAGGGCGCCGTCGATCTCACGCCCGCCTACGCGCGCGTCGGGGGCGTCCTGGAGCTTCAACCGCTCGCCGCCCTCAGGCTCTGGGCCCGCTACGACTACGTCTCGAGTTTCGGCGACTTCAGCTACACGCAATCCTTCACCGATCCGCGCGCCGACCATTCAGACACAACCGTCCAGCGCGAAAGCGACCGGGACTACGCCACGAAGGGGGGGCAGGTCACGCTCGCGGCACTGCTGCAGCTCAAGTTCGGCCCGATCGCCGCGCGCACCCAGTTCGAAGCTGCGCATGGCTGGCTCGACATCCACGCCGGCGACCGCGTCTTCTACGACGGATATTTCGACACCTTGTTTCCGAATGGTGGCTGGGGCGCGGTTAGCGAGACGGATTTGCTGTACCTGCACGACAGCGGGTTCAAGCTCATGCTGCGCTACAGTTACAGCCATGTCTTTTATCGTTCGCGGGACTACGCGCTGCAGCCGGAGCAACAGCCGAACAGCCCGACGCATCGGCTCGGACCCGCGCTGCTCTACACCTTTTTCGAAGACCGCCCCGGCGCCGCATACGACGCGCCTACCGTCGCCTTTCTCAGTCAGTGGTGGATCGGTCACCGCTACCGAACGGGCGCTGATAGCGACCCCGCCCTGCCCTTCATGCTCCTCGTCTTCATGCAGCGCGGCGATCTGCTGTGAGCCCCCCAGCCTGAAGCCACCTGGTCTGGCTCCACAATCGGCGTCACACCACGTACACTGCGCGCGTCATGACCCAGATCTTTCAACGCGAACAAATAGTGGCCGCCGCTCAGCACCTCGACACGATGGGCGCGATGGAGAATGCCTTCGTCGCCTACTCGGCCGGCCGAACCGTCATCCCACCCGTGGGACACCTCTCCTTCGACAGCCCCCCTGGCGACACCTGCATCAAGTACGGCTACGAGCGGGGCGCCGACACCTTCGTCGTGAAGATCGCATCGGGTTTTTACGACAATCCCAACCAGGGTCTTCCCGCATCCACGGGGATCATGTTGATTTTCAGTCAGCAGACGGGCCTGCCCCAAGCGGTCCTGCTCGATGGCGGCTACCTTACCGATTTGCGCACCGCAGCGGCCGGAGCCGTCGCCGCCAAACACGTAGGCCCTGCTGAGATTGAACACATCGGTGTCGTGGGCACAGGGACGCAGGCGCGCATGCAACTGCTCGCGCTTCGGACGATCACCTCTTGCCGAGAAGTCTCCGTGTGGGGCCGCGATGAGGCCCGGCGAGATGACTATTGTCGAGACATGGGCAAACAGGGCTTCGCGGTGAAGGCTTGCAGCCTCGACGAACTCACAGAGCGTTCGAATCTCATCGTCACCACGACGCCGAGTCAGCAGCCGCTCATCACCGCGAGCCGCGTGCGTCCCGGTACTCACATCACGGCCGTCGGCGCCGATGGGCCCGGCAAACAAGAACTGCCGACGACGCTTTTTGCCCGCGCTCGCCAAGTCGTTGCCGACTCGTTCGCTCAATGCAGCGAATTCGGTGAGATCAGTCACGCCTTGCGAAGCGGTGATCTCGAAGCGTCCGCCGTCACCGAACTGGGAGCCGTCATCGCGGCGAGCGGAGCGACCCGAGACCCGGCCGACATCAGCATCGCTGATCTGACTGGCGTCGCCATTCAAGACGTAGCGATCGCTACCGCGATCTTCGGAGCCCTCACGCAGGGACCAGGCGAAAGCTAGTCCCCAGCTGGGCACGGTCGTGGCGCTTCACTGCGGCCACCGCATGAGGTGGGTACCTTACGGTGTTTTGGCTGCTGGTGGTGCGGGCGCCGCTGGAGGTGCGGCAGGTGCGGCAGGTGCCGCAGCCGGGGGTGCGGCAGGCGGCGCGGGCGCAGGCGCCGGGCCCCTCACCCCGGGCTTTGCGCTCGGCGCAACG
>JAPYTK010000295.1 GCA_029941785.1 Polyangiaceae bacterium | reverse complement strand
GTCGTCAGGCTTGCGCTCGTGAGGACGGTCGCGTCGCCCCGCGCAAAGAGTCGCTCACGCAGCAACTCCCCCACATCGACCGGAGAGCTCGCTAGCTTGATGCGGCCCGCGGCCCTCTCGAGAAAACAGATTCGCGCGTCGTCGGCTTCCACGATGAGATTCAAGTCGTCGCGCAGACTGCGCGCGCGTTTGACGAGAGATGGCGAGATGGCTTCGTCGGCGCTGCGCGTGGCCAGATCGCCCTCGAGGGCCGCCAAGGTGTCGTCGAAGGCGTGGTAGCTCTCGAGTAGTTTTCCCGACCACGTGTCTTCAGGTAGCCGCACCCGCTGCTCGGTGCTCGCGCCAAGTGCTAAGTTGACGCCACCGAGCAGGGCGTCAGCCAGCGCTTCGATACGCCCGCACAAGCGCCCTTCATCGCTCGATTGTCCGTACGCGCGCCGGGCGTCACGCACGAGCTTGTCGATGCGAACGCTGGAGACCTCCACCCCCCAAAACTGAGTCGCGATGTCTTCGATGCGGTGTGCTTCATCCAGGATCACGGCGTCGTAATCGGGCAATACTCCGCCGGGCCGGTCGTTCGACTTGAGCGCAAGGTCGGCGAAAAACAAGTGATGATTGACGACGAGCAACTTAGCCTGCTCGCTCTCACGCCGAAGTCGAGTGATGTGGCAGCGTTCGAAAAAAGCGCAACCGCTGCCGATACGGGTCTCACTCGAAGAGTGGAGTTCTCCTCGTATCGGGTGCGCTTCCGGCAGCATGGTGAGTTCTGCCAAGTCTCCGCTGTGTGTCGTCTCGGCCCAACGCTGGGCGATGGGGAAGGCCCGCCGCACCGCATCCGACGGCGCCACGAGCCCGCGACTCAACTCATCGAGGCGCCGCCTGCACAGGTAATTGCTGATCCCCTTGACGAGCAAGGCTTCCGCCGAACGCTTCAGGGCGCGCTCGACGAGCGGAATGTCCTTGAAGAAGATCTGCTCTTGGAGCGCCTTGCTCGCGGTCGACACCACGATCCGCCGGCCGCTGAGAATCGCAGGAACGAGGTAGGCGAGGGTCTTGCCGGTGCCCGTTCCGGCTTCGCACAACAAGATGCCGTCCTCGTCCAGTGCGCGCTCGACTCCTTGCGCCATGGCGACTTGGCCGGGCCGCTCTTCGTAACTCGGCAGCCCGGTGGCAAATGGCCCCTGCGGCCCTAGTAGCTGCTCGATCACGCCCAGACCTTGCGCGGCCTGCGGGGCCGCGTCCAGCCTTCCGCAGGGGGAGCGTTCGGCCGTGAATTCGCTCAGGGCTATCTCGCAGCGCCTCGGTCAGCGGCGTTTGGCTTTGCGGGCCTGTGCGAGCATGAAACGAGCCTCGGCGATCGCTTCATCGAGCCCCTCGATGCGCTTGACGAACTCGACCTCGTACCACGCGTCGAGCGTTCGGCTGGGATTGTTCGGGTCGGGCATGTCGATGACGTAGGTGGTCGCTTCTGCGTAGCCGTGTGCCCGAGCTGCTTGCCCGAGGTTCCGGGCGCGGTCGAACAAGGCCTCGCTGGCGTCGCCGGGAAAGTCGCCCCTCCGAGCGCGGGTCGAAAAGCTCACCTGGCGGACTCCGACCTTGATGCGGGCGTCCATGAGCAGGTTTTCACGCACCCGCTCAGCCAGATGCACATCGCCGTCGCCAACCCGAAAAATCTCGAATCCGGCGTCTGCGAGGGCTTTTTTGATGTCCGAATCTTGGAGCATGTCGTCAGTCACCCCCCCCCACTTCGGCTGCGTACACATTCAAACTAGCCCAAGACACGCGCATCTCGCAAGTCTGGGGTTTGGTGGCATTCCGCCTATCGTGCTATGCGCGCCGGCGAGGTTCCTTAGGTGAGTTTCATAAAACAGATCTTCGTCATCGGGGCAGTCATCGCGATCTGCCTCGTATTCGTTCTCGAGTTTCGCCCCGGCACCAATGTCCAAGGCGGGGGCAACCCTCGCTGCGCGGTGGAAATTCAAGGGGATTGCATTCCCTACGAGCACTTCCTGGCCAGCTATCGCATGCTCGCTCCGCCCAATGCGGATGACGAGCAACTCAAGCTGCTGCGCGTCAAGGAGACGGTCGTTCAAGGACTCATCGAGCGCTGGCTCCTGAATCAGGACGCAAAGCGTCTCGGCTTGACGGTGACCGAGAAAGACGTAAGGTCCTATCTTTTCAGGGGCTTAGTGAGGGTGTCGCTCCCGGTGTCCCGGGAGGATAGCTTCTCTACACGTCTGTCGATGAACGGCCTACCCATGCTCGGGCTGCCGGAGGGGCCGGCTCGCCGCCTGTACGTTCAAGACCGCAAGACGGGCCGCTTCGATTCGAAGAATTTCAAGAGCCAGATGCGCCGGCTCACCAACATGACCATGACAGGCTTCACCGAGTACCAGAAGTCTGAGGCACTTGCGGCGAGGGTGCGGGCGTTGCTGCGCGCCCGGACGCACGTGTCGAATGCCGAGGCTCGCGCTGCCTACGCGGCGAGGAACGAGAAGGCTGTCGTCAATTACGTCAAGCTCGAGTCAGCGTTCCTGCGGTCGCACGTCGTGGACGATTCGAAAGACGTGTTCGCGGCCTGGGCGAAGGAAAACGCCGAGCCGATCGAGAAGGCGTGGAAGAGCGCCAGCGAGCGCTACACGCCGGGGTGCCGCAGCGCGCGCCACATTTTGGTGCGCGTTAACAAATTGGTCGAGGACGCGGACGCTGCTGAAAAGGCTGGCCGCGCCAAGATCGACAAGATCCGCAAGCGGCTCGCTACCGGAGTGCCTTTCGGGAAGCTCGCTCGTAGCATGAGCGAGGACGATCTCACGGCCTCCAATGGAGGTAAGATCGGCTGTTTTGCCCCTGGCAAACTCGCCAAACCCAACACAGCCAAGGCCATCGACGATGCGGTCCACGCGCTGAAGAGGGGTAAGGTTTCGGATATCGTCGAAACGAACTACGGGCTTCATCTCGTGAAGGTCGACGCCATCCACGAGGGCGCGAAGGCCGAAAAGGTCGGGCGCGACGAGGTGACCCGCCAGCTCTTTTTACGCCAGGAAGGCGAACGACTGGCTGCCGAGGGAGCCAAGCAGATTCTCGCGGCCGTGAAGGCTGGCAAGAGCTTGCAAGAGGCTGTTGATACCTACCTCGCCGAGAAACTGAGTGACGACCGGAAGGAAGCGGCACTGAAGGATGAGCGCCGGCCGCGGATCGCGAAAAGCGAGCCCTTCACCTCGCAGCAACCTCCGTTTCCCGAGGTCCAGCAGTCGAGCCAGGCCGCGGGCATGGTTTTCGCGGTCGAAAAACCCGGCGCGGCGATCGAGGACATCGTGAAGCTCTACACGGGGTTTGGCGTCCTCACATTGGCCGAACGCATCGCCGTTGACGATGAGCAGTGGGCCGAAAAGCGTCGCGACACGATCGAGAGCATGCGTGCCAACAAGCAACGTGACGGTGTCGTTTCGTATGTCCAGCGATTGCGCAAGGACAACGCGCAGGACCTCAAGATCTATGTCCGTTTCGCGAGCGACGCGAATAAAGAAGCGAAACCGGCCGACAAGAAACCTTGAGCCGTCGACGAGAAACCGCGAGTCGGACGGCATTCCGTCGAGCCCGCGCGGCGCCGTAAACGCTAGCCGCTGAACGGTATGCAGCTGCCGCCGCTCGGTGGGGTGGCAGGCAAACCACTACAGTCCGGCTGCAGCGGTGCTTGCATATCGATGCAGACGCCCGCTTCGCCCATGCCTACCCCTGCGAAGAAAGTCTTGTCACATACGGCGTTGGCGTCACAGTCGTTGTCGTCGCAGCAGAACCGAGCACATTGGCTAGCCACACAGCTGTGGCCCGGTTTGCAGAAACCGTCCTGAGGGCCGCACGCGTCGCACAGTGCCTGCGAATGGGGCGGCCCGGTGCAGATGAAGGCTCCGTTCACCAGATCGACGTCGCAGGCGAAATCTGCCATCGCGTCGCAGCCGGCGTTCGTGATGGGGTTGCAGCTGTAGATGTCGAGGGTTTCGAAGCAGGTTTGCTGGCACAGTCGTTCCGCGCAGCCGAACACCGACTGGAGCAGCGCCGCCGCGTTGGGATCGCTGCACTCTAGCTCGTTACCGAGCAAACACGTGTTGCAACCATCGTCGCTCAAGCAATCGGAGATCTCGTCGCAACACATCAGTTCCATGCAGTCGCCGCAGTCACCATCGAGTACGTCGATGCAGCTCGGCGCGCCGCCACTGCCGGCGCTCGTTTTTTGACCACCGTCACCGGAGGAATGGCCCGCGGTGCCCCCGTCGCCGCCGGAACTCGCGTTGGCCCCACCGGCGTTGCCTCCACTTGGTCCAGAAGTCGCCGTGGCTTCGCTGCTGCCGTTGTCCTCACTGCAGGCGCCGACGAGCGCCGAGGCGCCGACGAGCGCGGTCAGCACGACAGAAGTCGCGAACCGGGTCATGCAGGATTTCCCCGCACGAGTGTGATGGAGGAGTCGAGCCGACCGCTCAGTGCGGCGCCCAGGGCGGCCCAGAGCTCATCGCCGTTGGAGGACTGCCACTGGCCGGGTTGCCCCGTCTCGCGCTCAACGTAATCGAAGTGCCAAGCTTGTCGCTCGGCGGCCATCCATATCTGCCGAGCGGCTCGGTGGCTGTTGACCACGTATTTGGCGCCATCGTCGAAGTGGATCGACAAAACGCCGCTTTCGAGATCGGGGTCGATTTCCTCTTCTGATTCGATAAGAGCTTCTAGAAGTATGCGTAATTCTTCGTCTGCTTTTCGTTCGAAGGCCTCCTCCGTCAACGTCGTTTGACTTGCCTGGGGGGCCCCTGCTTGGGGTACGCCTTCACTCACAGGGGTATCTTATCGCATAATGAGACGAGATGGCCATGCACGACGAATTACCCGTTCCGCGGACGGCGGCTGCTGATGAAGTGATGCGCGTGGCGTTGCGCTACCTCGATCGAGGGCAACGGGTCGTGGTCGCGACCGTGCTCGAGCGTCGGGGGTCTGCGCCGTCTACGCCGGGCCAGAAACTAGCGTTGCTGGGGGAACAGGCGGCGATCGGAACGGTCGGCGGGGGCGCGGTGGAGTATCGCGTGATCGAGGCGATGAGGGATGCCGCCCGGGATGGTGCGACGGTGCCAAAAATTCGAGCATTTTCTCTCGGCGCGTCGATCGGCATGTGTTGTGGTGGAGAGGTGCAAGTCCTGATCGAGCCGCTGGTCCCGGCGCTCAGCGTGTTGCTGGTCGGTGGTGGGCACATCGGGGCGACCTTGGCTCCGATGTTGACCTCACTGGGTTTTCGGGTCGTGCTGTGTGACGGCCGCGAGGAGGTGTTGACCCCCGAACGGATTGTGGTGCAGGACCGGCTGCAGGTGTTGTGTGCTGACCACGATGATCCTGAAGTCGCCCAAGCCCTGACTGGCGAAAAGGCCCACACCGCTGCGCTCGTCATGACGCACGATCATCAACTGGATCGGCAGGCCATCGCTTGGTGCCTAGGGCGTGGCTTTGCGTTTGTCGGTGGTGTCGGTAGCCGCGCGAAATTGGCACGCACCAAGACGTGGTTGGCCGCGCGCGATGTCGATGTCGCGGACATCGAGCGGATCCGGATGCCGGTGGGTCTCGATATCGGAGCTCGCACTCCAGGCGAGATCGCCGTGGCCATTTCCGGGGAACTCATCGAATGG
>JAPYTK010000294.1 GCA_029941785.1 Polyangiaceae bacterium | reverse complement strand
CTTGACGCACTTCCGATAATTCGTCTTTTTTGCGGTGTTGTGGGGGGCGCCACATGAGATAACGAGTCCGACGCATTTCAACATGCCCAGTGTGCTCTTTTTCTTTTTACTGCTCTTGGCATCTGCGTCGAAGGGCTGTAGCAGCAGAGCAAAAACTGCAAGTAGAGCCAATGTGTAACGGGCTAGTCGTTTCATTCGTTTTCGTCCTTTGATTGGTTAGCGCGGTGTACCGCGTTAACCAAGCGTTTCACGGTGATATGATGGCACAAGTAGCCCCGATGGTAACAGCGCGCGTTGGCGTTGGACAGCTGTTTTTGCCGCCCGATCGCGTCGAAATTGTGCTCCGATTCGATCGCTCCGGAAGGCGAGCTTTCATCGAGCCCTTCCGGGGGCGAAAGGCCTGAGAAGCTCGCCTGCGCTGGTATCCGCACAGGCAAGCCCGCGCACTGGCGAGTGTCGGCCCGTTGTCGTTGGCATGGCGGCCTAGCTGCCGCACGCAGCAACGCGAGCTGTTGTCTACCTGTTCCCCCCCATGGCGCATCGGCGCCACTATGTGACCTCTCGAGAAGGCCACGGCGCTGCCCCTAAGGTGTGGTCGAGGGTTGCGCTGAGCCTAGCACCTAGCGCATGTAGAAGTGGCCCATGGCTTTGGCTTGGTGCCAGCTGTTGCGTCGGTTGTGCTTGTTGGAGTCAGCGCCAAAATTATGCCAGTAACCGCGCCCGCCTCGCTTGACGGTGGGGCCCAACATGAGCCGATGTTCGGCCTTGCCCGAGTAATTCGTCTTCACGTTGCCAATGGTGAACGAGAAGGTAGTGTCCGCCCATCCAATGTGGGCTGCATAACGGCAATTGGGGTAACTCACGTCCGTGGTGAGGTTGCGGCATAGTTCGATCGGGTGGCTGTCGTATTTGAGGTAGGTGAAAGGTGAATCACCCCAGCGGATATGCAGCACTTGGCCTTCGCCATACTGCTCCCCCTTGGTCAGATTGTGCACCAACATCTCTCTCGGCGCCTGCTCGGTGAACCATTTTCCGCAGAAGGACGCATTGTGCAATTTCTTGGCCGCAAGATAGTGCTTCGATTCCCGCACAATGACGTGCCGGGCGTTGGCGGCGGCCTCGTTGATCGAGCCACAGCGGGTCCAGCCACCGCCATCGATGCCCATATCACAGTGGGCCTGGATGAGTTTACTGCCTGGTTTAATCCAGTAAAGGCCATTTTTCCGCTTATTGTCTCGCTCGAGCACTTCCTTGCAAGAGCGGGGAGGGCCATCGCTTCGGTGGTTGGGGCCGGTCGAGCCCAAACGCGTGAAGGCGGTGCCGTTGCAGACGAACAAGGCGCCCGTGCTTGCATCGAAATAGGCGACGCCGGTGGTGTTGGCGGTGCAGCGACTGGGTGGTTGCGCGCTGGCGTTGAAGCGCACGACGGAGCTCGAAGCGTTGACGGATCCAGCGGCGGAATGCTCGCTGTTCATCGCGGCGTCCGCGCCGGTCATCTTCGCGCGCTTGCAGTTGGTGGTGCCATCGGCACCATCTGAGCAAAAATAGACTTCGGACTCGAGTGGGATCAGGTGCAGAAGCGACGACTCTTTGACTATCCAGGTGTTGCGCAGCACGGGCGGGTTGGTACCGTGAACGGTATGCACGCTGCTACAACTCAAGCTGGCCGCGAGAGCGAACACCGTGAGGCCGGCTTTGTGGATGTGATTTACGCCTTTATTCACCTGGACGCTCACTTACTGAAGTTGGCGCGGTAGCAAACCGGCTCTTGCTCTTGGAGCACGCACTTGTAGATGGCCTCACCCCGATCCACGACGTAGGCGCTGCCGTCTTTGCCTTGGGCCAAGATTCGGTATTGGGGCGCACAAGCTGTAGATCCGGCCAGGGTTACAGTGAGCAGGATGGCGAGTAAGGCTTTGGACGACACTGTCTACCTGCTCCCACCCCAACCATTGCGAATAAGAGACATGATGTTAACTCTCGAAAAGTCCACACGGGCCTTCATCGGGATTGTCTACGGCGCGCTGCATACCCTACCGGTACTGCCTGTGCACGCAGGTTGACCGAGACTTTTGTTGCATTGCCAGCCGCCGTCATCACAACAGCTTGCGCCTTCGTGGCATCTCGGATTGTCGCCCGCGCCCGGCTGCTTGGCTGGGTCACAGCATGAGGGATTGTCGTCCGTTCGTTTCTTCCTTCTTTTTTTAAGGTGTCGCTATCTGGTGCCTTGGTCTTGCTCGCGCCACCACTGCATGCAGTGAACGCCAGGGCCACAACAAGACCAATCGCCGTCAGTGTCATGTGGGAAAGTCTAGCGGCCTGGCTCCGAGTCCACGAGCCGGCTTTGATGTGGGCAAGCAGCATTGGGTGCATGTTGCGACACCCCAACAGAGGACGCAACAATTAGGGAGTATGGCCCGCGAAAAGGGGGGCGATTCTAGGAGATGCCCGGCTGTAGGTTGAGGTACGTGCTGCCGTGGGCTGCTGAGCGACAGCAAGATCCTCAACACGATGACGGCGCTCGGGATGCGCGATGGCCAGAGTTATAGTCCCGATGAAGGCCCGTGTGGACTTTTCGAGAGTTTACATCAGTCCCGACGTGTCTGAACCGGGCTTAGATGGTGCAAGCGGGGAAGTGTTTACGACGACCAAGGAGGGAAAACCGCACAAGGGCACACTCACCTTTTTGGGAATGTTGCGGAATGGGTTTCGACTTCAAGCGAAGACAATGGCCAATACGTTTATGGTTCTGCCGCAGTAGACGTCGAAGCTGAGCGAAAAAAATTACATACCATTCAACACACCCGACTGGGCGGGCTTCATGAAGGACATCGAGAGGGTCCATAAGCCAAGCAAGCGTACTCCGCGAATTGGTTTTCGCTGCGCACGAGACCTCCCCTAGAGGAGCGTCGTACGCAACAGCGCCCAGTGGGGCGTGTGTGCAATTGAACCTCACGCGACGACGTCAACGCCCCCGCTTCGCCTCGCTCAGCGTCACCACCTTTTCTGAGCTGCGCGCCACGCGACGTGCTTCCAGCTCCCGCGCGAGCTGGCTCACCACGTCCCAGCGATGCTGCCTACCTGCTCCCACCCCAACCATTGCGCATAAGAGACATTATCTTAAAGATCGGTTAGTCCCCAATAGGGCCTTCATCGGGATGATACTCCCGCCCAAGCGCTACAACATTACCCGGTATTTGGGGGAACCGTTCGTTGCTAACAGCACCGTAAAAGCCTCCTAACCGTAGCCAACCCCGGTGATCACGGTGTAGCGTAGGGGCTGCACCCTAGAGGCTCACGCCTTGGCCGGGTTCATGCTCAGCATGCACGGGTGGGTGAACCGATCTGATCTAGGAGGTCCTTCGATGAGCTGGATGAAGAAGTGTCGCGTACTTTTCGTGTTTGCAGTGCTGTTGCTCACGGTGGGCTGCGCGCAGGAGCGCGATCCCATCAACCGGGTACAGGCAAATGCTCTGGCGAAGAGCTTCTTCGTGGGCGAAGACCTGGTGAGCGATGCTGACAATCCCGACTTCTACGCGAACGGCACGCTGCTCGAGGTGGGTTACGGGGCGAAACAGAGCGGAATGTTCAGTGGGTTCTACTCGAACCAACTGTCGATCATTCGCTGGGAAGTCCAAGAGGACTTCCTCATTGGCCGGCTGGCGTACGAGCGCATCGAAGGAACGGATGGCTTCGGTGCCGGCGATCTCACCAACGATGGACAGATCCTCTACGGCTTCAAGATCACCAAGCACTTCGACATCCGTCGCGCCTACAACAGCAGCACCGGCGAAGAGCTGAACGTCATCGAGGAAAACACCTCCGACCGTGTCTGGCACGAGCGTGAGTACTTCCGCGTCGATTGGTCGAGCAACTACATCACGAGCGCGTACGATTTCGACAAGCTGGCGCTCTATGGTTTCAGCGCGGGCACCACCTGGGAGCCCATCAGCTACTACGTCAACGATCCGGCCCACGAGCACGCACCGCGATTCGAGACGGAGGACGGCTATTTCGACATCACGACCAAAGCGTTTGCGACGCCGGCCGAGCTCGATATCAGCCACTTGGGTTGGAGCATCGACACTTACCCGGCGTGTCGCCTTTCAAATGCCATCGACGGCGGGACCAAGCCTGCGGGTAACTGCAACCCGGTCGAGGTCACGATTCGCCACTCCTTCTGGGAGCGACCCGACAACGACTACCAGCCTCAACACTGGGACGGCTACCGCTTCCAGGCGGCCGGCGCCTTCACGAAAGAGCGCCGCGGCTACGCGCGGGACTACGGCATGAGCGACTCGCAGTGGTATCGCTTCATCTCTCGCTACAACGTCTACCAGCGCAGCCACTACTACAAAAACCCGGACGCGATGACCGGGCCGATCGAGTGTTACACCACGCCCGGCGAATGGGATGGGTTCGCCGACTTCGAGCCCGAGGACGGCACGGATGACCGCTGCCAGTTGGCAGGCCCGGGCTCTCGCTGCGACATCTTCAAGCAGCGCTGCACGCTGCCCTATGCCGAGCGCAAGGTACGGCCGATCGTCTGGTACTTCACCAACAGTAGCGACTTCACCTATTTCGACCCCTCGGCCGCGGCCGGTCGCCAATGGGAAATCGCCATGAAGCTGGCACTGCAGAGCGCCAAACACGCCGAGTGCGTTCGGGTGGGCCGCGCAGACTGCGCCGAGGCTTTCCCGGTCATTCACGGACAGATGACCATGATGAAGGACCTCTATGACATCGAGGAGGAGGTGGACAGCTGTCGCCGTCGCAACAAGAGCTGGGACATCGGGCCCTGCGAGGATGTCGTCATCAAGGAGATCGCCGAGCGCGGTTACGACGCCGCTGGCGAGGACGGACTCGCTATGCACACGATGGCCATGATGGATGACGTCGTGGTGCTGTGCCACAGCCCGGTGATGGCGGACGATCATCCAGAGTGTGCTCCGGGAAAGCCTCGCCTGCCCGCCGGGATCACCTCGACCATGTGTCAGGAGGCTCAAAAAGACACCGGCGACCCGGACATCATCAACGCTTGTCGCCTGGCCTACACGGTTCGTACCGGCGACGTTCGGCACCACTTGATCAACGTCATCCCCACGCCTCAGAGCCCTTCGCCGTGGGGTTTCGGTCCCACCTATGCCGACCCGCTCACCGGGGAGGGGATCAGCGCAAGTATCAACGTATGGGCCAACCCCACCACTCGCATCGCCCGGGCGACGGTCGACCAGGCACGCTTCATCGCGGGTGAGCTCAGCCCCCAACAGATCACCAATGGCGAGTACATCGAGGCCTACGTGGCCGCGGTGCGCAACTCGGCTGATCGGTCCGGCATGCTGCCACACATGACCCGTGCGGAGGTCGACCGGCGCCTCGAGGAGACGCTCAAGGCGTATGGCCGCGACCTGAAGACGGGCACGAGTCCCCAGGTCGGCTCTTACAAGCGCCGCCAGGAGTTCACCGACGTTGATCCCGAGGTCATCGCGGGACATGAGGAGATCAAAGATCTGCCCTACGTTCGAAGCCACGTTTCGGAAGCGAGCGTCTTCGCTGACAAGTATGCCAACCGCTTGGCCGCGGCACGGGGCTCGGCGATGGAGGCGGAGCTCATGAGCGACCGCCACATCAAGGAGCTCGCGGGGGGCACGACGCATGAGTCG
>JAPYTK010000293.1 GCA_029941785.1 Polyangiaceae bacterium | reverse complement strand
ATCACATCGTTTGCCGCGGCTGCGCTGCTCGCCAGCCCCGCGATGGAAGGCACCGCAGAAGCGGGTATCGGCTCGTGCATTAAGTCTGCTGGAAAGATTATCGGGGGCGTCAAAGCTACGGTGGATGCCGGCAAGAAAATAAAGAAAGCGTGCGAAGCACCCAAGAGTTGCAAGAAAGACTGCAAGACGAAAGGCGCCAACAGCTTCTGCGCGCAATTCGACGATGAGGCTGCGTGCAAGAAAGAATACAAGAAATTTTTCAAGGACTATAAGAAGTATGTAAAAGCGGAAGCCAAAGTCTGTAAGAAACGCTGCAAATCGACCGATCAAGCGCTCGCTTGCCGTAAGGCTCGCTGGAAATTGGTGGGAACGGCAGCGAAGAGCACTGGTAAAATAGTCCTGGCGGTTGGCGAATGCGCGCCGTTTCCAGGATTCGAATGCGTGACGGCCGTCGATAAGTGCCTTAAGGCGGGTAAGGAATTATCCGACGGTCCGCTTGGCGATGCGTTTAGAGGTGTGAAGGCCGGGTGTGCCGAGTTGAGAAACTGCAAGAAGGACGCGCGCAAGAGTAAGAAGGGCTGCATCTCAGATTGCAAAAAGGACCACTCTGGAAAAGGCCGAGACGCGAAAAAGGCGAAGAAAGATTGCAAGAAGTCGTGCCGTGAAGGCAAGGCCTCGGAGATCATGGCATGCAAAGACAAGTTTGTGAAAGACGACGGCACCAAAAACACTTGCAGGCCCGCTAGGAAAGAATTGTGGAAGCAAGTTAGAAAATTCGTATTTGAGCAAGGCAAGAAAGGCAGCAAACTGCGCGAGTGCCTGTCCGCACTCAATTCCTGTCGACCGATCTAACCGCTCAGAGCTAACGCTCAATCAAAGAGCCTGGTGGCGAGAGCCGCCGGGCTTTTTTCGTTTCTACTCGCCCTTTCGCGCCGCCCGACGCTGGTTTGGCGCCTCGCTAATCGAGGGTGGCGAGATCTCTCGCCGGCGGCAGAGGAGACAAGTAGCTGCAGTCGTTCCGTGACTGACACAGATCGGTCGACAGTTCGGTGCCCCCACTGCTGAAGTACTTCCCGATCATGTTCATCATGAAGAAACCGACGTCGTAGGTCTCGAGCTTGGAGCAGCCGCAAGGATCGTCGCCCATCTCGGTGCACTGATCGGCGCACGCCTTCCGTGCTTTGTCGGTCATCGCTCCGGGCATGTCAAAGCCGTGCTGCCCGGTCGGAACGTTGTAGGGAAAGATCGCCGCGGATTTCCCGCCCAGTCGATCCGTCGTATCAAAGCCGATCCGCAGCGGCGTCTCGTAGCGGGGCACCTCGGTGCCGAACATGTCCCCGCCCTCGCTGAAGTTCTCGACATCGAGGTGCACCCCTCCTCCGGCCGAGTCGGTGTAACGCTTCAGGTTGTGCACGCCTTCGGTGGTGTAGGTGTCGATCAGCACCTGATTGACCGGCGTGCCGAAGCGAGAGTCATTACGCAGATAACCGATCAGACCGGCGGCGCGCCCCACCGCGATCCCCCCGCTCACGGGCACCGCGGTATCGCCCATCGTCGTGATGAGCAGCGAATGGGCACCGGTGACGCCGCCATCGGAAAAGCTCATCGGCTCGTCCAAGAGGTGTTTTGCGAGTGCGACAGGATCGGAAGGGTCGAGGATGAGCTGAGCCAGGCCGCCGAGCTTGCGAAAGTCGGGGTGACTCCGGCGCATACCTAGACCTTCCATCAGTGCGGTCAGGGGACTGCCTGCCTCGAAGGTATCGCCTTGGAAGCTGACCTTTTCGGCGAAGTTGTCGACGACGGCATAGGGCTCGACGCCCGGTCGGAGCTCACAGTGTTCACTCGGCAGAATTTGCGGTCCCTTGTAGAAGCTGATCCTCAGCCCATCGCCGACGTTCGTCTCGCTTGCCGCGCGGACGGTTCCCGCTTCGCTGACGAAGGCGCAGCGGCGCACCCCGTTACGGAGGTTGTCGACGACCATCGTGTCCCACGGCTTGACGCCCTTGATGGTGGCGATGGGGAAGGTCACGTCGGAGTTGAGATCCACCACGATGGTCTCGAGCAGCAAGTCTCCGCTGTCCGCGTCGATGGTGCCGACGAACAGCGGGCCCATCGACCGAAGGATGAAGGCTTGGTAGACGCCCCCTTGGGTCGAGCGCGGGCCGAGATCGCCATAGCCTCCGCCGCCTGACACGGGCGCGATCGCTTCGATTGAAGGCTCTACCGCGCCGAGCACCATCGACATGATCCCGCCGAGCGAACCACCGAAGGCGTACACCTTGGAGTTGGCGCTGATGTCGAGGATACCGTCGCCATCGAAGTCACCGGCGCGATCGGGTTGACCGTCACCATTGGTGTCGTGCGCCCACCTGCGCTCGCCATCGAAGCCCTTGATCATCCGGACCAACTGCATGTAGTCGAGGGCAAACTGCCGGACCATGTCCCGGGTATGAAACAGGTAGGAGGTCCAAAAGTCCGCACCGGAGTCCTTGGTCCCATCGGCGTTCTGATCGAAGGCGCGGTCGCTCAGTAGCGCGCCGACAGCAGGGCCGACGCCATGTTCGGCGACGAGCGCCTTGGCGAGGGTGATCTCGACGTCTGAAATCCCGATCCCGTGCGATGGGCCATCGATACCGATGACGGCGAAGCCATGGCGGGCGAAGTAGCTCGAGAACTGCATCACATCGAAACGATTACCCGTGTAGCCGTGTCCGAGGATCACGACCGGCGCTGGCCCGTTGACGCCCCGTTCGGAGTTTTCCTTGCGGGGTACCGAGAGGGTGAAGTGAATCGTCTCGCGTCGTGCGTCTGCCGACCGCACCGCCAAGTCTTGCGGCCACACTTGCTGGTTGAGCCCGAGGAACTCGCCGCCCGCATCCTCGCGGGGGAAGAGTTGCGGAGAGTCGTAGGTTCCGACGGTATAAAAGTCGACGTAACCCGTCCCATCGAGCAAGGTCGTGAACGATTCGCCTTCCGACTCGCCGAGCAGCTCTTTGCCGATGTCTCGCAGGGCAGGCTTCCAGTTCTCGCCGTACAAGAGGTGCGGCTTCTTCATGCTCGGAAAGGCCTTCACGTCACGCATGGTCTCGAGGCTCAGCACGTCGGCGGGGAACTCACTGTGGAGGTGGGCCTGGGGGCCATGCCCGTAGAGGCCGTCGCGTACGGCCTGCCAATCGGCTCGGATCGTCTGCGTGGTGAAGGGAAACACGAAGGCGATGTCGCTGAGCTTTAGGCCAGCAGGCAGGACGTCGAGCAGCGGCGCGAGCGCGTCGGTCTGGGCCGTATGGTTGATGAAGGCGTAGGGAGAGCCCACCGGCGCCCCGCCCGCGTCGAGGATGCGGCGGGTCACGATGACGGCATAGGTCGTCTGATCGTCAAACGGGACCAACGGCCTCGCGATGAGGGTGTGGGTGCTCTTTTCGTAAAAGCTCATCAACGCGTCGGCTCGGCCGGCGAGGTCATCGGCGGCGGGGTGGTGGCCGGGCAGGTAGTTCGGTACATCGAGGATGCCGTCCGCGTCGGTGTCCTCGGGTGGATCGAGCTCGCCGTCACCATCGAGATCTTCGCCCGCATCGAGCTGGCCGTTGCCGTTGATGTCTTCGCCCGCATCGAGCACGCCGTTGCGATTGAGATCCTCGTCGACCTCTTCGTAGAACAACGATATCGAGTCGCCGCGTGGATCGTTTTTCCAGTAGAGGTTGCGCCGCTCGACCACCACGGGGTAATTGCCGTTGCCGATGTCCAGATGCTGGATTTCCCCGTAATCGGGCGAGCTGGGGGTGATGTTCACGACGTAGATCGCATCGTCCTGTGTCGCGTAGTCGACATCGTCGTGCCGGTCGCGCACGCTCTGTACATCGATGGCGCTCGTGAACGGAACCACGATAGGCATCATCACGCCCCAGCCGTCGAGCTCATCGAGCAGTTTGCGGGTGTGCACCTCAAACGCGGTGGGCGCGACCTGAGAGGCGTTGATCCGCCGTCCCGTTGGCGAGGTGGCGTCGTACCGGGTGGCGATGTCGTTGGGGAGCGCAATATCGGGTAAGGGCTTGTGGAAGAAGTCCATCTTCACGGTGGTGCGCGCGCTTGGTGCTGGCGCGAGACCGACGGGCTCGGATGAACACGCGCTCAGGGCGCCGATGAGCAAGAGCGTCGTGATGAGATGGGCGGTGCGGAGGCTTGGCATATCGAGTGATCCCCTAAAAACAGCTTCGTGGCGTAGCGATCCAGATTGGGTTTGGCGCATCATTAGAGCTTGGCGTCCAACATGAAACGCGCGCCGTGCACGTTGTCCATGCGTGTCCCGTTGAGGCGTTGGAAGGCGCTACCGGGCCGCAAGGTGCCCCCCTCGAGGCCGGCCGTGATCTCACTGCCCCCGATGATCATTCGATAGCGCACTCCGGCGTCGAGCTCGGTGCCGAGGTAGCGGCTTGGAATGCCGCCCAGCGCGTTGCGCGCGCTGCCCCCGGTGATGCGCGTGTTGAAGGGATCGATCGGCGGCTGGGCGGCGAGCGCGAACAGCGGTCCCATGTAAAGTTCCAGACCGGTGAGCGGGCGGACGCGAAGCCGCGGAAAAAATGCGAAGGTGTTGCTGGCGCTCCCTCGCGTCGCGATACGGTCGAGGTCATTGGCTGGGACGCCGACGAGATCGGGATCCCCTGCGGTGAACGCACCACGGGCCGTCTGGCTGGCGATCACCTGGCGAAAGAGAAGCAAGCCCATGTCGTAGTTCGGATCGGCCTTGAACGCGTTCTGCGCCTTGTCGTCGAGATTCTGATCGCCCGACGCGTACAGGACGTCGAACACGGTGGCGACCTTGCCGGCGTCGACCGAGCCTCGTAGTGCGGCTCCGAATTGCAAGACATCGTGCTCGGGAAAGTCGTTGCTCGGCGCCAGTTCAGTGGTTCCCGTGACGACGACCGTCTCCGCTTCGAGGGTCAGTTTCAACGTGCCGAGCACGACGCCGGTGTGCAGGTATAGATCGCCGGCGAAGACGTCAGTGGCCGCGCCGCTCGGCGTTTCTTGGTGGCGGATCACGCCGTACAGTCCTCCGCCATGAAGCTTGCCCCGGCCCGCGATGGTGGCGAAGGACACTTGCATGGCGCGGTCGCCCGGCAGGAGCACGTCGTCGTCGGCGAGCCAGTCTCCGTCGAGCAAGTCGGCATTCACCGCCGCGAACAGGCCTGCATTCGTGTGGGGGCCCGTCGCGAGCTGAGCGCGCAACACGCGATCGCCACTGCGCGGGTCGCTCATCCTTCCGCTGCCGGGTTGCCAACCGTGGGCGCCGTCGTTTGCTACCAAGCCGAGCCCCCAGTGGCTGGTTGTCCAGCCGGCGCTGAGATGCGCGTAGTGGCCGAGGGAGACGCGGACGAAGGCTTTTCTCAATTCGTGGTCGAGCCCATTCGCTCCCGGGTAACCTTGGCCTTCGAAACCGCGGTCGGTTTGAAGTGTCCCGGTAGGCAGGTCGTGCTCGTACTCGCCGTGCAAGATGATGGGGAGCCAGGCTCGGCCGCTGTCGAAGCGAGCACCGAGGCGAAAACGGGGGCTGAGACTCCGGCTTGCGGGTAGCGTGCTTCCGCTGCTGTCGATCGCGATCGGTGCGGTCAACTCTCCGCGCAGCGCCCCGCCGAAGTGGAGATCCATGCGCATGCACTCGGGCGCCAAATCGAAGGCGACAAGGGGCTGGTAGTGGGACGCGGTGCCCGACAGCACCTGGGCCGCGGGCGGGTGCATCGGTGATGGCGCTTGTGCGCAGTCGTCCGCGCGGGCGGATGGAGCCAACAAGAGCGGTGCAAAAA
>JAPYTK010000292.1 GCA_029941785.1 Polyangiaceae bacterium | reverse complement strand
CTCAGGTACTCGTCGAAGCAGCGTGCCACCGCCGAAGCGAGCTGCCAGCGTCGCATGCCGTCAGAATCGCTTTTTACGTAGCGGGCAAGCGGTGCAAAGGCCGCTGTCTCGAGAAGATCGTCCAAACAAGAGAGGATCACCCACGGCAGGCTTTCCTCGCCGTAGGCGGCGGATGGCTGACTCCCCAAGCCCAGAGCGATGACGCGCTGCACAAAATTGCGCGGATACAGCATTTGCGCGTTAGCCCAAACCCCCAGCTTTTCGGCAAGTTGACCGGCAAGCCAGGTGGCCATGCCCCTTCCTTGAACCACGATCCACTCCGCCGCGAGTGGGTCGGCGAGAGGATCCCCCACAACCTCGGCTAGCGCCTCCGTGAGCACCTCGGCGCGATTGCTGCGATACACTCGAATCGACGCATCCCCTGCCATGTCTTGGGAAGCATCGCCAATGCCAAGCGCCGACACAAGCGGTGCTGGCGCAAGAACATCTCACATGTAACAATAGCCCGGGTTTTGCGACCTTTGCCGTCGCGTTTATTTTTCCTTTCCCAGAAGTGGGCTCCCGCCATGTCTCGTTCTTCGTTGCTCATCGCTACGACGATGACCTTTGCGCTCGCAGCGAGCTGCGCCACCTCCCGCCAAGACACCGATCTCGATGACGCGAGCGCGGGAGGAAGTGGCGGGCTTTCCGCTGGAGGAAACAGCAGCACGGGAGGGTCGGCAAATAACGGAAGCGGCGGCACCGGTGCCTCGTCTTCGATGGCAACGACGGGCGGAGCCGGCGGAGTTGGCGGGGCGGGCGGAAGCGGAGGCTCTGAGCCTTCGCTCTGCGGAAACGGCATGGTCGATCCGGGAGAGGCCTGCGACGGAACCGATTTTGGGGGAAAGACCTGTGTGAGCTTGGGGCTCGGAGGGGGCGAACTGTTGTGCAATCCCTACTGCGCCTTCGTCGTCTCAAACTGCACGCCCAAAGAGAGCTGTGCCAACGGTCTCGATGATGACAAGGACGGTGACATCGACTGTCAGGACAGCGAATGCGCTATGGCGCCCGCCTGTCTCGACTCCTGCGCGAGCGTGACGCCCTTGATGCTGCCCGGGTTCAACTTCGGCGACACGACGGGCAAAGCCGACGTGCACGCCGCCTCCTGCAGCGGGACGAGCGGGCCCGAGAGCTTTTTCTCCGTCACGCCTCCCTTCACCGGTGATTTGGGGATCATGGTGAGCAGCATGACCGATTTCAGTATCTCGGTGCGAAGCACGTGCGGCGACGCGAACAGTGAACTCGTCTGTAACAACTACAAGTCAAAAGGCCTCTTACCCGAAACCCTCGCTTTTCCGGTGGTCCAAGGCACGACCTATTACGTGATGATCGACGGGGTGAAGGACGCCGACTTCGGCTACTTCGACCTGCAAGCCATGCAAACAGCTCAGGAGGCGGTCTGCGAAAATCTTGTCGATGACGATTTCGACGCCTACATGGACTGCGACGACCCGACCGATTGCAAGGGGACAGCGAAGTGCGCCACCGGCTCCAAGACAGTAGGCGAGGCCTGCACGAAGAACGCCGATTGCAACGCGAACGCCGGAGACCCGATTTGCCTGCCCGACTCGATGGGTTACGCCGGAGGCTACTGTTCGGAGTTCTGTAATCTCGCCAACGACGACTGCGGCAGCGGCGCGCTTTGCTACGCCGATGAACTTTCGGTCAATGGCCTGTGCTTGGACAAGTGCACCGACAACAACGACTGCCGCACGGGCTACGCCTGCCTCAATCTGGGCCTGTCCGGTACGGTCTGCCACATTGCGCCCGAGAGTAACTGCAACGACGCGATCGACAACGACTTCGACCTGCTCATCGATTGCCAAGATCCCACCGACTGCCAGACCTTGCCCGCTTGCACGCCGGGGCCGGGCGTGGTGGGCGCGCCCTGCACCGCGAACAGCCAATGCGCGGCGACGGGTAACGATCCCCTGTGCCTCGACGCCCTCAACTACGGCTGGCCTAGCGGCTACTGCTCGGAGTTCTGCAACATCGCGATGAACGATTGTGCCATGGGGAGCAGCTGCGTGGACTGGCTCCTGTGGCCAAATGGGGACGGCAACTGCCTCAAGGACTGCAAGACACCGAACGACTGCAGCCCCGGATATTCATGCATCATGCTCAATAACAACAAGATGGTCTGCGTCTACTAGAGCGACGAGGGATCCATGAACATCGTAACGCCAAAGACCGCGCTCGCCTTGTGCCTTTCCACCCTCGGCATACTCACCTTGATCGGTGCCTGCTCCGCCACGTCCAATGACGACCCACGCCCTTCGAGTGCGAACGGCAGCGCGAGCGGCAGCGGGGGGGCAGGGGGCCAAGGAGGCGACGGTCCGGGAAGCGGGGGCAACTTCAATCTAACATCGAACGGCGGAACTGGGGGGGGCAGTATTCCCTGCGAGCCCACACCGGACAACGACTTCGACCAGGACGGCTTCAGCATCAACGAGGGTGATTGCAACGACTGCGATCCGAACACCAACCCCAATGCCATCGAGGTGCCGACCAAGAACGGCACGCCGCAAGATGAAGACTGCGACATGGAAGTCGACGAGGTCGTCACCTTCGATCCCTGTGACCAAGGATTGGCGATCGATGACGCCGATCCACTGAGCACCGCCAAGGCGGTCGGACTTTGCAAGATGTCGACGGGGCCCAAAGACTGGGGAGTCGTGAGCGCCCAGTGGACGCTCGCTGACGGATCACCGGCGCCTGACGTGGCGAACTTTCACATCGGTCACGGATTGCTCGATAGCTTCGGACCGAACCTTTCGGTCCGCGAAGGCGAGCGAATGTTGGCCCTGTCGAGTGGCTCAGCGAGAACGCCCAATGATGGCGGTTACAAGGATGTGCAGGGCTTCGACAAGATGTACATCACGAACCATCCCTCGGGGTTTCCGAAGGAGTCTCCGGCATGCCCAGGGGTGACGACGGGAGAGCCCCACGACGCCGCCGCGGTCGAACTCACGATACGAACGCCGGGTAATGCTCACGGCTTTGCCTTCGATTTTGACTTCTACACTTTCGAGTGGCCGGACTTCGTCTGCAGCAGCTACAACGACTTCTTCGTCGCGATCCTCTCACCGATACCCATGGGCCAGACGGACGGGAACATCTCCTTCGACAGTCAGAACAACCCGGTGAGCGTTAACAACGCCTTCGTCGAAGTGTGTGGTTGTCCCGGCAATCCACCCAACCCCTGCACGGCGGGCATGAAGTCGTACACCTGTGCGCTCGGCAATGTCGAACTCATCGGAACGGGCTTTGGGTTCGATACCACGGGCGCTCAGGACCACGCGGCAACGAGTTGGCTCAGCACCGTAGCCCCCATCACGCCCAATAGCGAGATCACGATTCGCTGGGCGGTGTACGATTCTGGCGATGGCATTCTCGATTCGACGACCCTGATCGACAACTGGCGCTGGGTGCTCAAACCCGGAACGAAGGTCAGTACCGAGCCGGTGCCGAAGTAGTCACCACCCAGACGACGCGCCGACCATCATCCTCGTCCCTTCGGCCAACGGTACCCAAGGCCCGCCTGTAGCCTATTCGCCATCCCCCGGCTGTGGTTGGATGGCAAAATGGATGCATCGTTACGCGAACTCCTCAATCGCATCCGAAGCACGCTTGCTGAAGTCATTCGGGGCAAGAATGACGTCATCGATCTGCTCTTGGTCGGCGTATTGGGCGGCGGACATGTGCTGATCGAAGACGTACCGGGAGTTGGCAAGACGACGCTCGCGAAAGCTCTTGCACGGGTATTCGAGGTGGACTTCGCGCGGGTTCAGTTCACCCCCGACTTACTGCCCGCTGACATCGTGGGGACCGAAGTCCTCAATCCGGCGGACGGGAGCTTCAGCTTCCATCGCGGGCCTCTGTTTACGCACGTATTGCTAGCCGACGAGATCAACCGCGCCTCACCGCGCACCCAGTCGGCTTTGCTCGAAGCGATGGGCGAGCATCAAGTCACCGTCGAGGGCAAAACGCACCCCCTACCGGATCCATTTTTCGTCATCGCCACGCAAAACCCCGTCGATTTTCAGGGCACGTATCCACTACCTGAAGCGCAGCTCGATCGCTTCCTGCTCAAGCTCACGATGGGCTATCCGCCCATCGAAGATGAATTGCGGATCTTGAGCGAACGCAAGCTCTCCGACCCGCTCGACTCACTCGAGGCCATCGCAACCGGCGATGACATCCGGCGCATGCAGCTCGCGGTCCGCAAGATCGAAGTCAAGGAATCCGTCGCACGTTACATTTTGGCCATCACCACAGCGACCCGAGAACACCGGGACCTGGAACTCGGCGTCAGCCCGCGAGGTGCGCTGGCGCTGTATCGGGCCGCTCAAGCCAATGCCTTGCTCGCTGATCGAGACTTCGTGACACCGGCCGACATTCAAACGCTCGCCACACCGACGCTGTGTCATCGCATCCTTCCCACGCAACAAGCGCGGTATGGCGGCCAAGACATCACCGCGGTCCTCCGCGACACCTTGGACCACCTGCCAGTCCCCAGCTAGACGAGCGCATGAAGCTCGCCCGTCTCAATCATATTCTCATACCCAGCACGCGTCAGGGTCGCGACCGGCTGAGGCGGAGCGCCCTCGGCAAGGTCTTTGTCCCACTGTCCTGGCTTTACGGCACGCTGAGCACCGAGGGCCGAGGACTGATCGCACTCTCCCTCTTTGTGGGGACAGCCGGCATCGAGGTCGGGCGCACACAGGTCTATTTCTTGTGGAGCGTCATGCTCGGTTTGCTGGCCGGCTCGTTGGTCGCGCGCCTGCTTTTTCGACTCCAAGGTGTCGAACTGAAGGTCGTGACTCCACCTCGGGTTACGGTTGGCGAGCCCATTCAATTCACGTTGACGCTCGAGAATGATTCGAATCGAGATCATCATGCGATCCGTCTGCGCAGACCGTTCTTGCCTTGGGACGGCGAGTGGGTAGGAACAGCGGCCAGCATCAAGACGTTGAAGAAAGGCGGAAAGGCCAGTGTGCGAGCAAGGGCTCGTTTCGTCGAGCGAGGTACGCACGAACTCGATGCCTTCTCCGCCTCGATCACCGTCCCACTGGGGCTGAGCCTAGGCCGCCCGATCCACGATGCGGGATGTCGTTTCAGGGTGGTGCCCCGGATCGCGCCGATTGATTCACTGCGCCTGCCCGTGGGTCAACGTTATCAACCCGGCGGAATCGCCCAGGCGTCGAGCATGGGAGAAGCGATGGAGCTGCGCGGCGTACGCCCCTACCGGCCCGGTGACCCAGTGCGAGATTTGCACGCGCGTACCTGGGCGCGAACCGGCGCGCCTCACATCCGCGAGTACCAACAAGAGTACTTTACCCGCATCGGCGTGGTCTTCGACGACGACGCAACAACCCTCACCCCCGCTGGTCTGGAAGCCGCCCTGTCACTCGCCGCCGGCGTCATCGCCAAGCTATCGCGGGGCGAAGCCCTCATCGACCTGCTCGTCGTGGGCAGCGAAGTCCACTCCTTCACCATTGGTCGTAGCCTCGGCTTCTTGCCGCAAGCCTTGGATGTGCTCGCTTGCGTCCAACCTGCAGAAAAACTCGACACCGAGAAGTTGGTCCGACGCATCGAACCGTACCTGGACCGGCTGTCCTGTATCGTGCTCATCACCCAATCGGAGGATACCTCGCGGGCCGTTGTCGCAGACGAAATCGAACGCCGCGGCGTCAGCTGTAGGATCTTGCGGGTACACGACGATACGCACCGCTGGTGGCAACAGGACCAACATGATCTCGCCCCTCGCTCACGGGGGCCTCGGGACCG
>JAPYTK010000291.1 GCA_029941785.1 Polyangiaceae bacterium | reverse complement strand
CGCTACCACCGGGCGTGGGCCAGCGCTTGATCCTTCATCGACCGAACGAGCCGTCGCCCGCGCAAACGGAAGAGTACCGTCCGATCTACTTCGGCCCTCTGCTCGATGTTCCAAACGCCTTCATGAACGGCAGTTACCAGCCCAAATTCAACGAGGCGGTGCTGTGCGCCGGCTGTCATGAGCAAAAGCAGGCTGCGCTCATCTCTGGGCAGTCTTTGGATCCGGTGCGCTGGCCCGACGGCTTGCCCGTGCATTCGACTTACAGCGAATGGCTCGCGGGCCCGTACAGCGACAGCGGTACTCCGTGTCAGTTCTGTCACATGCCGCCCCGTTTCGATTCGGTCAACAACATCGACGTAGCGACGCCGGACAACCTCTCGATGACTTTCGGTTTTCGTCGTCCTCCAGAGGATAATCGCCAGCATATTTTCCGCAGTCCTTTGTTCCACGGCGAGCCCCGCCTGATCGATGGCGCCCTGTTCGTGAGCATCGCACTCAGTCAACAGGGTAGCGAGGTCGATGCCCAGGTCAGTTTGGCGAACGTGGGCTGTGGCCATGCCGTGCCGACCGGCGAGCCCATGCGCGCGCTGGTGATGTTGGTCGAAGCCGAGGGTGGGGGTTGTGGTCAGCCGTTGAAAGCCACGGCGGGCATGACGGTTCACGATGTCGGCGGCGCCCATGCACGAGGGGTGGTGGGTCAAGACATCGACGTCGTTGGCGCGTCGCTCAATTGGGTGGCTGGTGCCGAGCAAGCGATTGCTGGGCAGATCGTCCGTGTCGTTCGGCCCTCAGGGATCTACGACGACTACACGGGGGTCGGCTACTTTGCCGATCCGAATCTCACGCCCGCGCAGAAGGCTCTCGAGATTGCCGATCCCGTGAGCGAGGCGACGGTGCTTGGCGCGGGCGGGGGTCAGATCCAGTTGAGCGATTCGCTGGCGGTGCTCGCAGGAGATGTGATCTTTCTCGGTGACGCGACCGGAACGCAGACAGACGGTCAGAACTCGAGGTCGTTCGCCGGGGCTCCTGGTTATTCCTTTTCGAAGGTCTTGCTCGATTCCTCGGGGGTTCGCGGCGTGCCTCACTACCGCGCGACCGACATCGCGAGCGACAACCGCATTCCGCCTGGGGACAAGGCGCTGACCACCCACCGCTTCGCTGTGCAAAATGGCTGCACAAGCGCCACGGTGCGAGCGGTCGTGTTGTACCGGCCCATTCCAACCTCCATGGCCGCCGTGCGCGGATGGGATGCGAAGGATTACGTCATAGCCGAAGCGGAAGCGACCCTCGTCTTTTGACTTGAAAGCTCGACCACGTGCACGTGCATGTTCACGCGCGACAGTCAGTCGCGGTTGCCGACCGCGGCACCGTATTCGCCTAGTGCGCCGCCGAGGAGACCGCCGTCCGGTGCGGCTTGGGCGATTGAATAGCCGCGTGGTGCATGGGCAATGCGCGCTTTTCGCGGCAGGCGACGTGATGTAGGATGAGCTGATCCGAACGGACAGCTGGAGTGGGGGTTCTGGCCCATGATGGGTGGCGCAGAAAGCATGGGGGCGAAGGAGGGACGTGGTCGGTCGTTCTCACGGCGTTGGGCGATCGTGCTGGTCTCCGGCGGATTTATTCTCGGGCTGCTTGGGATGACGGCTTACGTGCTTCACTTGGAGGCGAAGCTGGTCCGGTCGATGGCCGTCCGCGACGCACTATTGTACTCCAAATCCTTGGAGGAGTTCCGCACCCTCTACACTGCAGAGGTCGTCGAGCGGGTTCGTGGTCGAGGGGTACAGGTCTCCCACGACTATCGGGAGCACCCCGGTGCCATACCTCTGCCCGCGACCTTGAGCATGTTGCTCGGGAAACGCATCTTCCCCCCTCACGCAGGTTCCGTTCGCCTATTTAGTGATTACCCGTTTCCTTGGCGGGCCAAAACTGGCGGACCACAGGACGATTTCGAACGGGAGGCCTTGCGTGCCTTGCGGGACAATCCGAGCGAGCCCTTCCTTCGATTCGAAACGCAATCCGGTGACTTGACCTTACGTTACGCCACCGCGGATTTGATGCGCGAGAGTTGCGTGGATTGCCACAACAGTCATCCAGATACACCGAAACGAGGGTGGAAGGTGGGGGATGTGCGGGGCGTGCTCAGTGTATCGAGACCTATCGGGCAAGGTGCTGGCACGATTCGCGGTTCGTTGCGGGGTGTGGTCGCATTGCTTGCGGGCTTCGCGGTGTTCGCCTTGGCGGTGATGGCGTGGGTAGCCGTGAGGCTTCGCCGCGCACAGATTGTGTACCAGCAATTGGCGTACGATACTGCGGCGGTCAATCGCGAACTCGTGAGTGAAATCGAACAGAGGGAACGGGTCGAGGCCGAACGGCGCAAATTGGAGGAACAAGTTCGACATTCGCAGAAGTTGGAAGGGCTCGGGGTGTTGGCTGGCGGCATCGCCCACGATTTCAACAATCTCCTCATGGGCGTGCTGGGCAACGCTGAACTGGCGCGGTCCAAGGTTGCCGAGGGGGCTGCTGCGCGGCAGCATATCGAATTGATCGAGACGGCGGCGATGCGAGCGCGGGAGTTGACACGCGAGCTGTTGGCCTACGCCGGTCACAGCCCGGTGAAGCGCCGGGGTGTGGATCTGACGGCGCTCATTCGCGAGACCAACAGTCTCCTGCTCACGGCTGTCGAGCAGGCGGCGACCGTCGAACTTGAATTGCTCGACGGGTTGCCGAATGTAAAGGGCGACCGTTCACAGCTACAGCAGGTGTTGATGAACCTCATCACCAACGCAGCAGATGCTGTCGCCCACGAAGACGGAAGGATCTGGATACGTACGGAGTTGACCGTCTTGTCGGTGGACGGGGGATCGGAGGATTTCTTTGGTGTAGGTCCTGCACCTGGCCGCTACGTGGTCTTAGAGGTGAGGGACAACGGAGAGGGGATGGACGAGGAGACGCGCCGACACATGTTCGACCCCTTCTTCACGACAAAAGCTACTGGCAGCGGGCTCGGATTGGCGGCGCTTCAGGGGATCGTTCGCGCGCATGCGGGGGGGCTGTCGGTTCGAAGCGTTGTCGGCGAGGGGACGGTTGTCCGTGTGCTGCTGCCTTGCATCGCCGGGAAGGCCGCAGCCAACTCTGACCCGCCGGAAATGTCAGGCGCCGAGGTTGAACGCGGTACCGTTCTCGTTGTCGATGATCAGGACGTCGTGCGACTCACGGTGACGCTCTTGCTCAAGGATGCGGGTTTTGACGTCATCGGTGCGGCAAGCGGTCGCGAGGCGTTGCAGATCGTCACCGACAGTGATGTCGACATCTCTGCCGTGCTGCTCGATCAGCGCATGCCCGGTATGGATGGTGAGGAGACGTTGCGGCAGTTGCGTGAGATAGAGCCGAGTTTGCGCGTCGTGATAAGCAGTGGTCAGGCCGCCGAAGGGGCCATGCGGCAGTTCATCACCGAAGGAAGCGTTGGGTTCTTGCAGAAGCCGTACACGGAGAAGGAACTCCTCATGCAACTCGGCCGGACGTGCGCAAGCAACGTCGGCGCATCACACTCGGGACCCGACGGTGACACGAGCTAGGGCTTCGATCTTGGTCGTGGCGTTGGTGGGCTGCGGAGCCCGGTCCTCGCTGTACGTGCCGCCGGAGTGTGACGTGGAGGGGGCCGTGCGGGCCTGCGAGACCATTTGTGGCGATGGCCACGAGAGCTGCGTCGACGGCAGCTGGCAGGACTGCGACGCACCACCGCCTCTCGACGTCGTAGAGTTGACCGGAACCGTGCGTGATTTTCACGCATCCCATTCCGACTTCGAGGCTGTGATCGGCGATGACCGGGGCATCGTGGAGGCGCTTCTTGGCGCCGATGGCAAGCCGGTCTACGCCGGTTCGCCCGCCACCTTCACGACGACTGGCAAGAGCAATTTCGACCAGTGGTACCGTGACGTCGACGGGGTGAATCGCTCGGCGCCTCATCGCCTCACGGTCCGCAGGCTGAACAATCTAGCCTTCCATTTTTCCGATCCGGAGTTCTTTCCGATTGATGGTCAGTTGTTCGGCAATGAGGGAAACGAGCACAATTACCACTTCACTTTCGAGTTGGCGGTGGATTTTCGTTTTCTGGGTGGCGAGACCTTCACCTTTACTGGCGATGACGACGTGTTCGTGTTCATCAACGGGCGTCTCGCCATTGACCTTGGTGGTATCCACAGCGCACAGAGCCAGACCGTGTCTCTCGATGAATCCGCCAACCGCCTCGCCCTTCAGCATGGTGAGATCGTCACCTTGGCCCTCTTTTTCGCGGAACGTCACACCAGCGCGTCGAGTTTTCGTATCGACACGTCCATCACCGAGTTCGACGCCTGTCCCTGACGAGGCAACCGAAGGCTCGCGGATGCGGTGATGACAGGCGTGTTGTCGGCGCCCATCTTGTCTCGAGTGTGCTATGTGCCACCCATGCTTGGGTACTTGCCACGCTGGGCCGCGTGTCTTGCTGTCGTGATGTTGGCCTGCGGATGCCCACCACTTCCGCCGCCTCCGCCTCCGCCTCCTCCGCCTCCTCCGCCTCCTGAGCCCGCGTGGGCGACCGTATTCGAAGGCACCGATCTCGATCGTGCTGTGGTTAGCGTCTGGGGTGACGCTCCCGACTCTGTGTTCGTCGTCGGCGGCCCGCTTGGCAACGAGGGATTCGAGGCGCTCGCGCTGCACTATGACGGCGAGGCCTGGAGCGATCTGCGTCCTGGCGGGGCGCGCAGTTTTTGGTGGGTCAACGGCACCTCGCACGACGACGTCTGGATGGTTGGAGAGCAGGGGCGGATCGTGCACTACGACGGCACCGGCTTCGCGAGTCACGACTTCGCCACGAGCGCCACGCTTTGGGGGGTCATGGCGTTTTCTAGCGACGATGTGTGGGTGGTGGGCGGCACGCCCGGTGGTGGTGCGAGCGAGCCCAACGATATCGTCCTTCACTACGATGGGGCAGGTTGGGCCGAGGTCGGTTTGCCCGGGGACCCGCGCGGTCTGGCGCTGTACAAGATATGGGGAACGAGCTCCGATGATCTCTACGTTGTTGGGGAGGACGCCACCCTCTGGCACAAGACAGCCGACACATGGTCTCTTGAGCCGCCGCCTCCTGGCGTCAATTCGACCTTGTTCACCGTGCACGGTTGTGATGCCACTCGAGTTTATGCTGTCGGGGGGCTTCATCTCTTGAGTACTGCGGGAGACGGGACCTGGACGAAGGAGTCGGTCGAGCTTGGAAATGGTGTCAATGGTGTGTCGTGTGCTGCGCCCGACCATCTCGTCCTCGCCGGCGGCCTTGGATTGAAGCAACGCCTGGTCGACGGCGTCTGGGTTGACGAGTTTGACAAGCCGCCCTTCAAGGATCTGCATGGCTCATGGGCCGCCGCAGATGGCACGTTTTGGGTCGTGGGCGGCGGCTGGGTCGACGGGGCAGCGAAGCCTTTCGAGCCGCGCGAAGGGGTTGTCGCTCGTTTTGGGCCAGGTGTGATCTCCAACCAGATCCGTCCCTGATCCTTCGCGCGGTCTTCGTCCTCCGCGACTACTCGACGCGTTGCGCGAACGGCCACTTTGGATTGGTTTTTGCGTCGGCGGGGATCGGCGTACTGATGCCGATCGGGCTTTGCTCAGGAACGACAACCGCCCTCATTCGCGCAATTTCCTCGAGCGTGAGCACTCGCGATTCGATCGGATCTGGGTGGCCGACGACCACCAGCGGTTTGCCTTCGCGTGTTTGAATGGCATCGAGCTGGTAAACGGTCTGGCCGCTCGATCCATCGCAAACCGGGTTTTTCACCGTGACGTCGCAGGCTTCTTGAGGAAAGCGCTCGCTGCCGAAACCGTGCGTGATGTCGAGCAGCACTTCGTTCTTC
>JAPYTK010000290.1 GCA_029941785.1 Polyangiaceae bacterium | reverse complement strand
GGGCCGACCTGCTCGAGGCCCTTGACGCCGCGGCGTCCGACGGCGTCGACGTGAAAGCCGAAACGAGGGCGCGTGACGAGCGATCAGCTTTGGTGCATCTTTCGCCACCGGTTCGCGAGATACGCTTTCTGCGCGGAATAGATCACCTGTTGCAGACCGAGTGGTGGCTCAAACTCTTCGTCCGAGTCGCGGCTCCGAAACTCAATGCCGCAACAGCCCCCGCTGGTATGTCGAATGGTGCCGTGGAGGCGAGTCAGGCCGGAGCTCGTTCGAAGGGCGATGGCCACTCGGCTACCGTCTGAAACCTTGTTCCGAGAACTCGTTAGCTCGACCAACATGCCGGCATGACAAATGTTTAGCGTCTCCCCCGTCACGGCGCCCCAGGGAAAGAACAACTTCACCGCGTGAGTCGCAGGGATGTCAATCGGGCAGCGGAAAGCGCTTCGTGCCGGGCCTCCACCAGGTCGTGAGACGTTCGAGGCTCGATGTCCTAAGGTCATGTCGCTTTCCGGAACGTCGCCGTGCGTGTTTCGCAGCATGGTCGCTTCATGGGGCCCGAGCCACCGCCGCGGGACGAGTGGCCGGCAGGGCGGAAAAGAAAACGGCGTAGCCGCGTCGTCTGCTCAACAACGCGACTACGCCAAGGGGGCCCCGGCTCTGCCGTGGGGGAACGGCTGGACGCAGGCCCAAACAAGCCGGGATTCGGGGTTATGTCGTATGGGAAGAATAATGACGAAAAAAGTCTGACGCATTGCGTCAACACGGTGTGTCTAACGCGGCGCGTCAGACATGTCAACGGTAAGTTTCACGTGTTTCTGCACAAGGATCCGCGTCAGGGCAAACCAGATCACCGCGCACACCAAGATGGCGGGACCTACGCCATACGTACCTGCGCCAAGCACCACGAGGATCAGAAGTGAGGCACCGGCTTTGGCCACGCGGTATCCAAAAATATCGACCACCGCCTTGCCTCGCGTCTTCTCGTCGGTCGTGAGCGGAATGTAGAGAATCTCCTTGGCGGCGCGAAACAAAGAATAATCAAAAGCCTTGGAGACCACCTTCGCGATAGCGGTGGTGAGGAAACGAGGTGAGACCATCCCCACCAGCACGGTCGCTCCGAGGATCACCGGCAAAGCGAGCAGCGTGATCGGCACACCCACGTAACGCAGGATCAAACCGCAGCCGAGCTGCAGCGCGAAAGCGGCGATGTTGATCGTCGCATAGATCTGGCCGATCACTTGCGTTCGACGATCTTGGTCGGAGAAGGCCTCGGCGACTTCGTGATTGAACTGGTAGTCGACGAGCGTGATTGCGACCTGAACGACGGCCACCAAGGCCAACAGGATCATCACGTAGCGACTGCTCCGCAGAACACTGAACGCGCTCAGCACGCCGGGCTTCGCCTCTCTTTTTTCGGGTACCTCCTCGATAGGAAAGGCTCGCGCAGCGAACCCACAGACAACAGCCAACACGACAAACAAGGGTAGCACCATGGTCAGGGCCGTCATCGTTCCCCAGCGCTCGGCAATGACGCCTACGGTCAGTTCAGCGGCGACGCTACCGACGGTGCCACACAGCAGAAATCCGCCGTAGAGCCAGCGCGCGGTCTTCACCGGAACGATCATGTTGGCGTAGGTCCAGAACACCTCGACGAGCACGACGATGTACACATCTTTCCAGATGTACAAGACGAAGTCTGCTCCCCGCACGCCTGCATGACGTGCCACGAGAAGGGCGACCAATGACAGCGCGCTCACGACCGTCGCGGCACCAAATAGGATCGCCGGGTGCGTCGTCGTCGCGAAGTGGTTGTAGACGGCAACGACGAGCAACACCGCGCCGCCAACCGCGATCCAGACGTAGGGCAAGTAGGCCGAGCCATACGATCCAAGAAACATCGATTCGACGGCTGGCCGGACGAAACCGTAGGACGCGAGCGCCATGAATCCGAGCGCTCCCAGCGTAGCGATCCGTCCCCAGATAGGCTTCGTGTTCGGCATCCCAGCGCCAGCGTAGTGCAGTGTTCCTTCGACCCGAATGCTCATTGTGAAGGAAGATTGCGATACGAAAAAAACTCGCGTTGACGACGACGAGTCAACGCTCCACCGTAGGGCCAGGGAACCCTCTCCCCATGCCACTGTCGCCAATCCCTACGCCAGAAGACATCGCTCGCATCGCCAAGTTCTACGAGCCGCTCGAGCGCTTGCTCGCCCCCTGCTTCGTCGATACGTCCCGTATTCCAGACAGCCGGCCGCTGCTATTCGTCGGCAATCACACGATCTACGGCGTGCTCGACGTTCCCTTTCTCATCATGGGCGTGCACCGAGAGCGGAGCATCTATTTACGCGCACTCGGTGACCACATCCACTTCAAGATCCCGGTGTGGCGTGACTTCCTCGATCGTTATGGTGTTGTGGACGGCAACCGCGAGAGCTGCGCACAATTGCTACGAGCCGGCGAATGCGTCCTCGTTTTCCCGGGCGGCGCGCGCGAAGTCTCTAAACGCAAGGGCGAGAAGTACAAGCTTATCTGGCGACAGCGGCTGGGCTTCGTGCGGATGGCCGTGAGCCACGGCGCGACCATCGTTCCCTTCGCGGCGCTCGGTGCCGATGACGCGCTCGACGTAGTGCTCGATGCCGACGAGGTCTTTGCCTCGCCCATCGGACGCGTCCTCGAGAAGCTCAACATCCGCCAAGATGCCATCTTGCCCCTCGTGAAAGGGATCGGTCCGACACCCATTCCACGCCCTGAACGATTGTATTTCCAGTTCATGGAACCCGTCTGCACGAAGGACTACCGCGGCCGAGAAACAGACGACGATGCATGCAGAGAGATCCGCGACGAAGTGGCGACGCGCATCGAGCGAGGGATCGACGCACTGCAGGACCTGCGAGCGGGCGACCCCAAGCGCGCGCTCATGCCTCGCTTGACGGACGCCCTGCGCGGCGGTCGCTAAACAAAGTCACCACGGGACGAGCGGCCGGTAGGGGGCGGAAGGATCGCGGGCACTGTCCCTGCCGCATGCCCCGACGAGCCGCGCGTGCTAGCGTAGCGCAGCGGGATGTCGCCGGCTCCCTGCAACCCACACCCATGTCACACCCCCCTCTCAACGAGATTCTCGCCGCCATCACCTTCGGTGCGCTCCTTGGCCTTTTGGCCAGCTGTGGCGGTAAAGCCATCATCGACCCGCCGCTCGACGGCGCCGGCGGCAGCGGCAACACCACCTCCACAAACAGCGGCTCCGGATCGCGTTGTGGTGAGCCCAACGGCCCCACGCTGCGAGCCTGTTGCGACTCCACCTGCGAACAAGCCAACCTCGTTTGCCCGGACTTGGACGACACCTGCAGTTGCGACAACATTGCAGGCGCGGATCCCGAGTGCCAGCAGCCCTTCGCCGCCTTGTACGGCTGCGCCTTGACGAATCCAGACGTATTCGCGTGCAATGACTTCGCCGTCGAGTTTCGGTGCGGCTTCTGCGACGCGGAGATCGCCGCCCTCAACACAGCTTGCAACGTCGGTTTGAAGTGTGTGCCCTGAACGGCTAGGCCGCGCCGCGGCCCCCGATGTGAAGGTAGACAGTTCGACGGTCGAGGTGTGTAATCGAGTCGTGCTTCGTCTGTGCATGGTTGTGTTGATGGCGCTCGGCTTACTCACGGCGCAAGGGTGTATCCTCGATCTGAGCATCTTGACAACGGGAGCAGGGGGAGCAGGCGCCGGCAGTAGCAGCAGCACATCGTCAGGCGGCGGCGGGTCATCGAGTAGCAACAACCCCACGGCTGTCACCAGCGCGACAGGAGGAGGGGGAGGAGGCGACGGCGGCGCCGGAGGGACGAGCTGTGCCCCGGGCGCAGAGTGCGGCTTTTGCGAAAACACCTGCACCGCCGAATCCTGCGAACCGAAAACGCTCGTAGCCAGTGCGAGCGGAAATTCCTACGCCTCACCGAGCCTCTGGATCGAGGGGGACACGCTCTACTGGCTCGATTTCTACAACCAACACGTCATGCGCATGTTGCCGAGCGGCGAGACGGAGACGATCACCCCCAAGGGCCTGCTCAACAGCGCCATCACCTTCGTCGTGCACGGCGACAAGCTCTACTGGTCGGACTTCACTTCGGGGATCAACTCCTGCCCCCTCGACAACTGCACCGTCGACTTGAAGAAACGAATGGTCGCCAATGACAACAATCAGGCCGAGGCCTTGCAGCTCCTCGCGGACGACACGCACCTGTATTGGTACACCGGTCCCGACCACTACGCTCGACCCGTTCGACGATGTCCGCTGAACGCCGCCGACGCGACACCCGAGCAGATCGCTACCAATCAGGATCTCATCCGGGGCATGGCGCTGACCGACAAGCACGTATATTGGACCGCTCGACCGAACAACCAGGGCGGGCTCGTACGCCGAACGACCAAGGACGGCGGGTCGCAAGTCACCGACTACACCACCAAGCTCGAGATGGCGTGGGCGCTAACGCTCGATTCGACGCACCTTTACCTGACGAGCGGAGCAGAGCAAAATGGCGGACTGAAACGCTGCGCGATTGGCGAACCGGCCTGCGGGCCCTTCGAGGATGTGCTGAGCGGACTTGGGTCTCTCAAGCGGACACGTAGCGTCGCGATGGGTGGCGGACGGGTGTACGTCACGAATGAATCGAGCGGGACGGTGTTGGCGCGGGCCAAGGACGGCACGGGGCTCGAGGAGCTCGTCGCCGACGGGCAGACGAGGCCACACAGCATGGTGGCCACCAAGCACTGCGTGTATTGGCGCGACGACACCGACGATGGCACCATCTGGACGCGTCGCCACCAACCGCCTGCGCCCTGAGATCCGCCCGCACGACGCTTCGACCCAAAGGGTCAAATGGTCATCTCGTGAGGCTCCTGAGCTGTTACGATAGGAAGTGGGGCTGCAGCCATCGCGTCGTCGATCTGCTCACGAAGGGCGACCAACTCGGCCTGCCCCGAACCACCTGAACACACAGGCGGTGCACGATCCCAGGAGAAGCAATCATGTCCGGCTTGAAACTCGACGCGGGCGTCATCACCGGCGCCGCCCTCGATGAACTGTTCGACTATTGCCAACGCGCCGAGTGCGCCCTGCCCGCGGTCAACATCATCGGTTCACATAGCGCCAACTCCGCGCTCCAAGCCGCGCGCGAGACGAAGTGCCCCATCATCATTCAACTGTCCAATGGTGGGGGGCATTTCTTCGCAGGAAAAACGCTCGACAACAGTGAACATCAAGCCTCGATCCAAGGCTCCGTGGCGGCCGCGCAATACGTGCACGCCATCGCCAAGGCCTACGGTGTGGCGGTGGTGCTTCATACCGATCACGCAGCGAAGAAGCTCCTGCCCTGGATCGACGGCATGTTGGATCACGGGGAGCGCCATCACGAGATCCACGGCGCCCCCCTCTTCAGCTCCCACATGCTCGATCTCTCCGAAGAGACGCTCGAAGACAATCTCGCCATCTCGACTCGCACGCTCACGCGAATGAAGGCGCTCGACATGACCCTCGAGATCGAGCTCGGCGTCACCGGCGGGGAAGAAGACGGCGTCGACAACACGGAAGTCGACAACGCGAAACTGTACACCCAACCGTCAGAAGTGCTCGCCGCCTATGATGCATTGACGCCGGTGGGCTCGTTCACTGTGGCCGCCTCCTTCGGCAACACGCACGGCGTGTACAAACCGGGCAACGTCGAGCTGCGTCCGGACATCCTGAAAAACAG
Organism: Polyangiaceae bacterium; assembly: GCA_029941785.1. Taxonomy (GTDB): domain Bacteria; phylum Myxococcota_A; class Polyangia; order Polyangiales; family Polyangiaceae; genus JAPYTK01. Next base: position 190 of record JAPYTK010000290.1, on the reverse strand, counting down.
TCAGGACGCCATCGCCGCTGCCCGGGGCACCGGACCCAAGCCCGTTCACTTCGTGTTCCACGGCGGCTCCGGCTCGACGCCGGAAGAGATCCGCGAGGCAGTCAGTTACGGCGTGGTGAAGATGAACATCGACACCGACACGCAGTGGGCGTTTTGCCATCCCGTGAAACACTACATGGATGAACACAGC
>JAPYTK010000289.1 GCA_029941785.1 Polyangiaceae bacterium | reverse complement strand
AGAGTTAACATAATGTCTCTTATGCGCAATTGTTGAGTGGGAGCAGGTAGACAGCAAAATACCAGCGGGGTCGGGGGGCAGGTAGGCAGAGCCGCCACGATTTGATCGCCTACTCGACCGCGCTATGCTGGCGCCATGCATTTGCACCGCTCCCTCTTCGTATTCTTGACGGCGGCCCTAGCGCTCGTCGCCGGCCCCTACGTCCACGCGCAAGCTCCGGCGAAGAACGTCGGCCACCCGATGGGGATCACATCAGCCGATCCGAGCTGGGGCTCGCATACTGCGGCGGTGACGATCGTCGAGTACAGCGACTTTCAATGACCCTACTGCTCGAAGGTCGGTCCGACCCTCAAGTCCTTGAAGCAAAAGTATGGTCCTGACAAGCTGCGCATCGTTTGGAAGCACTTCCCGCTGCCGTTCCACAAGCAGGCCAAACCTGCCCACGTGGCGGCCCAGGCGGTGTTCCAAGCGGCTGGCTCGGAGGCGTTCTGGAAGTTCCACGATTCCGCCTTCGCCAACATGCGCCAACTCACGCCGGCGAACTTCGACACCTGGGCGGCAGCGGCAGGTGCCGACCCGGCGAAGTTCAAAGCCGCCTTGGCCGACCCGAGTGTCGCCGCCAAGGTCGACGCCGACATCGTGGCCGCCAAGCCTCTCGGCGTTCGCGGGGTCCCCGCATTCTACATCAACGGGATCTTCCTGCGCGGCGCACAGCCAAAGGCCAAATTTGCGACGCTGATCGACGCACAGCTGGCCGCAGCAAAAGCAATGCGGCGCCAAGGCGTACCCGCCGACCGTCTCTCTCTCGAACTCAGCAAGAAGAACTACATGGCGCGGCCTCGCGCCAAGAAACGGCTCCCCCACGATCCTGTCGCGGACAAGACGGTGTGGAAAGTGCCCGTGGGTAACTCCCCCGTCCTCGGACCGAACGACGCCTTGGTCACCTGGGTCGTGTTCAGCGAGTTTCAATGTCCATTTTGCAAGCGTCTGAAGCCGACCTTGCATCAGATCCGCAAGCAATACGGCACGCAACTTCGCATCGTGTTCAAGCACAACCCGCTGCCTTTCCACAAACGGGCCAAGCCAGCTGCGCAGCTCTCGATCGAAGCCCACGCGCGGAAAGGCAACGCCGGCTTCTGGGCCGCCCACGAAAAGCTCTTCGCCAACCACCGGGCCCTCGACGACGACGATCTCGAACGCTACGCGCGTGAACTCGGCCTCAACGCCACCCTCGCGATGGCCGCAGTGCAAAACCACAAACACCGGGCGCGGATCGATGCAGACCAAGATCTCGCTACCGACCTCGGAGCGCGGGGCACACCTCATTCCTTTCTCAACGGGCGCCGAGTCAAGGGCGCGCAGCCGGCGAGCATCTTCGAGAAGGTCATCGAGCAGGAACTCGTCAAGGCGCGACAACTCGTCTCCCAGGGCACACCGCGGCGCCGCGTGTACGCCAAGATCATGCAGACGGCGAAAGTCCCTCCCCCGCCTGAACAGATCGCCGTCCCTCCCGTCTACAGCGACAGTCCGGTTCTGGGAAACCGCAACGCTCCGATCACGATTTACCTGTTCTCGGATCTGCAATGCCCGTTTTGCGCGCGGCTCCATCGACGACTGCTCCCGCTCATCGAGAGTCAAAAGGGCAAGGTGCGCCTCGTCTGGTACAATCTCCCCCTCCGTTTTCACCATCATGCGCGCCGAGCGGCGACCGTTGCCTACGAGGTGCGAGCCCAGCGCGGAGATCGGGCGTTCTGGAAGGTCGTCGGGTTGATCTTCAAGGGGCAAAAAGCTCCGGACTATCGCCACAAGCTGCTCGACTGGGCGGTTGAGGCCGGAGCCAACCGAAAGCAGGTGGAGCTCGCCCTGAACCAAGGCCGTTTCGACAAGATCATCGATCGCGACTTGGCGATCGCGCACGAACTCGGCATCAAGGGCACGCCGATGAGCGTCGTCCATGGCTACCGCCTCAACGGAGCGCAGCCGCCAGCCGCATTTCGAAAGCTCTTCGCGCTGGCGAGCAAGGACCTCCGAGCGGGTAAGTCTCCGGCAAAGCTCAAACAGAGCGCGATCAACGCCGCGATCGCCCACATCGCCGCCGAGGCGAAAAACCAACCTCCCCTACCGCCCTCGCCGCCGGTGTCCACGCCTGCCGGCCGCACGATCGCCGCCAGCCACCTGCTCATCCAGTACGCGGGCTCCAAACGGGCTCGCCATACTGTGACGCGCACAAAAATTGAGGCCAGCGCGTTGATCGTTCAACTCCTCGCGAAGGCTCGAGCGGGAGCCGACTTCAGCAAGCTCGCCGCGCGCTACTCGGACGGGCCCAGTGCTCCTCGCGGAGGTCAGCTCGGCACCTTTCCTCGCGGTCGGATGGTCAAACCGTTCGACGACGCGGCCTTCGCCTTGGCACCCGGTGAACTGAGCGGTGTGGTCGAGACGCCATTCGGTTTCCACATCATCTTGAGAACGCGATGAACGCGTAGAGCAATCCGAGCGGTATCTCGCGCCTGCAATCACGCGCGCGAGGCGGCCTTCTCGCAAGTTAGCATCACGCTACTTGAGTATAGTCCCGATGAAGGCTGCCTACCTGATCCCACCCCAACCGTTGCGCATAAGAGACATTAGGTTAACTCTCAAGAGGGCCACACGGGCCTACATCGGGACGATGCTCCGTTCACCAAAGTTAACGTCACGCCACTTATGCGCAATGGCGGGCTGAGCGGCAGCCGCTCGAAACGCCTTCCCAAAACGGAGGATAGACAGGTACGCCAAGGCTAGCGTATGTTCATGAGGTCAAGGGGAACCTCAAGAATGAATAGCCTGGTAAGTAAGCGCCCCGCGTTCACGATCACGATTCTCGTTGCAGTGGCCCTCTTCGCCATGCTGCCCGTGGCGTGTTCCGCGACCAACTCAGGAGAAGACGACGCCACGACGACAACGCTTGGAGGCGATGGCTCGGGCGCGAAAAACGGTCAAGGGGGATCCGGGGCCACCGACCCGACGGGAGGCCCATCACTCGGCGGCTCCGCCGCCATCAAAACGGTCACACTGTCGGGGCGCGTGATGGCGCCTTCCGGCGCGTTCCCCATTTCAGGTGCGCTCGTGTTCTTCACGACGAAAGAGCCGCCTGCCATCCCCAGCGGCGCGTACAACTACAAATGCGACGACCTCGACGACCTGCCGTACACCTTGTCAAGCGCCGATGGCACGTGGACGATCGACAACGTTCCGGTCGGTTCTTGGAAGCTCGTAACCCGTAAGGGTAACTTTCGACGCATTCGCGCCATCGAGGTAGTGGAGAATATGGCCCCGGCAATTCCGGAGGAGATGACGAGCCTTCCAAAGAAGCTGAGCGCCGACGGACTGGACACGATCCCCAACTTTGCGGTCGTGAAAACGACCCCTGATCTCACCTACAATCTGTTGGCGAAGTTCGGGATGGGCGACGTCGATGGTTCCGGAACTCTCATCGCGGGCACCGAGCAGTTCAGCATCTACGCAGACTCTGGAGGCTCCTACCCCCACACCAGCACGCTGTTCGATTCTCAACAGATCCTGAACAGCTATCACATGGTCTTCCTGCCCTGCAATTCGAGCGGCGTTGGCGTCTCATTCGTCAACAGTCACGTGGACATGCTCCGCAACTTCGTCGCGGCAGGTGGCCGACTCTACAACTCGTGCACGGTATCGCTGTGGACCGAGGCGACGTTTCCCCCCTATATCGATTTTTACCAGTCCGACGCTCCGACACGATTCGATATCGGGCGCCGTACGAATTTCGCCTACACGACCACCGGTAACGTGCACGACACCGATTTGGCGGCGTGGTTGGGCGTCGTCATTCCAAACGACCCCAAGCTTGTGCCATTTCAGAACGGTTACGTCACCATCGATACAACCGATGAGGTGGCCGATGGTCACGGTCTGGAAAAAGATGGCTTCGTGGTCAAACCCTACACATGGGTGAGCGACAATGGCTCGTTCCCAGGCTCGCCACTCATGGTGACGTACAACTACGATTACGGGAAAGTGTTCTATTCCGTCTACGAAACCTCTTCCGGATCGGCCGTCATCACTCCGCAAGAGTACATCTTGCTGTATGTCATTCTCGAGGTCGGTGTCTGCGCGAACCCGCCTGACACACCAAAGTAAGCTCTGCAGACATTCGGTCCGCTCTGAAAGAGCGAGCCGCTCACCGTCCTTCGGTTTGCTGCCGTGCCAGCTCCCTTAGCGCGCTCAGGTTCTCTGGCGACACCTGGGAAGTAGGACTTGGAGAATGCGGATGGGTATGTGCGCCCCGCGCTTTCTCGATGGCGGCGAGCTTCTCTTGTCGCGCTCTCAGTTGGCGCATCAGTTCGTCGCTGCGTTCGAGGTGGCTTCGACGGGCCACGAGGCTCGTGTCGAGATGTCCCGAAACGAGGTAAATCTGTTTCGTTTCCGAGGTGCGCACATGCAGACCAGCCCGCGTCCGGGTTCCCACCCAAACGTCCAAGGCTCGCACCCCTTCTGGCCCGCGCAACGAGAGAGTCGCACGTGGCGTGGCAGGATCGAAGAGGCCGGTCGTGTCCGGGATTGAAGGCGAATCGACAAATCCTCTGGCGAGCAGGCGCGCGAGCACCCCCACTTGCTGAGCCGCACGGTCACGATTGAAGTTCGGGATGGTGGTTCCCTTGGGGACGAACTTGCCAGACTCTTTGTCATCGGCCACGAGCTCCAAAACGCCAAACGCATTTTGATAACGCACCGACTCAATCTCCTTCGGCGCGACGTTCGTAATGACGGGGTCGCGTAGTTCATCCAGTGCTTTGTCAAAAATTGGGCGACAGCGACCCCGAACGGTGAGTATTCGATCATCATCCACCAATCGAACGTAGGTCGACTCCTGCAAGGAACGACCCACGATGAATTGAGTCTGCCTCGCCTCACCCGCCCAGGCGTTTACCCGTACACCAGTGGCCTCATCAACCGAGTGCCTGCGCACCGAGCGTTCATCGCCTTGCACACTCGTGAGGATCTCGATCTCCGCCATCACCGCCACCATCGACTCGACGGCCACCTGATTGGCTGGGTACTTGACCGGTGCGACGACTTGCCATGTCCCATTCACCTTGGCGAGCACGATACGACGATCCGGCGAGGGATCCTGTCGCGTCACCAGCTCGATGCGCGACAACTGCTCGGGCGCGATTTGAAGCGCGTGAGATGATGTGGAGGCGATGCTCTCGGCCGGTGGGTGAGGCAACGGCGGGCTTGGAGCGGGCTCCTTCGTTTGGCAGCTGGCTTGAAGCGAGAGCAACACCAAGACGGCGTGAGCTCGCTTCCCGGCACGGCGAGTCAGCGAATCCATCCGAGCTTCCTGAATGTCGCGGTCATCTGTTCACGGGTCAAGAGGCCTGCCTGCCTCTCCTCCACTCGACCAGATGATCCAACAAACACCTGCGTTGGAACCGTGCCGGAGCCCGCGAGCGAACGAAACCGCTGGTTCTTTTTCCGATCGAGGTTCACGACGACCACATCGACCGCTCGAGCATGCTCTCGCCTGAGCTCGGCAAGCCAGGGTTTCATCACCTGACACGGTAAACAGTAGTCGCGCGTAAACCCGATCATCATCGGCCGCGTGCCCGCTTGACTCGGCGTTCTCTCCGATGACGGCGCCGCTGCTGAAGTCGGCGTACTCGCGGGAGCAACGATCGAGGGCGAGGTGTCGCTGTCCTGGCACGAAACGGAGCTCAGCAGAACGAACGACAGAAGGCAGAACAGGAGGCGACGCATGAGAGGGGGGGCAGTGAGTCGAAGGTCACAAAAACACGAAGGCGGTCGCGAGCCTAAAATCTCGTCGAACTATCGAGCGGAGTCATCGAGCGGAGTCATCGAGCGGAGTATAGTCCCGATGAAGGCCATAAAGGGCCTTCATCGGGCCAGTACT
>JAPYTK010000288.1 GCA_029941785.1 Polyangiaceae bacterium | reverse complement strand
GACTGCGTCCAGACCTCACGCCCCCCCTCCCGCTCGACGTGCAGTCGAACCGGCACCTCCTCTCCCGCTGGGGGCAGACCGAGAATCCAACCGACCCCACGGGCCATCCCCCGACCCCGCACGATACGGAACCTCCCCTCCAGCGTGGACTCGCCCTCCTGCAGGCGCAGGGTTCGCAGCGCGGGGTCCACCCTGTTCCAGTCGAGGTCGGAGAACTTTGCGTAAAGGGACATGGAATGAGGAGAGTTTACACCGGCCCATCACTTGCGCAGCATGAGCCTCTCAAAGCCGGGAGTATAGTCCCGATGAAGGCCCGTTATGGCACCAACCGAGAGTTAACATAATGTCTCTTATGCGCAATGGTAGGGGTGGGAGCCAGGTTGGCGGCTAGACAGCTCCGTCGCCGTGGCACGTTGCAGGCTGGGCGACGCAAGCTCGACCGTGACGAAGCGCTGGAATTCGTCAACGAGCTGAAGGGCGCCACGCTGTTCTTCGCCGAGCGGGAACGAGAGCTGCTGGACGAGCTGCCCGCCTACGCCCAGCTTTTTCCGCGGCTACGGGAGCTGTTTGGCAACGACGAGATCTTCCTCGGTCGGATTCGTCGCAAGCGGAAGGTGCGGGCGCTGGCAGACTATTTCGGCATGGTGCTGCCTCAGGCCCAGGAGTGACGGGCCAGGGCGAGAGCAGGACAGCGGAGGCCGGAGAATGTGGTCTGGTGGGTGACCATGATCTACGGCGCCGCGAGGCACCCGGTCAGCGAAGCACGTGTGACTCGCTTCGCAGCGCCGGCCAAAGGGCGCCGCAAACGGTGCCGACCTGCGCCTCGAGGGCACCATCTCCGCCAGCACCGTTGGTCCAAACGAAGGCACGGTAGAGCTGTTCACGAAGGTCGTTGAGGTGGGCGGTGAAGCCATTGAGCGCGACTCGCTCCTTGAGGCTCCCCAGGGCCTCGGGGTGTTTCACCACGAAGCCGTCGGGCCCCTCGCTGAGGGCGCCGATGACCAAATAGTCGAGCAACTCCGCTTCGTCTTGGCGCAACAGGTCGTTGATCGTGCGAACCCCAGGGTCGGCAACTGTGAGGTCGAGGGTGACCGGCTCAGTGTCGAGCTGCAGGATATCGAGCTGGAACGCTCCGTCGGCGTTCAGATCGAGATCGGCGGCGAAGGCGAGGAAGTCACCGCTGCGCTCGGCGGTGTGGACCACGACGCCATCGTCTTCGGCAGCCATCGGGAGCAGCGCTTGATCCCAGTCACTCAGGGCGACCTTCTCGTTGCTGTCTGGTGGGTAGAGAGCGAGATAAGGGTTGAGCGCCGAGTCGCCCTGCTTCCGCATCACCACGGCGAAGGTGACGCCGACCGGCACCTGGAACCGCACCAGCTTGACGTGGTCGTCGCCGGCCTTCAGCCCAGCGGGCTTCACCGTCACGGCGAAGTCGAAAGAGCTCCCAAGCTCCCCTGCATGGACGGTGACCTGGGTTGAATCGCTGACCTGCGAAGCCGCGGGAGCCTCTTCAGCCACACAGCCAAACAGCGGCAAGCAAGCTGTCAGCACCATCATCAACCGCGTTACCATGTTACCCATGCTGACAGTGTAAGCAACTATCGTACCCACGTTTTTCCTTTGAACTTATTGTGTTTTTTTGCGGTGTCCCTGAGGTGTCGATGATCCAGATCGTGGATCTCTGGCACGTGGTTGTGCCAGGCCACCGCGCCCTCTACGGCTGGAAGGAGTATAGTCCCGATGAAGGCCCTTTATGGCTTTCTTCGAGAGTTAACCTAATGTCTCTTATGCGCAATTGTTGGGGTGGGAGCAGGTAGGCGGAAGCACCTCGCTGAGAACTGTCACCTCACGCGAGACAGTGAGGAAGCGATCGAGAAAGCCGGTTTCGAGTTCGAAGTGTTAAAAAGGGAAAGCATGCGCAAGGCTCTGCCCATCATCCGCACCTCGGTTCGGGGGATCGCTAGGCGCGCTACGAGCGATGCCTAGCGATCAGGGCTACGCTCGATTCGATTCCGCGTAGCCCTGGCGGGTGCGGTTGGCGCTAAGGCCTCACTCTGGACAGGACTCGGCGATGGTGGCGTCGTCGAGCGCGTTTTCGCAGGCCTCCGTTTGGTCAAACGCCACAACGGACTCGCAGTTGACGCCGTCCGTCGCGTTGGCGCAATTGGCGCAACGATCGGCGAGCGCTTCACAGGGATCGACCCCGCACGCGGCGGTGGCTCCGATAAGGGACAAGACACAGGTGGTCGCAAGCAGGATACGAATAATGGATTTCATGGTGTTACCTTTTTTTCGAAGGAGGTGGCGAAGGAGCCGCAGCCTTCCAGTTTGGTGTATGCGACATAGACACCCCGCTCGCCTCCCTGTCCGAAGCTCCATACGACGGAATGCTGCTCTGTCGCCCGCGAGTGGGGTTGCGCGGGCCCCACAGGGCGTGGTGTTGGGCTGGACGCGGGGAGTTAAGGGACCATTCTCTGGTGCCCTCTTAGCATGGTGCTGCTCGCGTACTCCTTGCTAGGAAGCGGTTCAGAGAGGCCCGGAACTGCCGTAAGTAACAAGCTGTAACAAACCGCGCCTCGCGGTTGCGGGGGCACCCGGCGATAATTAAGTTGTGGTGAGCGCGGCGAACAGTTGAAACCGCCACGCCATTAGCGACCGGAGCCAACGTCGAACGGCGTTCTGTATCAAGAACTCGAACTCACTTTGAGAGATTTAGGTTAACGATGAACTTTCATGACACTGTCGGTTTGATCCTCATCATCGGTCTGGCTGCGGCTTGTTCGAGCGATGACAACGTGTTTGGTGCGAGCGGTGCGAGCGGGGCGGGCGGGGCGGGGGCCGCGGCTTCGACGGGCCCGCTCGGCCAAGGTGGTGGTGGGTTGTCGTCGGGCAGCGGCGGCGGCGGTGGGTTCGACGAGTGTGCGGCGGTGGCGGCGGAAGCGAACGCGGTGGTTCTACCAGCCGACATCATCTTTGCAGTCGACACCTCAGCCTCGATGATCGAGGAGGCTGGGCAGGTGCAGGCCAACATGAACCTGTTCGCGAGCAGCATCATCGAGAGCGGTATCGACGTTCATGTGATCCTCATCTCCGACGAGGGCCAAGGGCAGAATCAAGGGCCGCCTCAGCCCTACGAGATCTGTATTCCGCCGCCGCTCGGAAACGGCGCCGATGCCAACGGGTTCTGCGCCGGTATGGATGAAGACCTGCCGCGGTACCGGCATGTGGTTGAATCGGTTACCAGCAGCGATGCGCTCGACGTGATCGTAGAAACCTACGAACAGTACCAAGCGCAGTTGCGGCCCAACGCGATCAAGTATGTGGTCGTCGTATCCGACGACGATTCCGGGACCACGGCGGCAGAATTCACGGCTGCTATGACAGCACTCGATCCTCCCATGTTTAGCAAAATGGTCTTTCACGGTATCGCAGCCGACGAAGGCCCGGCGGCCTGTCTGGCGGCATGTGGCGGAAACTGCGCTGCCTGTGGAGCTTGCTGTTCCGATTGCAACGCCATTTCTGCGGCGGATGGCGCGGTATACAAGCAGCTTGCCATGCAGACGAATGGGATCTTCGAGGACCTTTGCATACAGAATTTCGCGAGCGTGTTCTCCGCCATGGGCAAGGCCGTTGTCGGCGGTGCGAGCGTGCCCTGCGAGTACCCCATTCCCGATCCTCCGCCTGGCCAGAAGCTCGATCCGGCGCTCGTCAACGTGAAGTACTTCGCGGGGGGCAAGCCGCCAGGCGTAGCCATCCCGCGCGTCAACAATGCCGGGGAATGCGGCCCGAAGGGCGGCTGGTATTACAACGACCATGCATCGCCCACCAAGATTGTCGCGTGTCCTGTGACCTGTTCGACCCTGCAAATGGATCCAGACGCCAAGGTCGACGTTCTGTTCGGTTGCGAGAGCAAGTTTATCCCGCCGCCCAAGTAAGCCGTCGTTGCTGAGTATAGTCCCGATGAAGGGAGCGAAGTAGCCCAGCGCCACCGCCCACAGCAGCCACAAGCCGAGGTTCGCCACTTTCGCGTTTTCTTTTTTCTTCCGCGCCCGTTTTGCCGCCAGCAACATCTTGGCAAGCAGGACCCCCGCCGCCACGATGAACCACGTCGCCGCCCTCGCACGCCACTCGTCCTCAGAAGGCAAGGCCACCCGAGGGGAATCACGAAAAAAGATGATGAGACTAGGAATGATCGCGCCCCACCACCACCACTGCTCGGCCCGCGGGAGACCGGCACCGCCGGCTCGCTCGCTTCCTCTGCGGCCGCTTTGTCTGGGTCCGCTTCCTCTGCGGCGGTCGAACTGTCGGGTTCGGGAAAGCTCTCGGGAATGTACGGCACGCCGCCTTCCGGATCATCGGGCAGGTAGACAGCAGCCGGTCTGGCGCGCAAGTCTGCAAATAAGCCGTGTGAAGCGGCTATGCTGTGGGGCTGATTGATTGCAGTTTTTCTCGACCAATAACCTTTTGCACCACCGTCGAATCCTTGGCCGCCTGTTTCAACCGCGGCTGCTTCAGCTGACTTTCAAGCTGCGAAATGGCCTTCCTGTGTTGTGCCACTTTCTTCGCATCATTGGCCTTTGCAGACTTGAGCCACTGTCCGCTCGCCTTTGCGTCGCGCGCCCCTTGCAGTCGCTTTCGCAAGTGAGAGTTTGTCTGCATCGCCGTGGTTGCCGCCCGCTCGAAACCACGCAAGATGTGCGCCGATGGTTTTATTGGTCTCTTCTTGCGTCGTTGCTCCGCCTTTTTTAGTCGAGTCAGACGTGCGTATAGCTCAACGATGTCTGCTCTGATCCGGTCATGAGAGCCTGCAAATCTCCAGTCGTTTAGTTTTTCTTCGAGCGAGGCTATGCGTTGTGTTGTTTTCGCTATGGTTGGGTTGGGCGGCAAATTACGATTGTATTCATCGATATTCTTGTTCTGGGATCGAACCTTCTCGAGGTATCGTTGCTTGTTCTTTTCGCTCGCCTTCCTGGCCGTCGCGACATCCATTTCATACGGCGCGAGATGCTCTTCCAAATCTCGGTACGATTTTTCCGCGGCTGCTTTGCGCTCCGCGGCGGTGGCGCTTTCCAGTTTCGAAATCTCTTTTTCCAAGAACACCTGCACTTCGCGAAGCCTATCGTACTCTTTGACCGCTACTACTCGATGCAAGACCAGCCGATACCGGCTCAAGCGCATGCCAGTCTGCCGGCATGCTGCCTTTTGGGTGCGGCGCGCCTCCTGCAACACCCGGCCCATCAGGGCCGGAAACGGTTTGCTCTTTAGCGTGCCCCGACCTCTGTCGCTCGCAATGTGTTCGGTTAAACGCGCTTCCACTGACGCTTCCCAGCGATTGTATGTGGCAAGAAATAGGGCAACCTCTTTGGCGTTCAGTGGGTCTAAGGCGATCGTCTTATCTGCGTGCGAGCGGTGGCTTCCGGCGTCGATATGTTCGATTGGAGGGGGGCCGGTGTCACTGGGTTCCGAGCAAGCCGTGAGCAACAAAATCGATGACCCACAACCGAAGGCTGCGACGGCGACCAACTCCTTCATGAGGCCGACCGTTCTGGCCGCTCTGCTCGCCGAATGTCTACGCGGCCTACTCGCCATCATCAGTTCCGCGCACCCACTGCTTTGGCAACTTTGATGCGTCCTGGGATTTTTCAATGCTTTTTCTGAGTCGATTGGCTGCCATACCGAGGAGTATAGTTCCGGTGAAGGCCCTTTATGGCCGTCATCGAGAGTTAACATAATGTCTCTTATGCGCAATGGTTGGGGTAGGAGCAGGTAGGCGGCGGCGCGACTCCCAACGTTAGACGTTGAATCGAAGTGTGACGCGTTTCGTAAGTCCCTGCAATGACGGTGCTTCCTGAACCCTGTGCCCGCTGCTGTCCCCGTTTTTCTCGGACGTTTCCATTCTCGGACTCTTTGGAAGGCACCAGGAAGACCCAAGAGCCGCTGCCAAGGGTTGACGACCTCCGACGCCTGACACGTCGCCGTTATGCGGTCCCAACCTTGC
>JAPYTK010000287.1 GCA_029941785.1 Polyangiaceae bacterium | reverse complement strand
CATCGGAGCGGTGCTGCTGACGGTTCTGCTCCTGCTGGGCCCGGGCCGAGAGCAAACCGTGATCGGGCTGAGGGCCCATGGGCTCGTCACGACAGGTAGCGAACATATCGCTCTGCGGCTGCGAACCATGGCGCACAGTGGAAGGCGCTATCGGCCGGTGCCGCGCGATTCAGTCGAGCTTACCGTCGAGCACCAGGGAAAGAGTCTCGGAAGATGGCGTGGCACAACCCGTCCTCACGGGAGCGCCGAAGCCCAGATTCGCTTGAACTCCCCATTGCCCCCCGCCGCCATCGTGCGCGTCGCCATCGACGGCATGGTCGCAACGACGGCGTCGTTCAAGCGCAGCGAGCGACTCGCCACGCTCGCAACGCGGGAGCCGAAGATCCCTCCGACGGGCCAATTGACCGTGCACGTTCCGCGTGGCCGTGCGCTCGCGTCGTTCCCGGAGAGGCTGCAGATCACCGCTCACGTGAAGACAGACAGCGTCGAGCCAAGCTGGCCCCAGCTGAGCCTCGCGTCGCTCGGAACGGAGATCGATGAACCGAGCCACAACGGACCGCCAACCTGTTCAGGACAATCCTGTGTCTACCGTTGGACCGCTCATTACACGCCGCATGCTCCGACCGCGCAACTGCAGTTGCTCCTCCGCACGAACAACAAGACGCCATGGAAACAGGCCGTGACGCTCCCGATCGCCAACGGTGGGTGGTGGCTCAAGCCAGGAGCCGAGACCAGCCGCCGTGCCACCCTGCGCGCCAGCGGGCCGCGCGAACACGTGTGGGTATCCCTGTACGACCGGGACGGCCGCCGATGGGGCGCGCGGGTCGAAACGCGCATCGACCACAGCGGCTTCTCGGAAGCGAACGTGAATTTGCCCCCTCTTCCGAACGGGGCATTCAGATTGGTGGCGTCGAGTGACTTCGCCGAGAATCCCGCCACCAGCTGGACCTTGGCCCCTCACCGAGAGCCGCTCGCCGAAGTCTCGCTCGGACTCGTGTTCGACACCTTGCCGCCCAAGGTCAGCCTGGAACAACGGCGCTCTCAGAACGCGCGTTGGCCCGTGTTCGGACTCGTCCTCAGCGCGGGATTCTTTGAACTGCTGTATCTCTTGTATCGCTCGCGGCAAAGTGGCGCCAAACTCCGTGCACACTTCAAAGCGGTCGATGCCAAGGCAGCGAACGAAACGCTGATGACCCGACCGCCGTTGTATTGGTTGGTCCTCGCTTCCGCCTCCCTGGTCGCTGCTTTCGCAGCCTTGGCGACCCTCTCGTTGGTCGTCGGGCGCTAGAGCGCAGCGCCGTCCAACACACGGTCGGTCCCGCTCAGGTTGCACTTCACGCCGCAAGCAAACCGCGCCACGGTTTCTCCGCATGACCGCCGATAATCTTTTCATCGCCGGCGCCACCGGGCACACGGGCCGCGAACTGGTTCGACTCGCGAGCGAGGCCAAACTCCCAACTTTAGCCCACGTGCGCCCTGACTCACCGAAACTCGACGAGTGGCGTGACCTATTCGGCTCATACGGAGCAACGGTCAACGACACGCCTTGGAACGAGGAGGCCTTGCGTAGCTCGCTTCGCTCACTCGCCCCCGCGATCGTCTTTGCGCTGCTGGGAACGACCCGCACACGAGCGAAGCGTGAGTCGACCACACACGGCACAACGATCAACTACGAGGCCATCGATTACGGACTCACTGCCATGCTCTTTCGCGCGGCGAGTACACTCCCGCAGCCCCCGCGCTTCGTCTACCTCTCGTCGACCGGAGTACCGGCGGACGAACCTCAGCCCAGCAGTTACATGCACGCACGATGGAAGGTCGAACAGTTGCTTCTCGCCGGCCCGCTCCCCTACACCATCGTGCGGCCGTCCTTCATCGCCGGACCGGGCCGTGACGAACCCCGGGCAGGAGAACGTGTCGGTGCACTCCTGATCGACGGTGCGCTCTCGGTCGCGGCAGTGCTCGGAGGCCGCCGGCTCAGCCGACGGTACCGCAGCACGACCAACACCGCGCTGGCGACCGCCCTACTGCGCATCGGGCGCGACCCATCGATGAGCAGACGCATCGTCGAGTCCGAGGACCTGCGCTGAAAGCATGGCGAGCATGCGCCAGCCATCTGGGCTAACTTAGGCACAGCCCGCATGACGACCCTGCTTCGCCGCTCGATGTTCGCCGCTCTGAGCTTGTGGCTCGGAATGACTGCCAGCACCAGCGCAGCGCAGGATTTCGACCCCTCCGGTCGGGGGCGCCGCGCACCACGTCTCCGGCCACCCAAGCGGCCCGCCGCCCGATCGCGCCGGCCCAAGAGAAACGGGCGCCAAGCACTCGAAGCCCGCATCAAACGATACACGGCCATCGTTCTGCGCCGCCCCCACGAGCCCGTCCCGCTGCGCAAGCTATTTGAACTTTATCGGCAGCGCGACGGGTCCATCGATCAGATGGTCTCAAACTTCGAGCGCCGGGCTCGCGACAGTGGGTCGGTAGCAAGCCAGGAGAACTTGGCCTTGGCGGCGATCTACGTCCACGCCAAACGCAATGAGCAAGCCCAAGCGCTGCTCAAGAATGTCGCGGACGCAAAGCCCCGTCTCGCATCGCCGCGCCTGCTGCTCGGCCAACTCGCAGAGCGCCGCGGTCAATTGAGCGACGCACGCACCTGGTACCGCCAAGCCCTGCCGCTCGTCAACCACGCGCTCGCCCGCGAAACACTCCGCCGCAAGCTGATGCTCTTGTCCTTGGATTTGAAGGACTACCAGGCCGCTACGGGGCACCACCGCGCCTTATTGAGACTCGCAAAGGGGAGCATGTTCGTTCGGCGAGAACTGGCCGACGAGCTGTTCAAGCGTCAACGTTATGCGCGCGCGACCAAAGCCTACCGCTCCGTCGTTCGTGCGGCCCACGGCGACAACCGGGCGCTCGCTCCTGCTCTGGCCAACCTCGGACACTCGCTCGCCAAAGAAGGCAAGATGGACGAGGCCTTGACGACCTTGCGTCGAGCGCGCCGCCTCGCAGGGCGACAAGCGGGGATCCGCAATCAGATCTTGGTCCTCCTCACCGAGATCTTTCGCGAGCGGGGGAAGCTCGGCGAATTGATCACCATGCTCGAAAAGGAGCGCGGCCGCGACAGACAAGCCATCACGACACTCGCGGGCCTGTACGAAGAAGTCGGAAGAGTCGACAACGCCATCACGACCTACCGAAAAGCACTCGCGATGCGTGGCGCCCACCGAGACACGCGCGTCAAGCTGGTTGCCCTGCTCCAAGCTGCTGGCCGTCTAGAAGAGGCCATCGAAGAATACGAGGCCCTCATACGAGCCGCGCCCGACAACCCGGAATACGTGTTCGAGCTCGCCAACACCTTGATCCAAAGAGGCGAACGCCGCCGCGCGCTGAAGCTCGTCAAAAAGCTCGCCGGGCGTGTCGGCAAAGACACCGATGTGTTGATGGCGATCGCCGATTTCTACGAGGGGATCGACGAGAGCAAACGAGCCATCGCGATCCTGGAACGACTCGCCAAAGACCCGGGACACGATCCCCAACCGCTGATCGACTTGGGCGATCGTTATTTTCAAGCTGGAGACACGCAACGAGCCATCGCTACATGGAAACGCATCCCCCGTATCATTCGTAGCGCCGCCCGCGCCGCGAGTATTTTGGGTGAAGTGTACCTCGAACACGACATGCCCCAAGAGGCGGTGACCTCGCTCCGGAAAGCCGTGAAGTTCGCGCCCAAGAACAAGCGCTACGTCAAACAACTCGCCATCGCCCTCGAAAGGACCGCGCCGGGCACCCGCCGCAGCCGACACACCTACCGGGAGGCGCTCGCCATTTGGCAACAGCTGCTTGCTCAGAGCAGCGCGGATCCCATGCTCGCACGCGAGTGTCGCACCCATATGGTGAGTTTGTGGTCGGTCTTGCGCGTTCTGTCGAACCACGTGGGGCCACTGATGACCCGTGTGTACAGCACCCCACCGGACCTGCAAGCCGCCCGTCTACTCGCCGAAGTTCAACGGCGACTGCGGCGCCTCGGCGACGCGGAGCGCACCTTGCGTCTGCTGCACCAAAACGCACCCGCCGACCGGCAAACACTGCTCAGTCTCGAGCGCATCTTGGTCATGCAACGCAAACTCGACAAGGCGATCGGCATTCTCAAGAAGCTGCGACGACTGGACCCAAAACGGGCTCGGGCCTACTACCAAAGAATGGCAAACTACGCGGCAGAGCTGTACCGCGATGATGAGGCCATCGGCTACGCCGCCCAAGCCGTCGCCTTGTCGCCAGACGACGCACGCGGCCACTACCGCTTGGCAAAAATGTACCGGCGGCGACGCGACAACGACCGCGCGATCGCGGAATTGCGGCGGGCCATCCAGAAGAATGACCGGCTGTTCCAAGCGTACTTCGACCTGGCTGAAATGCTCGTGTCCCTCGGCAAAGCCACCGAAGCGGACCTCTTGTACCGCCGCGTTCTCCGAACCAGCCGAGATGAGCAGTACATCAGCCGCGCGACGCGTCTGTCGATGCAGATCAATCTCGGACGAGGCACGCTGGAATCGCTCGAGCGTGCCCTCCTCCCTATCGCGCTCGACAATCCGCAAAAGCCGATCTACCGAAGACTCTTGGTCGAACTCTATGGGGCCATGACTCTACCGCTCGTGCACACGGCCAAGTTCGGCGAATCGAAGGCGGCTTCCCACGCCCGCGACCAGCTCGCCGCCGTGGGAAGCCGCGCCGTCAAACCCCTTCTCGACGCCTTGGCGGATAGCCGCGAGCAGCAGCAGCGCATCGGCATCGAAGTGTTGTCCTACGTGCAAAACAAGAGCGCCGGTGCCGCCTTGTTCAACTTCGCGAGAGGAAACGCCGACCGCGATCTGCGAATGCGCGCCATGCTCGCTTGCGGCACGCTCGGTGATACGACCATGTGGCAGCGCTTCAGCGACTTCTTGGAGCCATCCACGGGCGCGCAGACTAGCCGCGACCCGGTGGCTGTGGCCGCGGCCTGGGGACTCGCCCGATTGGGCGAGAAGCGCGCGAGACGCTTGATGACGCGTCTCATGAACGCACCGAGTCCCGAGATGAGAGCACTGGCGGCCCTCGGACTCGGCCGGATTGGGGCACACCGCGATGCAGCCGAACTGTTGCGCGTCGCGTCGTCTGTCGACAGCGGCCCATTGACTCGAGCCGCAGCCATCACCGCCTTGGGCAACTTCAAGCGGACACAGGACCGGCCGCACTTCCTTGCATTCAGCGAGTCGGAGGACGTCACGATCCGAAGAGCGACCTTGATCGCGCTGGCCCGCTCCGCGCCGCCCCCCTCCGCAAAAGCGACGCCACTGTCCACCGCGTTCGCCGCGCAGCTCGCCGACGCGCTCCTTCAACCCGACACGCTCTTACAACAAAGCGCGTTGGCGGCCGCCACACTTTGGCATGACACGTCGAAAGCCCTGGGCAAAGGCCTCGGAGCCACCTGGGCGCTCCCCGTCGGCCGGGTCGACGTGCAACACATGCTCCGTGCCTCCGTGCCGCAAGACCAGACAGCAACCCGCCAAGCGGCCAGCCTGCTGATGCTCAGCGACGCCTTGGCCGAAGCCGCACGCACCGCCGTCGCCACGTCTACCGATCGAGCCGAGATCGTCGCACAACTCATCACGTCGGGTTGGCGCGACCGGCTCAACGAACAAGCGGGCGACCCGCTGCCGGCAGAAACACTCCGCGAGTTGACCGGCTTGAGCCAAAATCTCGCCGACGCCACTCGGCCCGCCTTCGTCGCACTTGCGCGCCACCCCGACACCGCCGTGCGCAAGACCGCCATCGAACTGTTGGCGAAGAGCCCGCATATCACCGCCCAACAGGTCATCGTGGACGCGCTCTCCGACGACGATGCCAGCGTCGTGAGTATGACCTTGAGCGCGATGCGGATCCCCGAACCCAACAGCATGCGCCACGCCGCGCGGCTCCTTCGCGAAGCACAGCGCTGGCCGACACGCGCTCATGCCGCCCGCG
>JAPYTK010000286.1 GCA_029941785.1 Polyangiaceae bacterium | reverse complement strand
TCGAGAGTTAACATAATGTCTCTTATGCGCAATGGTTAGGGTAGGAGCAGGTAGGTTAGACGTCATCATCAAAAAATTAAAGACACCCCAAGCCCTCGGTGAGTTAAACTCGGGCCCCCCCCAAGCCCTCGTTGAAGTAATCTCGGAGATTGGGGGAGAAAAAGGAGAGAGAGATGGACGGTCGTCTTAAGACTATGTGGCGGCGGTGGCAATTCGTTGTGGTCATCGCGCTGCTGGCGACGATGACCGTGACCTGTGGCGACGACTCGGCGACTGCCGTGTCGGGGGCTGGCGGTGCCAGCAGCGGAAGCGGAGGCGGACTCGGCAATGGAGACGGCACAGAGGTGCACGCCTTTGCGCACATCGAGATTTCCCCGAGTGCCCTCATGCTCACGTCGAAAGGCGACTCCAACACGCTGAGCGCACAGATGATCGACGCGGACGGCAAATCCGTGGACGCCAACTTCATCTGGTCCTCGTCAGACGAGTCGATGGTGACCGTCAACCAGGAGGGCGTGGTGGTCGCGGTGGGCTCCCTCGGATCGGCCACCATCATCGCCCAGGCGGACGGGATGAAGTCGCCGCCGGTCGTCGTGCTGGTGGCGCAGCCCGGGCCAGGCGCGGTTCTGGTCAAGGACCAGCAGGTGATCGACATCGTGCCCGTCGACGCCGATGCCCCCTACGTGCCGGGGTTCAAGTACTGGGTCACGTTGAGCGGACTGGACGAAGCCCCGGCTGCGGGCACCATCATGCTCGCATTGGAAGAGGCGGCCATCGCCGGCCTCGTCGTCAAGGCCGAGCCGAGCGGCGACAACACGCTGGTGACGCTGGAGATCGCTCCCCTGGAGGAGCTGTTCGCTGGGCTCGATATCGAGCAGACCTTTCCCCTCGACGCTGCCGACATCCTGATGGACCCCGCGGTGCTGGAAGAAGAGGACGTCACCATTGATGAGAATGGTTGGATCGTCTTCACGCCCAAGGAGGGTGTGGAAGCGCCCAACCCCAATCCCGACCCGCCGCCGCCACCGGACACCGCCGGAGATCAGGATGAACCGGGACCGGGTGAGAACAAGTTCAAGCTGTTTGGATTCACGTGCGTCGCGAAGGCGGGTTTCCCAAAACCCGCGGGCAAGATCACCAAGAAGCTGAAGTTCGAGAACCTCAAGGCGGACGTTAAGGTCAAGCTGATCCCGCTGCCGGTACCCATCTTCCCTTGGATCCTGCCCGTCACCCCCGTGAAGATCATCATCAGCGGTACGATGGAGATCATTTTCGTGACCAGCGTAACCGTAAGTGCGGCGTTCGAAACGAAGATCAACTGCGAGCGTCAGCTGGGCACGATCCCCGTGCCGTTGGCGGGACCGTTGTCGGTCGTTCTGTCCGGAAAAGTCCCCGTTGGTATCGGCTTTGAGATCGGCGGCAAGGTGGAGCTCGCACAGGTCGGTGCGAAGATGACGCTCAACCCCAGGATGGCGGTCAAGTTCGGCTACGACTGCACGCTTCCCGATGCTCCGTTCTGCAAGTTCCACAACGACTTCGCGAGCTGCCCAGGCGACGATGACCTTTGTGGCGACAATGGCGCGTTCACGTTCGAGTGGATCTATCCGGGCATGGACGACATGTCGATCCTCAACCAGTTCAGGGTCAAGCCGTACGTGCAGGCCTACGCTTGGGGCAAGGTCGGCTTCGCTCCATCCTGGCTCCCCAAATCGTTGAACGTGTGGAAGATCAGCGCAGGGCTGAAACACCAGGGCGACCTCACGTTCAAGCGCTTTCAGGCGATGGACGACATGTACGCCTCCAACTACGACCTCGGGGTGTTCTTCAAGGCCGCTCCTGTCGACGCGATGGAGTGGTTCATCAAGCTGTTCAAGATCACCGTCGATCCGTTCACGATCACCGGGTCCAAGTCGCTGTTTCACTCACCGATGGGCACGTTCACGATGCCGACTGAAGGACTCGTGGCGGGCACACCCGTGAAGGCCACTGTTGAGTTTTCGGGGTGCCCCGACACCGTCTTCGACTGCTCCAAATTCCTGTTCAAGTACAACATTCGCGCGGTGCACATCTACCGCATGAACTTCAAGGCCGACGACAGCTTCAAGGAGCTGGTGTCTGTCGACCAACTCGTCCCCACGGATAAGACGCAGAAAACTTTCGAGTGGTGGTACACGCCGACCGCGGAAGACCTGGCCGACGGCGTGACCTTCGTTGCGTTCTGGGAAACGGAGTTTCCGACTTGGCAGCTCCAGGTGTGGAACGGGGAGGATAGTCCTCGCGTCGTTATTGGCGAGGGTGGCATGGGTGGCGGTTGCCAGGGCTCGGGGTTTACCTGCGGAGGTCTGCTCTGCGATGATCGTAGCGGCACCAACTTCGGTCCGCAGGAATATAAGACCACCCCAATTGGCACCCAATGCTGGATGGCCGAGAACCTGCGGGTAGGAACGCAGAAAATGTGGAAGCAGTTCGAGGTCATGAAGGGAGGCAACGCAGCGTTGGAGAAGCACTGCTACGACGATGGGTTTAGCAAGTGCACTTCCGAGGGTGGTCTGTACACTTGGTACGAAGCTGTGCAATCGGGTGACGACAGCGTGGTGAAAGACGCCAACGGCAACGTCGTGGGCATTTGCCCCCCCGGTTGGCACCTCCCGAGCGACGCCGAGTGGTGGAAGCTCGAGAGTTTCCTAGGGATGGCTCCCAGCGCGCAGACCGCTCAAGGGCAGCGCGGAACCGATGAAGGCGATAAGCTCAAGCAGAAGGCGCTCTGCTCGATCGTCGACCCGAACGTGTGCGGCACGTCGGGCTTCGAGGCTCAGCTACCCGGCTACAGCTACAAGAATTCTCAAGTCCAGCCCGATTTCGTGTCCGGCGGCACGAACGGGTTGTTCTGGTCCTCGACGCTCGTGGGCAATAGCGCGTGGACCCGAGGCGTCAACGACCAGAACGGCAAGATCAACCGAGGCACCATGCCGTTCATCTACAAGAACGACGGCGCATCCGTGCGCTGCGTGTGGGACACGCCGGTGCCATAGAGGCGAGTGTGAGGGGTATCGTCCCGATGAAGGCGGTCTACCTGCTGCCACCCCAACAATCGCGTGAGAACATTATGTTAACTCTCGACAAGACCCAATTGGGTCTTCATGGGGACTTTGCTCGGCCGATGAGCCGCGGGATCTGCCTATTTGTCCTTTTCGCGGCGCTGGCATGCTGCGGCACCCCGACACCGGCAGAAGAGCCGGCGCCGGATACCGTGGCACCGTCGTTCGAGACCCACGCCGAGCGCTACGACACCATCACGCCCATCACCTTCGAGCCCTTCGCTCCCGGATTGGAGCCAGACAGCCTCACGGCTCACTGGGACTTGGACGGCGACGGAAACTTCGACGTCGAGGGGGCGGTCGCTCCCGTCACCCACCACTACCTGCGCGTGGGTGACTACGACGTGACCTTCGAGCTGTCGGACCAGACCGGGGCGACGATCCACTCGGAGGCCGCAACCTTGACGATTGGCCATCCCGACCGCTGGCCCCGCACCGTACCGACGTACTTCGTCAGTGGCTTCACTGAGGACGAGCTCGACGCCGTGATCGCCGGACCGGGAACAAGAGTATCGTCCCGATGAAGGCCCTTTATGGCTTTCATCGGGAGTTAACATCATGTCTCTTATCCGCAATTGTTGGGGTGGGAGCCAGGTAGGCAGCTCGTAGCCAGCCGACGGGGAGGGGCAAGTGAACTTCAGCGGCAGTGAACGAAGGCGCCGATGTCAAACAGGTGCGCTTCTGCGGGTTTCGTGTACTTGCTCGTTTGCACATCGAAGTCTTCGATGTAGGTCCACGGGATGATCACGCACAGGCTGGGGTGAAAACTCTTCAGTCGCACCATCGACATCCCTTGGACGCGCCGATCGAGCGGAGATCCACCGAAACGCTTCTTGACCTTCCAGGTGGGGGTGACAATCGCCACTCTGTGTACGGCGCCGTAGCGATCCTTCATCGTCGCTTTGACCGCAGCGATCGCCGCCGGATACTGCATCTTCGCGGATGGGGGCTTCTTTGCGGCTTTCTCGACGATATGGGCTTTCATGTCCTGGTGCCGCTTTCTCCAGTCCTTCACGAACGCGTCGGACAGTTCGAGCTTTCGCCACTTCATGAGTGGAAAGCCGCCCTTCTTCAACAACACCTTGGGCATCTCGCTCGAGTAAAACGCCTGCATCATGGAGAGCTTCTTGAGTATAGTCCCGATGAAGGCCCTTTATCGCTTTCTTCGAGAGTTAACATAATGTCTCTTATGCGCAATGGTTAGGGTAGGAGCAGGTAGAGCGTCGGGGCTCGGCGCGGGCTTTCACTGATGCGGAATCGCGGACCAAGACCCGACGCTGCGTCGGGTGAGCGAATCCTTCGAGTTCGGCTTGGCGCTCTGGCTGCTAACCCACAAATACCTGCACAGAACGGCGCGCGTCGCCGCCTTCATGTCCTAATATAGAGATTCCATGATCCAAGAACAGCCCAAAAACCCACTGCATGGCCTCACCTTGGTCGCCATCATGACCGAACTGGTGGAGGCCTATGGCTTCGAGGATCTCTCGCAGCGGATACCCATTCGGTGCTTCACCCACGACCCCAGCATTCAGTCCAGCCTGAAGTTTCTGCGTAGAACGCCGTGGGCGAGAGAGAAGGTCGAGGGGCTGTATTTGTGGCATCTTCGCGAGCAGAACAGACGAACAAAGTCGCCTCAGTCAATGTGAGCCTTCGCTGAGCCGACGGTGGCCATTCGGTCAGATGGAGAGAGCACATGAAGTTTCTATTCGGTCTTTGGATGAGATCGCCCCCGAAGACGCTGTTCGTCACGCGACCGACTTGTCCACGAGCCGGATGATCGCGCTGGCGTCGGGGCTGTCGGGTTCCTTATTGGCCTCGTGCATATTTTCAATAACCTCGACGCGGTCGAGGTAGTGGGGGCTGGGAGCATCGTCCCGATGAAGGCCCTTTTTGGCTTTCACCGAGAGTTAACATAATGTCTCTTATGCGCAATGGTTGGGGTGGGAGCAGGTAGACAGCATGGACCCGATCGGCTGCGTCACCAACTGCCCGCCGAGCGAGGAGGTGACGGATCTCACCCAGTGCACGGTCGCGTCCTGTGCTTTGTGCGTCATGTAGCGAGTTCGGCTCGCTGCCGGCCTCGCAGATCCCCCTCGTGCTGGCGCGATGCTAGGATGCGCGCGTGGAACTCGGGCTGTTCGTCATCGCATTCATCGCGCTCATGATCGGGGGTCATTACCTCGGCAAGAAGCAGAAGCGGGAGTTGCAGGAAGCGCTCTCGAAGGCGGCGGACGGTTTCATGCTGGAGAGCCAGATCGATCCGGAAACCTCCGAGCTGTCGGGCAGTGTCGACGGCATCGAGCTCGCGTACCGGTTGGTTACACGCGGCACCGGCAAGAACTCCGAGAGCTGGACCGAGTGCGACGTCACGGTGGACACGACGCAACTCGATATTGCGCTGCGGCCGCAAACGCGCAGCGAGGAGCGCTGGGTCAAAAAAGGCCTGGCGCGCGATCTGTTGGTCGGCGACGAGGCCTTCGACGAGAAGTTCATCGTCGAGGCAGCCCCGGCCGAGCTCGCCAAGCGCGTGCTCAGCGAAGACTTGCAGACCGAGTTTTTGGAGCATCACCCCTTGGAGGTGAAGATCTCCGAACAAGGCTTGCTCGTGGAGAAGCGTGGCCATATCGAGGAGCCTGACGAAATCCGTCGCTTCACCCGCATGGCCGCAACGCTGGCCAACCAGATGAACGAGGCGGTGGAAACGAAGCGCGAAGATCGGCAGCGCGAAGCCGCCACCAAAGGCTACCGCGGCGCCTCACCGGCTGAGGTCAAGCGGCGCGAGCTGAAGACGCTCGAAGAGACCGCCGAGCTCAAGGCCTTGCGAGCGCAGCGCAAGAAAGCCGAGAACGTCCGCAGCGCGTTGATCGTTGTGGCCCTGCTTGCGGGGCTGTTCGCACTGTCGTTCAGCCAACGCTATTGTTGAGGAGTATAGTCCCGATGAAGGCCCTTTATCGCTTTCTTCGAGAGTTAACATAATG
>JAPYTK010000285.1 GCA_029941785.1 Polyangiaceae bacterium | reverse complement strand
AGCCACAAGAGCTCGCCCGAGCACAAGACGATCCCAAGCATCGCATGGCCTTGTGCTTTCGTTGGTACCTCGGCCTGTCGAGCCGTTGGGCCATCAGCGGCGATTCCGACCGGCGCGTCGACTACCAAATCTGGTGCGGCCCGGCGATGGGCGCCTTCAACGAGTGGGTCAAGGGGTCCTTCCTCGAGCCGCCCGAGAGCCGCACGGCCGTGCAAATCGCCCGCAACTTGATGGAAGGCGCCGCGGTCGTCACGCGCGCCCACCAACTTCGCAGCTACGGGGTCCCCGTTCCCTCTGCCGCCTTCGACTTTCGACCGCGAACACTCTCATGACAAAACCAAATCAATACGTCCCGCTCGCCGTGGTCGGCGTCAGCGCCTTGTTCCCGGGCTCCACCGACGGAACAGGCTTCTGGCGCGACATCCTCGCCGGCCGCGATCTCATCACCGACACGCCGCCATCGCACTGGCTGATCGACGACTACTACGATCCCGATCCGAGCGCGCCGGACAAGACCTACTGCCATCGCGGTGGCTTTCTTGAGGACGTCGCTTTCGATCCGCTCCGCTTCGGCATTCCACCGAGCATCGTGCCCGCCACGGACACTTCGCAATTGCTCGGGCTCATCGTCGCACAGCGCGTCCTCGAAGACGCCACAGCCGGCGACATGTCACGCGCCGACCGTGATCGCACGAGCGTCATCCTCGGCGTCACCTCCGGACAAGAGTTGCTCGCCTCGATGGTCAGTCGGCTGCAGCGTCCGGTGTGGGTCAAGTCGCTGCGCGAAGCCGGCGTCGCTGAGAGCAAGGTCAATGAAATCTGCGATCGCATCGCAGACCATTATGTCCCCTGGCAAGAGAGCACCTTTCCCGGCTTGCTCGGCAACGTCGTCGCGGGTCGCATCGCCAACCGGCTGGATCTAGGCGGGACGAACTGCGTGACCGACGCCGCCTGCGCGAGCACCTTCGCGGCGCTGTCGATGGCCGCGAACGAACTGTATCTCGGCGAATCGGACATGGTGATCGCCGGAGGCGTGGACACGCTCAACGACATCTTCATGTACATGTGCTTCTCCAAAACGCCCGCGCTGTCACCCACCGGTGACTGTCGCCCGTTTTCGGACAAGGCGGACGGTACGCTCCTCGGCGAAGGGATGTCGATGGTCGCGCTGCGACGACTCGACGACGCCGAACGTGATGGCGATCACATCTACGCGGTGCTTCGCGGGATCGGCACGTCGTCGGATGGACGCGCGAAGAGCGTCTACGCGCCGCGAGCCGAAGGGCAAGCCAAATCGCTTACACGCGCCTACGAACGCGCCGGCTACGGTCCGGAGACTGTCGAACTGGTCGAGGCCCACGGCACCGCCACCAAGGCCGGCGATGCAGCCGAGTTCGGTGGCTTGCGCTTGGCCTTCGACACGGCAGGGCGTGAGGACCGTCAATGGTGCGCGCTCGGGAGCGTGAAGTCGCAAATTGGCCACACCAAGGCTGCGGCCGGTGCGGCTGGATTGTTCAAGGCCGTGATGGCCCTTCATCACAAGGTCCTGCCCGGCACGATCAAGGTCGAGCAGCCCAATCCCCAGCTCGAGATTGAGGACAGCCCTTTTTATCTCAACACCCGCGCCCGGCCTTGGGTACGCACCAGCGATCACCCCCGCCGCGCATCGGTCAGCTCTTTCGGCTTTGGCGGCAGCAACTTTCACCTCGCGCTCGAGGAATACCAGGGTGACGCGCCTCGCCCAGGCCGTCGTCGCACGAGTTCGAGCGAGCTGGTGGTGTTCGGCGCGGACACGCCGAGCGCCCTCGTCGCGAAGCTCCGCGAAGCGAAGGGGGGCCTTGCGTGGTTGGCGCAGAGTTCCCAACAGGCCTGGTCGGGAGGAGCCGCGAGGGTCGCCATCGTGGCGAAGGACGACGCCGATCTCGAGCAGAAGCTGAGCGAGGCCGCTAAGCTGATCGAGGCTTCGCCCACGCAAAACACGTCGACGCCGCGCGGGATTCATTACGGCTGCGAGGCTGTCAGTGGCGACATCGCCTTGCTCTTTCCCGGACAAGGAAGCCAATACCTCGACATGGGCGCCGAGCTTGCCATGACCTACGACCCGGCCATCGGGGTGTGGGATCTCGCCGCGGAATTGGGATTGCCGCTGCACGAAGTCGTGTTCCCCAAACCGTCCTTCGATGGCGACGACGCCGAACGCAAGAAACTGACCCAAACCGAGTGGGCCCAGCCGGCGATCGGTGCCGTTTCCTTGTCGATGCTGAAGTTGCTCGAAGCCATCGGGATCAAAGCTGCTTGCGTAGGAGGTCACAGCTACGGCGAGGTCACCGCGCTGTGCGCCGCCGGCGTGCTCGACCCCGCCTCCATGCTGAAAGTGGCCCGCACCCGCGGCGAGTTGATGGCGAAGGCCGCGACCACCCCCGGATCGATGTTGGCAGTGTCCGCTTCGGTCGATGAAGTCAACGCGCTCATCGAAGGCGTGGACGTGGTGATCGCCAACCACAACGCCCCCAACCAGGTGGTCCTGTCCGGCCCGATAGACGGCATCGACCTCGCCGAACAAGCGCTCAGCCGCGCGGGCGTGACGTGCAAGCGGCTCGATGTGGCGACGGCGTTTCATTCCTCGGTGGTGAGCAACTCCGCGCAACCCTTTCTCGAGGCGCTGAAGAACGTCGAGATGTCCGCTGCGACAACGCCTGTGTACGCCGGCTCCCTCGCCGCGCCCTACCCCACCGAGGCCAACGCCATTCGAGAGATCTTGGCGTCGCAGATCGCCAAACCCGTTCGCTTCGTCGAACAGGTCGAGGCCATGCACGAGGCCGGCGCGCGGATCTTCATCGAATGTGGCCCCGGCTCGGTGCTCACCTCGCTCGTCGGGCGGATCCTGGGCGACCGTCCCCATCACGCGATCAACATGGACCGCAAGAGCAAGAACGGCATCGCGTGTTTCCATGACGCGCTCGCCAAGCTGGTCATGGCCGGCGCCACGCTCGATTTTCGTCCCCTGTGGGACGGCCAATTCATCGCTCCCCCACCTTCGGAAGCACCCAAGATGGTGCTCCAGCTCAATGGCTCGAACTTTGGTAAGCCGTATCCGCCCGTCCAGGGCAGTGCCGGCTTGCCCCCACCCAACCCAGAAGAGGTCAGCGTGACAGACACAACCCACACCCACGGCAGCAGCAACGGCGCAAGCATCAACCCCACCCCTGCACCAAACCACAACGCTGGAGCCACCTTCGCCGCGGCGCCTGCGCCCACCGTCGCAGCCGCGCCGTCTCAACTCGTCCAGACGCAGTTTGGATGGGTTCACGTCTACCAGGAACTGCAGCGTCAAACCGCAGAAGCGCACACGGCGTTTCAGAACGCCATGGCGCAAGCCCACATCGCGTTCTTGCATACCGCCGAGCAATCTGTTGCGAGCTTGGCCTCGATGGTGAGCGGCACCGCACCGACCATCGCCACTCCGCAAATCAGCTACGCCGCTCAAACGCTCAGCGCCCCTCCCGTCATGGCCACACCGGTCATGGCCGCGCCGGTCATGGCCGCGCCCGTCGCTGCAGCCCCCGTCGTCGTTGCCCCAGTACCTGCGGCTCCTGCCCCAGCGCCGGCCCCTGCGGCTCCGGTCATGGCCGCTGCGCCTGCGCCTCCTGCCCCCGCCGCGACTGCCCCAGCGCCCGAACCGGCGCCCGCCGAGGGGTCCGCAAACGGCGGAGCCGTGGACGCGACCGCCCTGTTGCTCGACGTGGTCGCCGAAAAGACCGGTTACCCCGCCGAGATGTTGTCGATGGACATGGCCCTCGAAGCCGATCTCGGAATCGATTCGATCAAACGCGTCGAGATCCTCGCCGGGATCCGAACGCTTCGCCCCGATCTGCCCGAGGTCAACACCAAGGAGATGGCGAAGCTCAATACGCTCGGTGAAATCGCCGCGTACATGGAGTCCGCAGTCGGAGGAAAGAGCGGAGCCGCGCCGGAGAGCTCCCGCCCAAAAGCCGGCTCGGCCGCTACACTCTGACTCACGTCGACGCTGAGCCCACGGGCTTGGCGTTGACCGGCATCGCCCACAAGGGCGCCGTAGTGGCCATCATCAGCGACGCCAACGACGACGTCGCATCCGCACTCGCTGCCTCGCTCGAGGCACGGGGCATACAGGCTCAGGTCGCGGCAAGCGCGCCAGAGTCGGCGACCGCGATCGTGTTTCTGGGCGGACTGCGCGAGAGCATCGATGACGGCCAGGCGCTCGCTATCTGCCACGACGCTTTCGCCGCGGCGCGCGCCTTCGCGCCCTACGCTAGCGAGCACGGCGGCGCGTTCATCACCGTGCAGGATACGGGCGGCGACTTCGGACTGCGCGGCAGCCAACGCGCGATCCTCGGCGGCTTGGCAGGTCTCGCAAAGACCGCCGATCTCGAGTGGCCCCTCGCGTCGGTGAAGGCGATCGATCTCGAACGCGGTGAGCGCCCGGCTGACCAGCTCGCCGCGGCCATCACGGACGAACTGCTACAGGGCGGACCCGAAATTGAGGTCGGCCTGCGCGCGACCGGGCGGCGCACCACCCTACGCAGCGAACTCAGCGACCCTGGAGCCAAAGAACTGCCGCCCATGTCGGTGCTCGTCTGCTCCGGAGGCGCCCGCGGCGTCACGGCGGCGACCTTGATCGCGTTGGCCCGGAAACACGACGCCCCGCCCAAAATCGCCTTGCTCGGGCGAACCACACTCGAGGACGACCCCGCGGACTGCGTGGGCATCGAGGGGGAGGCGAACCTGAAACGAGCCCTGATGCTGGCAGCGAAGGCCCGCGGCGAGATGATCAAGCCCGCAGAGGTAGGCTCCCAGGTACGACGCGTCATCGCGCGACGGGAAATACGGCACACGGTAGACGCCTTGCGGGCCGCGGGGTCCGAAGCAGACTATTTTTCGACCGACGTGAGCGATGTCACCTCCGTAGGCCGCACGCTGCAGACGGTGCGCAAGCAATGGGGCCCGATCGACGCCATCATCCACGGCGCCGGCGTGGTGGCCGACAAAACCATCGCCGAGAAGACGGACGAACAATTCAATCGCGTGATTTCACCGAAGGTCGACGGACTTCATGCCTTGCTTGCCGCGACCCAGGGCGATCCGATTACGACGCTCATCTTGTTCTCCTCGGTGGCGGCGCGGACCGGCAACGTCGGTCAATGCGACTACGCCATCGCCAACGAGATCTTGAACAAGATGGCCGCACGTGAGCAACGACGTAGACCCGAGTGCTTGGTCAAGTCGCTCAACTGGGGCCCATGGGAAGCGGGCATGGTGACGCCCGCGCTCAAGAGCTACTTCGAATCGCACGGCGTACCGCTCATCCCGCTCGTGACCGGCGCTACGATGTTGATCGATGAGCTGTCGAGTACCGATCCCAGCATCGAGATCGTTCTCGGTGGTGAGCCGAAGCGCGCCTCGATATCCGGAGAGAGTCAAGAGCGCTCGGTGCTCGTGCATATCGACGCGAAGACCCATCCGCACCTCGCCGACCACGCCATCGACAACACCGTCGTCTTGCCGATGGTGCAGGTCATCGAGTGGTTTACGCGCGCCGCAGAGGCGATGAACCCGTCGAAGCTTGTCCGCTCGTGTCGAAGCGTACGTGTGCTTCGGGGCGTCACGCTCGAACGGTTTCACGCCGGAGGCGACACCTTGTTGCTGAAGTGCAGCGCGCCGGAGGATGACATCGTGCGCGCG
The DNA here is from genome assembly GCA_029941785.1 of Polyangiaceae bacterium. GTDB lineage: Bacteria > Myxococcota_A > Polyangia > Polyangiales > Polyangiaceae > JAPYTK01. Next base: position 392 of record JAPYTK010000285.1, on the reverse strand, counting down.
TACCTCTGCGATCCCAGCGACCCACGCAAGCGGCATTACAGCGCCGAACTCGTCCTCGCCGATGCACTTCCGGCGGCGCCGACCGGCCCCGCAGCCACCCTCCCCGAGGCGCCCGGCATCGACAGAATCTATGGCGAGACGCTTTTTCACGGGCCACTCTTTCAAGTGATCCGTGAGGTCGACACGGTCTCGAATCGCGGCATCGCCGGCGCGCTCGATACCACCGAATCGATCGGCTGGCGCGGTCACTGGCGTACCGATCCGGCCGCGCTCGATGGTGGACTGCAGCTCGCCCTGTTGTGGGCACAGCATTGTCTCGGAGGACGCAGTCTCCCGACCGGGCTCGGCAGCTACGAGCGTTTCGAGATCGAACCGCGTGGACCCCTTCAATG
>JAPYTK010000284.1 GCA_029941785.1 Polyangiaceae bacterium | reverse complement strand
CCAAGGATTATCGATGTTGCAGTGCTTCTTGCTGCGCTCCTGCCCGTAAGGAAAGGGCAGCTTGGCCGGACCCTCACAGGCGGAGACCCACTCGCTCTCCCAACAGAGGCGCTTGCCTCGCTCCCCGCACATGGCCGCAGCATCAAACGCACTGACCTGAACCGGTGGATGACCACCCTCAACGTTCGGATACTCGTAACGATCCATACAGAAGCGCTGCCTCCGCAAGGTGGTCGAACAGCTCTGGCCCGGATCGAAGGCGTGGCAAATCGTCAGATTGTTGGGTTTGTTCCGCTCCTTTTTCGTGCAGCGAAGCCCTACCTTCGCGTAACGCGCGTCCGGACAATGCATCGCATCCACGAAAACCATGTCCTCGGGACAAGGAGACGGCAAAGTGGGCTCGGGCTCCGCCTCGACTTCTTGTGCGTCTTCGGGGGAAGCGGGCGGCCTTGTCGCAGCAACCCGGACCGAAGGCTCTCGCTCCCCTGCTCGCGCGAGGGGCGGCGCCGGCCGCTCGGGCGCAGACAAAGCCTCCGCGCCACCGCCACAAGCAGCGAGCAGCGTCCCCACTAGCGCGACCACACCCGATCCCTTCATGCCCGCTCACTATGCCCGTTCGAGCCGCGGATGTCGCCTCGATCCGCCCACCTGCAAGGCCCTCGCCCGTCAATCCTTTGCTGACGCGAGGGGCGTTTCGAGTTAACAAGCGCCCACTCATGAAGCTCCACGAATACCAGGCAAAACAAGTGCTGGCGCGCTACGGCGTGCCGGTACCCAAGGGTCGGCCAGTCTTGCGGGTCGAAGACATCGAATCGGAGGCCAAAGCTCTCATTGACGAGACGGGAGAGGTCGTCGTCGTCAAGGCACAGATCCACGCGGGCGGCCGCGGTAAAGGTGGAGGCGTGAAGGTCACCAAGGGCCTGGCGGAAGCAACACGAATAGGACACGAGATCTTCGGCATGCAGCTCGTGACGAAGCAGACCGGCCCCGAAGGCCAGCAGGTCCGCCGCTTGTACCTCGAGCAAGGGCTCGACATCGCGCGCGAGTTGTACCTGGCCATCCTCGTGGATCGCGAGACGCGCCGGGCCGCGATCATCGCCTCACAGGAAGGGGGCATGGACATCGAAGATGTTGCCGAGTCGCACCCCGAGAAGATCCTCTCCGTGAGCATCGACCCGCTGCTCGGCGTCGCGCCCTTCCAAATCCGCGAACTCGCATTCGGTCTCGGTCTGACCGAAAAGAAGACGCAGCGCAGCTTCGGCAAACTCCTCGCCTCCCTCTACGATTGTTTCGTCAAGGAAGATGCATCCATGCTGGAGATCAACCCCCTCATCGTCACCGGCGACGGAGACGTGGTCGCACTCGACGCGAAGATGACCGTCGATGACAACGCGGCTTTTCGGCACCCCACCTGGGCCGAGCTTCGCGACACCGACGAAGAAGACCCCATCGAACTCCTCGCCAAGAAGGAGGGCCTGTCCTACGTCTCGCTGGACGGAAACATCGGCTGCCTGGTCAACGGCGCAGGCTTGGCCATGTCGACGATGGATATCATCAAGCACTACGGCGGCGAGCCGGCGAATTTTCTCGATGTCGGCGGCAGCGCCTCCAAAGAGCAGGTCAAGTCGGCCTTCCAGATGATCCTTCAAAGCGACAAGGTCCGGGGGATCTTCGTGAACATCTTCGGCGGCATCATGCGCTGCGACGTCATCGCAGAAGGCGTTATCGCCGCCACCAAAGAACTGAATCTCGATGTTCCACTGGTCGTGCGACTGGAAGGGACCAACGTCGAACTCGGCAAGAAACTGCTCTCCGAGAGCGGACTGACCATTCAATCGGCCGACACCATGGCCGACGGCGCGCAAAAAATCGTCGCAGCGGTGACCTCATGAGCATTCTCGTAAACAAAGACACCAAGGTCATCTTTCAAGGGATCACCGGCTCCTTCGGCTCGCGGCACGCCCGAGCCTGCATCGAATACGGCACGCAGGTCGTCGGCGGCGTCGTGCCCGGTCGAGGTGGTCAGAACTTCGACGACACCGTCCCGATCTTCAACACCGTCAAGACCGCGATCGCCGAGACCGGGGCCACGGTGTCGTGCATCATGGTTCCCGCCCCCTTCGCGGCCGACGCGGTCTGCGAAGCAGCCGATGCTGGGGCCGAGCTGATCGTGTGCATCACCGAAGGGATCCCGGTCCTCGACATGGTCCGCGCGCGCGCCTACGTGGACGGATCGTCCAGTACCCTGCTCGGACCGAACTGCCCTGGCATCATCACGCCGGGCGAATGCAAGATAGGCATCTTACCTGGACACATCCACCAACCGGGACGAATTGGCGTGCTCTCGCGCTCCGGCACGCTCACCTACGAAGCGGTAGGACAGCTCTCCGCCCTGGGGATCGGGCAAAGCACCTGCGTCGGAATTGGCGGCGATCCCGTCACCGGTCTCAGTTTCATCGACGTGCTTTCACTCTTCAACGATGACGACGGCACCGACGGCGTCATCATGATCGGGGAGATCGGCGGCACCGCCGAAGAAGCAGCAGCCGAGTGGATCAAGGCCAACATGAAAAAGCCCGTCGCCGCCTTCATCGCCGGCTCGACCGCACCTCCGGGGAAACGGATGGGCCACGCCGGCGCCATCATCGCGGGGGGCAAGGGCACAGCTGCCGCAAAACAAGCCGCCTTGCGTGAAGCCGGGATCGCGGTTGCCCCAACCCCAGCCGAGATGGCCTCGACCCTACAGCCTCTGCTGTAGGCCCGAGCTGCGCAAGCCCCCAAGGCCCCGCTACGACCAACCCCGCCATGGCTGACGACGACGACGAAGAGATACTGAACTCGACCGTGAGGCTTCGCGCCGACGCGACGGGCTCGGCCGGAGAGCGCGCGGTAAGCGCTGCATCGGCCGCGACCCCCGTCGTCGACGGCGAAGCCAGCCACGAGGGCGCACCAGCAGACGTGCTCGAGCTCGCCGTCGGGTGTACGCGCTTCGTCGCGGCTGTCGCGAAGGTCCAACTAGACTTTGGCCCCGATACGCTCTCGATTCTCGACCATTACGTGCGCGAATCGCGCGGCGCGATCAAAGAGCGCCCCGAGAGCCTCGCGGTGACAGCTCGGTCGATAGGGGCGTACCTCGGCGAGCTCGTGCGGCGCCAGCACCGCTGCTGGTGGCGGCTCGACGAAAGTGACCCTAGCGCCTGGCGTTTGGAGTTCCGAGACATGCTGTTGGCGGTCTATCCCGTCCAAATAGCCTACACGGTGCTGACACAAGACGATGACGAGGCCCCCTTCTGCGGCTTTGAGATCGAGCCCGAAGCACGCGAGGCGCTTCTGTCGCGTCTGGGTGAACTCCCCCCCGTCTCGGAAGACGAGTATTTTTGCCCGTCTACGCACTTTGACGTGCTCGAAATGGCCATCGACACGCTCATCAAGATGGCAACCGCCGATCCTTCGCGCCAACGAACGTATAGCCCCGTCGACTACGAGTGAAACAGCGGCTATGGTCCGGCCACTGTGATTTGGATCCTGTTCGCGCTACTCGTCGGCCTAGCATGGGTGCTCTGTTACATCCTCGAGGTCACGTACACTGTTGCGGTTGTCGTGACGGTCGTCATGGTGCTGGCAACGGGGCTGGTCTTCGGATTGCGTTGGTGGCGCGCCCGGCGCTCGGCAGGCGCTCTCGAACGCGCGATCGAGGAGCAAGGCCGGCAACAGGTGATGAACGCCCGCCCCGACCAGCGGGCGGAAATTCAGGCACTTCAAAAACAAATCACCGACGGGATCTCCGCGCTAAAATCCTCCAAGCTCGGCGGCAAACGAGGCGGCACGTCCGCGCTCTATAGCCTTCCTTGGTACGCCATCATCGGCCCACCAGGCGCCGGAAAAACGACCGCCATCAAGCACTCGGGGCTCGTGTTTCCCTACGCCGACAGCAGCGTCCGGGGCGTGGGCGGCACGCGCAACTGCGATTGGTGGTTCACCAACGAGGCCATCCTCCTCGACACGGCCGGTCGTTACTCGGTGGAAACGGAAGATCAGCAAGAGTGGCTCGCCTTCCTCGACATGCTTCGCAAGTACCGCAGCAACAAGCCCCTCAACGGCTTGCTCGTGGCCGTGAGCATTCCCGATATTCTCGACGCAAGCGAGGCTCAGCTCGAGGTGATGGGCAAGAAACTGCGAGCCCGTATCGACGAGGTGATGACCAAGCTCGGATTGGTCCTGCCCGTCTATTTTGTGGTGACGAAGTGCGATCTCGTGGCCGGTTTCACCGAGTTCTTCGGTAACCTGCGCAAGAGCGAGCGTGCGCAGGCCTGGGGAGCCACGATGCCCCTCGACACCGATCGCTCCAATCCCGGCGCTCTGTTTGAACGCGAATTCGACATCTTGGTCCGCGAAGTACACAGCACCGCGATGAAGCGCCTCGCGGGCGAGCGTAACCGCGCGGCACGTGAGAGCATTTACCAGTTTCCGATCGAGCTCTCTGGCATTCGCCGAAATCTCGCCGATCTCGTGTCGACCGTGTTCGCCGTCAACAACTTCCAGGGCACACCGACTTTCCGCGGATTTTACTTCACGAGCGGCACGCAAGAGGGTCTCCCGCTCAACCGCGTCCTGCAGCGCATGGGCCAGGCGATGGGGATCCAGCCTCAACAACAAGCCCAGCAAGCCCGCGTCGAGTCGAAGAGCTATTTTCTCCATGACGTCTTCATGAAGATCGTGTTTCCAGACGCGGAACTCGCCTCACGTAGCGCGTCTGAGATTCGCCGGCAGCGGATCATGCGCACCGCGGTCAGTGGCGTCGCCCTGGTCACCGCACTTTGTCTCGCCATCCCAGCCGTCAATTCCTTCTTGAACAACCGAGGGCTGCTCTCCGACGCGATGACGCAAACCAAAGTCACGGACGAGCTGAGCTGGGACGAGAAGGACGCCGGGATTGGGCCCAAACTCGAAAAGCTCACACCCTTGCTGAAACAGCTTCAGACCATCGACAAATACGACGATGAAGGCGTCCCTTTCGGGTTTCGTTTCTTGATGTACTCCGGCGACAAGGTCCATCGGCCTGCCCGCATGGTCTACGTCAAGGCCATGCAGGAAGCCTTCGTCCGGCCCACGAAACGCCATCTGGAGGCGAAGCTTCGAAAATTCAACGGCGAGAAGTATCTGAGCGAATGGTTCGATCTCAAGACCTACCTCATGCTCAGCGATGTCGAAAATCTCGACGTCGATTGGGCCACGGGCCGCTTCACCGCCATATGGGCCCGCCTGCAAGAGAACACGACCGCGCTGAACCTCGTCGACCTCAAGAAGGTCATGCGGCCGCACGTAAAGTATTACTTCGAGCTCATCAAGCCACAGAAAGAGGCGAAAGCGCGGGCCTTGGCACCGCCAGCGAGCGCGAAAGTCGTGGCCGCTGCGCGCAAGGTCCTGCAGGGCGTGCCGATGAAGAAGCGCTACTACGCGTTCTTCGTCGATTCGCTGAACCACGAGAAGATCGACCCCATGGGCGATTTGATTCCGGCAAACTTGATGTACCCGCCCGTCACGCTCGACGACGTCTTCGCGAGCCGCCAGGACGTGCTCGACAAGCTGTTCACCGGCCGCGCCTACACCAACTCGGGAAACAAGAAGTGGTATGCCGTCTCCGGTCCCTTCACCGATTGGGGACACGCCAAGGTGCTCGACAATCTCAAAGGCGCACGGGACATCATCAAGAGTGGCGTCTGGGTGGTGCCGCCAGCGCCGGATGAAGACATCTCGAAAATCGGTGAGTACGTCAAACAGGTCGCCGAGGACTACGAAGCAGAATACATCAGGAGCTGGCGGGAGTTCTTACTGGACGTGCAGGTCAAGCAGGCCCAGAGCCTGTGCGAGGCCGGAGCACTGTACAAGCTGATGCTCGAGGCACCCCGGCCCATGGTGATGTTGCTTCGCACCATCGAACGACACACTCAATGGAAGAAGGGTCTCGCGGGCAAAGCGCCCTCGGGGGCCAAGTCGATCCTCAATCGAAAAGTCAACCAAGCGCTCAGCAAACGCACCCGGGGTCTACGGTTCAACATCGACGTGACGAAGATCGCCGGGCGGCTCAGCCGCATCCCGGCGATGTTCAAAGGC
>JAPYTK010000283.1:3213-6140 GCA_029941785.1 Polyangiaceae bacterium | reverse complement strand
GTGTCATTGGGCTCGCCGAAGTCGACGCAGTTTCCCCCTCCGCCGCCGCTCGCGACCGTGCTGCTGCTCATCGTGCTGCTCACCGAGCTGCTGGTCGTGCTGCTGGAAGTCGCGCCACCCGTCGCGCTCGTCATGCCCGAGCCACCGGTCGCTCCGGACCCGGAACTCGTCGCGCCCGAGCCTCCAAAGCTGCCCTTCAATTCTGCGCGATCGCCGTGCTCGATTCGGTCGATTGCGCAGCTCAGGCTCAAGACCAGCACGACAGCGCCTGGCCCCATCGCTCTCATCAGTGCTCGTCGCCTGAGGGGGGAGGTTCTCGATGATGTCGTGAGGGATTTCATGCGTTCGTGGGCAATTCTGCGGCATGGGCCGCGGGCTGTGTGCCGTCCCCACCGACATCGGTTCGTCGTAAGAAATAGTAAAGTGAGAAGAGGAAGCAGACGCTGCAGATGATGGCCGTCGCGTAACTGAAGCCGACGAAGAAGTCGAGCCATGAAAGAGATGCGTGCCCAAAGTTCTTGTAGAGCAAGAGGCCGACCGACCCGAGGTAGCCGAAGGCGTCGGTCACGTAGATCATGAAGCCGGCCGTGGCCATGACGCCCACCGTCGCGATCAGGCGGTCGAAGAGCACGCAGCCGTACGGGACGTAGCCGATGTACAGGCCGAAGCCAGCCAAAGCCATCCAGGTCTCACCATCCAAGATCTCAAGCCGGAACAACAGCGTGCTCACGCCGATGAGCACGCTGCCGGCGAGCATGATGAGATGGATGATGACGAAGGCACGTCGATTGTGTTTGATCAACATGATCGCTGCGAGCACGACCAAGACTCCGATGGTGATCTTGATTTCGGTGGTCGCGTAGACGGCGGGCTTGCCTTGGTGGCCCAATGCGTCCCAGATCTCTCGCGCGAAATTGTCACGAAAATCCCGGTAGGCGGTCAGGAGCATATAGAGAAGCGTCAAGCTGGCGAGGCCGGGCGCATAGCGCGAGACAAAAGCCCTCCGAGCTGAGCCGTCCATCGGCACGCGCTTGGTTCGTGAGGCTTCGTCTTCGGCCGTTGGTGGCGGTAGCAGACTGAGCAACCATACCGCGAGCAGCAGCGGCAAGGTAAAGAGCAGACCGGTCAAAAAGGGCATCCATTTTTCCGGCACCCCAAGTTCGAGCACGTGCAGCCCGACCGCCTTCACGACTCCACTCGCGACGATGTAACTCGCGCTGAGGCCTGCTCCGAGCAACTCGGAGAGCTTTCGCCCCTCGAGAAAGCCAAACACCAACCCCCAAATCATCCCGAGGGGCAAGCCGTTGAGCACCATGCACAAGGCGTCGTAGGGCGCAGGCACGACCGCGAAGAGTAACAGAGCGAGCTCGGCCACACCGATGCACATGAGGATGGCCATGGCCCGCTTGCCGCTGCCCAGCTCGGAGACCACTTTGATCCCGATGAACTTGGAGCTGCAGTAGCCGATGACCTGCGAGATGATGAGCAGGATCTTGTGGCTCATGGGCAGCACACCGAAGAGGAGCACTTCGCCTTCGAATGTCGCGGCCGCGAAGGGTTTGCGGAAGGCGTACATGCAGAAGTACGTGCCGAAGGCCGCGACGATGGCATAGCTGGCGAAGGCCGCGGGCGAGGCGCGGCGGAGGCGATCGGTGATCGTGGTGGCGATGCTGAGTTGGCTCATCGGTCCGCAACGTCCGAGCATACTCGATCACGCTGCGCGCACCGGCTTACAAAACGAAGACGACGACCTCAGGGGTCGCCGCCTCGGCATTCGCTCAGCGTTGAGCGACTACGGTCACGCTAGAAAACGAACTGGCTCTGCACACGGACGAAGTAGTCCGTCGTGCTCTCGCCGCCCGCTTGCTGGGTCATCGCGGCCCCGCCGTCCGCCTGCACCTTGACGCGGTGCTTGTAGGGGTAAAACCCCAGGCCGCCGGCGATTTCTTGGGCATCGTTGTCGGCGCCGACGTTCATCATCTTGCTGTAGCGAACAACGGGGGCGTATTTGTCCTTGATCAGGTAGCTGGCTTGGGCGTGAAAGCCTTTCGCTCCGTGCTCTTGGTCCGTCCACGACGTGTTCTCGTCGGCGGCGACCCGTTGGCTCCACTTGGAAGAGAACGCGCCGCTGACCGTCGCGCCCTTCATCTTCAGCATCAGATCCACGCTGGCAGCTGCGGCACCGTTGTCGTCGTCGTCCGCATCCAGCCACATCTGGGCGCTGGCTCCCAGAGCGGCTCGGAAGCCTCCACCCTCGAAATCGACTTCGCTGTAGCCGTTGATGCCCCCGTGATTGTACCCGACGCGTGCGACGAGCACCGGCTCCATTTGGCCGGGCACGTTGCTCAGCTTGCCGCTGACGTTACCCTCTTCGTCGGCTGTGCCCGAGAACTGGCTCTTGGCTCCGCTACCGTTGAAAACGCCGACGGCGTACTCGATTTTCGACGACTTGCCGCCGTTGTTGTGCACCATCACACCAATGTCCCGACCGGGGCCAAAGGGCTTGTCCGTGGGCGCTCGGTCGACCATCGCGAGCTTGGTCGCCGAGGTCAGCAGGTGGCGGCTGAATGGCTTCTTGAATTGACCGGCGCGAAGGTGAACCCAGTTGTGCATCTTGTAGTCGAGGTAGGCATCCTTCAGCGACGTGAAGCCCTTGCCGAACTCGATCAAGACCTTGTAGGAGAGATCCTCGGAGAAGGCGTGACCCTTCAGGCCGAGGCGGGCGCGAGGCACCGAGAAGTTCAGATCGTCGTCGACGCCTTCGAGGCGCGCGTAGGTGAGCCGGGTCTGGGCGAAGCCGCCAAGCTTCACCATGAAGGCGTTATCGTCACTTCGTAGGAAGAAGCCCTTGTCATAACCGGCGACCTGGAAGGCTTCTTCTTCTTCGTCGGCGGGAGCTTCTTCTTCAGCGACAGGCTCTTCTTCAG
>JAPYTK010000283.1:0-3113 GCA_029941785.1 Polyangiaceae bacterium | reverse complement strand
CGGCGGGAGCTTCAGCGGCGGGAGCTTCAGCGGCGGGAGCTTCAGCGGCGGGAGCTTCAGCGGCGGGAGCCTCGGCTGCAGGCTCTTCGGCTGCAGGCTCTTCGGCTGCAGGCTCCTCGGCTGCAGGCTCTTCTTCAGCGACAGGCTCTGCTTCAGCGACAGGCTCTTCGGCTGCAGGCTCTTCGGCTGCAGGCTCTTCGGCTGCAGGAGCTTCGGCTTGCGCGCTTGCCGTGTTGGTAAGGCTTGTCGTCGCACCAAAGCTGGCCGCAAAGAGAAAAAGTGCAGAGTGACGTGTTAGGGCGTTCATTCTTATCTCCTGAGAAGGACGTGTACGAGGGCGTTTCGTTTGCCGATCTGCTCACAGGACGATCGGGCTGTGCCATGACGAAGTCGCCTGAAACCAAGTTTATCGACTCGCTCTGTGCAGTGGCAACAGAGCTGCAACGCAGCGTGTCATCACCCAGCTGCTCCTCGCGCCCCACTTCACGAAGTCCTTTATGAACAAAACGAACGAGAGCCGACGCACTCTAGGACGTCGGCTCTTCATGGCGCCCGCGGGCCAAGACGAGCCTACTTAGTGAAGGGTGCCCGCGAACAGTTGGTTCAGCGGTTGGATGCGCAAATGGGTGCGCGCTTGTTCGTTCAGCGTCTCGGCGAGAACCTGACACACGGCACGGAGTTGATCGATCCTTACCCGAGTGGTGGTGTGGTGCGCAAGACGGTCGATGAAGGTTTGGAGATCGGCGTCAACCGGAGGTTCGTAGCTGGTGTCTACCGAGTCGTTCATCGCGGCTGCGAGCTCAGCAGGCAATTGGTCAGCGATCGCGCGGCGATCCACTTCGCGCAAGCGTTCGCCGAGGACCACGAGCGTTGCGACGATGGTCTTGTGGGCGACCTCTCGGTGCGTCAGGCCGGAACGTTGTTGCACTTCGTCGATGAATCGTTGGTAGTTCATGGTCAAACTTTCGTTGGGGCGCGAATGGCGAGGTCCCCTGAGGCAAAATTACACTGCGCCTGCGGGGACATTTGGGCAAAATCATGGAACATCCATCTGCCCGCCCTAGGAGAAGCAAAGTGCGTGCCTATTCGCCACGTCCACCTAAGTAGTGAAAAATATTGCATCGCCTGCGTACGCCCGTGCGCGGTTTTGACGGTAGGCGCGTCATCAGATGCACGGTCCCACCCTGGACACGCCATTTTCCACCGCAGCGCCATGCCCCGATACGCTACCTTGGTTTCCTGATGAGTCTGGTAGAGCTCCGTCTCCGCGACAATGCGCCCCGCCGTTCGGCCCGCGGCGGTGTTCGTGGTTTCTTGCCCACGACCCGCGAGGAGATGGACGCGCGTGGTTGGGATGAGCTCGACATTCTCATCGTGAGCGGCGACGCCTATGTGGACCACCCCGCGTTTGGTCCCGTTCTCATTGCGCGCTTCCTCGAGGCCCGCGGATTTCGTGTCGGCTTCATCGCTCAGCCCGATTGGCGGCATTCTGGCGACTTGCTCCGAATGGGACGGCCCCGGCTCATGGTCGGGATCAGCGCTGGCAATCTCGACTCCATGCTCAACAAACTGACGGCCCAAAAGAAGGTTCGTGGCGAGGATCAGTATTCCCCCGGTGGACGTCCGGGGCAGCGACCGAATCGAGCCACGGTCGTGTATTCGAACTTGTGCCGGCAGGCCTTTCCCGGCGTACCGATCGTGATTGGAGGCATCGAGGCGTCGTTGCGACGCATCGCGCACTACGATTATTGGTCGGATAAGATCCGTCGCAGCGTCTTGCTCGACGCGAAAGCCGACATGTTGATCTTCGGCATGGGTGAGCGCCCGGTATGGGAGCTGGCGAAACGGCTCGATGCAGGCGAGGGGATCGGGTCGATCCGGGATGTACGGGGCACGGCTTTCGTCATGCGAAAAGGGGAATGGGAAGACATCGAGCCTTCCCGTTATGTGCCGGACAAAAAGACGGTGATCTTGCCGAGCTACGATCAGGTGCGGGAGAGCAAGCAAGCCTTCAGCGCGATGTCGCGGGCTTTTCAGGTCGAGACCAATCCGGGCAATGCGCGTCCATTGCTCCAGGCCCATGGCCACGAAGCCGTCTACTTCAATCCGCCCGCTCTACCGCTCGACACCGAGCAGATGGACGAGCTCTACGACATGCCGTTCATGCGCAGGGCTCACCCGTCGTACGCTGATCCCATCCCCGCTTTCGAGACCGTGAAGCACTCGGTCGTCACGATGCGTGGATGTTTCGGTGGCTGTACCTTCTGCTCGATAACGGAGCACGAAGGCCGTCTCATCCAGTCACGATCGGCCGAGAGTGTGCTGCGCGAGGTGCGCAGCCTACGGCGCATGAGTGATTTTCGGGGCACCATCAGTGACGTGGGCGGGCCGACCGCCAACATGTACCAGATGAAATGCAAGAGCGAGGAGATCGAGAGCGCTTGCCGTCTTCTGTCCTGTGTGCACCCCAAGATTTGCGAAAACCTCGTGACCGATCACGAGCCGTTGATCGATCTCCTCAAGAAGGTCCGTGAGGAAAAGGGCGTCAAGAACGTCTATGTGGCATCGGGCATTCGGTACGACTTGGCCGAGCGTTCCCCGGAGTTTATCAAGCAGCTGGCGCAACACCACACCGGGGGCCAGCTCTCGGTCGCCCCCGAGCACAACAACGACGATGTGCTCGACAAGATGAAGAAGCCAGCGATTGCGAGTTATGAGCGCTTTGTCGATCAGTTTCAGTGCGCGAGCCGAGAGGCGGGCAAAGAACAGCACCTCGTGCCGTATTTCATCTCGGGACATCCCGGTTGCTCGATGAACGACATGGTGGAGTTGGCCCTCTACCTCAAGAAACGAAAGATGCGCCCGCGACAGGTGCAGGACTTCATTCCGACGCCGATGGCGATGGCCACTTCGATGTATTACACCGGCCTGGACCCTTTCACGAGCGAGCCGGTTTACACGGCCAAGACCTTGGTCGAGAAACGACTTCAGAAGGCGCTGCTTCTTTATTGGGATCCGGCGCACCATGACGAGGCGCGTGAGGCACTGAAGAGGGCTGGCCGCGTCGATCTCATTGGCTCGGATGTAATAGTCTTCGTTCGATTCGTTCGGTC
>JAPYTK010000282.1 GCA_029941785.1 Polyangiaceae bacterium | reverse complement strand
CCCTGGGCGGATCCGAGCGCTTTGGACAACGCGCCGGCGCCGGCGTGGATCGTTCCTCCCGGATCGGCCGAGGACGCCGATGCACCAAGTTCATCCGACGGTGCCCCGGAGGCCCCCGAGTCGATCCCCGACGGCGTCACAGACGACGGACACGAGCCGATGATCCCGCCGCCGGTCGAGCCGGTACGTGACTACGAAAGTGAAGTCGCCGCCCTGCAATCACAGCTCGCGACCACGATCAACGACATCGCGAGCATCCGACACACTCTGCTCGAGGCGAGTGAGCGCGAGCTCGTTCGATTGAGCTTGGTGATCGCCGAGAAGATCATCGGCCGCGAATTGACCGTCGACCCGGCCCTGGTTGCTGACTGGGCTCGCCAAGGACTCAAGGCTTTGGCCGATCAAGACAACCTGCAAATCGTCGTGTCACCGGACATTGCCGAAGCCGTCCCCGAGGATGCCTGGCGCTCCCCCGACGGTGAAGCGATGACACCCCAAGTCGATCCACAGCTTGCAGCCGGTAGCTGCGCAGTGACCGGCGAATTGAGCCGCGTGGATGCGAGCCTCGCGGGTCGTCTCGGCGCCGTCAGCGATGCCCTCGGGCCCGGCGAAGAAGAAGAAGAGGAAGAATAGGTGTCGGCGATCGACCTCAGCCACTATGTCGAGCGGGCACAAGCGGCGGATGTGATGCCAGCCGAAGGCCAGGTGCACGAGGTGGTCGGTCTGCTCGTCGAGGTGGTTGGATTGAGCGCCGCCACCGGCGACCGATTGGAGGTCGAACTACCCGACCGCGCACTGGCTCTGGAGGTGCTCGGCTTTCGCAAGGGACGCTTGCTCGCTGCCCCCTTGGGCCCGACGACCGGTGTGCAACATGGCGCACGCGTCATCCGTCGGGCGCGGGGCGCTCACGTCGAAGCCGGTGATGCGCTTCTCGGCCGCGTGATCGACGCCTTTGGCAATCCTCTGGACGGAAAGCCAATGCCCCTCGCGACACACCGCGTTCCGCTTCGGCGCGAGCCACCACCCGCTTTCGCACGTCGACCGATCGACCAGCAAATCGACACCGGGGTACGGGTGCTCGATGCCTTGTTGCCGATCGGGCAAGGCCAACGTCTCGGACTGTTCGCGGGAACCGGCGTCGGCAAGAGTACCTTGCTCGCCATGCTCTGCCGACGGGCACGGGCCGACGTGGTGGTGGTCGGACTGATTGGAGAGCGTGGTCGGGAGGTTGGCGACTTCGTGCGCAACGCGCTCGGTCCCGAAGGCTTGGGGCATGCGGTGGTGGTCGTCGCGACGAGCGATCAGCCTCCCTTGGTACGCGCGCAGGGGGCTCTGCAAGCCACCGCCATCGCCGAGTACTTCCGCGACCGCGGAAAAAACGTCCTCTTACTCATGGACTCGATCACCCGCTACGCCATGGCACTGCGCGAGGCCACCTTGGCCGCCGGTGAGCCACCGGTCACCAAAGGCTACACCCCGAGCGTATTCGCCGCCCTGCCGGCCCTCTTCGAGCGCGCGGGAAACACCGCCGAACAAGGAAGCATCACCGCGATCTATACCGTCCTCGTCGAAGGCGACGACATGAACGATCCCATCGCGGACACCGTACGGGGGACACTAGATGGACACATCGTGTTGTCACGCGATCTCGCGCAGCGCGGCCTCTTTCCATCGGTTGACGTGCTCGCAAGCGTCACGCGCGTCTTCATGGACATCACGACGGCGGAACATCGCCAGAGCGCAAACAAGATCCGCGATTGGTTGGGCGCGCACCGGGATGCCGCTGACTTGCTCAAGATCGGTGCCTACGTCGCTGGCAGTGATCCACGCGTCGACGCTGCCATCTCGACCATGCCCCATATCGAAGGGCTCATTCGCCAAGAACTCGACGAGCCGAGCGACCAACGACTCGCCATTCAAACCCTGCACACCATCGCCGCTTCATGACCAACAAGCAACGCCTCTCTCGTATCCATCGCCTGGTAAACATCCGGGAGCGTACACGTGACAGCGCGCAAGGTGCCCTCGCGGAAGCCAAGCGAAAGGCTGACTCGGATCGGCAGGCCCACGCCGACGCTCGCGAGAACTGGGCCCAAGAATGCGACGAAACCAACGACGAGGGCTCCGTCGCGAGCGTGCGTGATTTTGCCGAACGCCGCAGCCATCTGCACACCTTGCATCGCAAGGCTGACCGCGCCGCGATCAAGCGTGAGCGCAGTGAAGTCGAAGAAGCGGACCGCCTCGAGGAGGCCACGGAAGCTCACAAAGAGCTACGAAAAATGGAACTGTGGAACGACAACGAGACGAAGCGGATCCAAGAAGAAACAAACCGGCGGGACCAGAAGCTGACTGACGAAATCGCCGCTCAACGAACCGCTCGCCGCTCATGAACCGCTCCGCCATATCCGACCACGCGGTCGCCCGCCCTGGGCCTCCAAGCCGACCGACAACAGACACCGTCGGCCGTGCTCGCGCGGCACAAGAGCCCCGGAGCGCCGACGCCTCACCCGACTCGTTTCGTAAGGTGCTCGACCAAGCGGTCACGAAAGGTCCAGTCGAGGAGGAAGGCGCCCACGCCACGCCGGTGAAACCCAAAGCCGACGCTTTCGGCGCGGAGCAGACATCGCCCCCGCGCAAGGCGAGCCATGCCGAACCGAAGGAAACGGAAACGGAAACGGAAACGGAAACGGAAACGGCAACGGAAACGGCAACGGCAACGGCAACGGAAACGGCAACGGCAACGGCAACGGAAACGGCAACGGAAACGGAAACGGAAACGGAAACGCAGGATGACTCGGCGCCGCACGACACCACCCGAAGCGACCGGGACGGGACCGACAACGTCAAGAACCCCGAAGGAGACGCGTCCGCGCAAGTCGCGGATACGAGCGAGACGCAAGCCACGCAGACGACTCCGAGCGAGATCGAGTCTCGCGAAGAGGACGCCACGAACGAAGAGCCCGAGCATGACGAGCCCCCCCCTTCGGACGGGCAAAGCGAGACTTCGACGGACGCGGAACAAGCCACTTTACCCAAGGACGAAGCGCGAGCCTCGAACAACCCGGAAGAACGATCCCCGACCCGATCATCGCCTCGCGACGAGGCGGTCGACCATCAACGAACCGCGGGCACCGCAGCGGCATGGCTTCCGGTCAACGCCGGTGTCCTTCCCCCCGAGACACGTACCCTCGCCGGCGAGGCTTCCGCGCGGCGAGCTTTCGCCGGTCGCAGCCAACCACGCGACTTCGCGAAGGGGCGAAGCTCGTCAGCGGGGAGCGGTCTCGAAGCGAAACTCAGCCAAGATCCATCGGTCGAACTCGCGACCGAGCGACAAATCCAAGAAGCCAACGCCGAAACGCAACAGGAGCAGGACGGCTCACAAGATGAAAACGAAGCAACGGGCACGACCAAGCTCAGCGGCACGGGCGGAAGCATCAAACTCAGCGATGCAGGTCTGACCGCGGTCACGAAGAACATCGAACTCGCGCTTCAAGAAGTGCGTGAACAAGGCCGGGGAAATCGCTCGGGCCGAGTCACAAAGAACGGCGCAGCAGACGCCAGAACGCAGACGCAAATGGCGCGCGCTCGCCGTCAACACGCTGCCGCAAAGGTGGTCAATCGTATGACACTTATGCATGGGGCACGCGCCGATATCGACCTCCCTGAACTGGGGCGTATTTCCATTCAGGCGCGCACGGTCGGCGGCGAAGTCGATGTCCATCTCACGACGCAAGATGCCGCCGCGCTCGCGGTTCTTCAGAGCACCAGCGCCGCCATGGAGTCCGAACTTCGTAAGTCATCGATAGAACTACGTAATTTGGACATGCACCAAGAAGATTTGACCACCGATGCCGAACGCGAACGCAGCAAATCTCGCGCAGAAAACACGGAAGACGGTTCGGACCATCGCGGCGAAAACTCGGGCAGTGACGAAATCGAGAGCCACAGGTCGACTCGAGCAAATCAGGTACGGATCGTGCTCTAGATCTCTTCATGTCGATCCCGGGACTGAATTCTTCTACCGCCATCAACTCGCCCTCCTCCAAGTCGGAACCCGCAACGAACGGCGGCGCCGTCGACAAGGAGGCCTTCCTGAAGCTGCTCGTGGCTCAACTGCAGCACCAGGACCCTCTCTCGCCCATGGAGGGGACCGAGTTTATCAGTCAGCTCGCCGAGTTTAGCAACGTCGAGCAAGCCATCGCGCAAAACAAGAAGATGGACCTCATCAGCATGCAACTGACAGGCATCGCGAGCAACGAGGCCATTGGCTTGATCGGGAAAGAGGTCACGATTCGGGGCGACAAGATCGCCTTCGACGGCTCGCAGTCCACCGGCTTCAACGCTCGTCTGAGCAAGAGCGCAAACGAAGTGACAGTGACCATCCGCGATGACCGCGGCAACGCCGTGCGGACGATGGAACTCGGCCCCCAGAAGGGCGGAACGCTCGAGGTGCCCTGGGATGGCACGGACAACAACGGCATGCCGGCGTTGCCCGGCACCTACAGTGTCGAGATCTCAGCGCGAGATGCGAGTGGCTCGCCGGTTCAAACGTCCCAGGACGTCAAGGGCACGGTTGTCGGCATCACGTTCGACAAGGGCTACCCCGAGGTCATCCTCGACAGTGGCGCCCGCGCTCCGATCTCGGACCTGATCGGTGTGCAACAACCCAAAGCGGGCATGCCCACTTCAACACCGGGTCAGAACAGTCTGGCGTCGACCTTGGCCCAAGGAGCCTCAGCGCTCGTCGGAAACACGAAGTCCACCACTGCAAGCAGTGAAACCACCACCATCGAACCGGCGAACTCTACGGTCGCCGCAACGCTCGGCCAAGGCGGCTGAGTCAACCAAGTGGAGAAAACATGTCTGTCCTAAAAACCATGCACACTGGCGTCTCGGGCCTTCTCGCCGAGACCCGCGCCCTCGGCATCGTCGGTGACAACGTCGCCAACATCAACACCGTCGGCTTCAAGTACTCACGCGCGCAATTCGAAGACGTCTTGGGTAACGTCTCGGCACGCTGGAAACATGAATCGGGTATGGGCGTCAGGGTCGTGCGTTCGCAACAGATCTTCAGCCAAGGCGCGATCATGAACACGGGCGTGCCCACCGATCTCGCCCTCTCAGGCGACGGATTCTTCCTCGTGGAGGGCGCCATGGACGGGACCACGGGCCGGTTTTTCACGCGCAACGGTCAGATGACGGTCCGCAACGACGGCGTCGTCGTCAATCCACAGGGCTTGGAGCTTCAGGGCTACAAGGCCCTCACCGCAGGAGGCTTCGAGACCGCGCTTTCCTCCTTGCAAATTCCAACCGCAGCGCTCGAACCGAAGGTCACTCAAGCGATCGAGATCGACGCGAATCTGGACACCAACGCCACAGCGCCCGTCCTGCCCTTCGACATCAACGATCCGGTCGCCACGTCGAACTTCTCCACCTCGCTCACGACCTACGACACCCAAGGCAACGCCCACGTGGTCGATGTCTATTTCGTGAAGACCGCAAACCCCAACGAGTGGAACATTCACGTACTCGGCGACTCCACCGAGATCACAACGCCCGCCCCCGCCAACGTCGGCGACGCCTTCACCCAACTGGCATCGGGCACGGCCACCTTCGATGGCACCGGCAAGCTTCAAACCCTGCCGGCGATGAGCTCAACGGTGACCTACAATAACGCGAACGCCCAGACGATGAGCTTCGACCTCGGCGACCCCATTGCCACAGGCGGCACGGGGCAACTCGGTCTGACTCAATATGGCGCGCCGAGCAATGTCTCAGCCCAATCCCAAGACGGCTACGCCCCCGGCTCGCTGAACGGGATCGACATCACATCGGACGGCGTAATTAACGGCGCGTACACCAACGGCGAGGTACTGGCCATCGGCAAGGTGGCGGTCGCCAAGTTCCCCGCCAATACCGAACTCGACCGCTTCGGTCATAATCTATGGGTCGCCACCCGCGATTCGGGTCAAGCCACGATCGGCGAAGCGGGCAACGGGGGTCGCGCCGCGATCGTCTCCGGCAGTCTCGAACAAAGCAACGTCGATCTCGCCAATCAGTTCGTGAAGATGATCACTCACCAACGTGCCTTCTCCGCCAATGCCAAGACAATCACCACGGCGGACGAAATGCTGCTTGAAACAACGCAACTCAAGCGCTG
>JAPYTK010000281.1 GCA_029941785.1 Polyangiaceae bacterium | reverse complement strand
GTCTGCACCTCAATCGCGCCGGGGTTGACGTTGGAGTCGCAATCGTTGCAGTCGCCTTCAGCGGCGGTGAAGCCGTCCTTGTCGAAGTCCTCGACGCCGGGGTCGCAGTTGCCAGAGCCTCCGCTGCCGTTCGGTCCGGTCGTGACGAGGCTCACGCCTCCACTGCCCATGCCGGTGGTGCTACCGCCTTGGCCGTTGGCGCCGGTGGTGTTCGTGGCCCCCTCGTCGTCTTGAAGCTGGTTATTGGGGGCCGCCGAGCATGCGGCGAACGCGGCGATGGCGATGAAAGAAAGAACGTAGGTTTTCATTGTACGTGTGGCGGCCGCGAAGAGTTGTTGCCTGTAAGGAAGGCGGCCGCGCAATAGAGTATACACTATGAACGCCTGTTCGTCCGGGCGTCCTCTGCTTGGATCCTTCGTCGACCGTGGTGCGACGCGTGCTCCGATGGTGCCCTCGGATGCGTCATAGGTGCACCGTGAGGCGGCGCGTTGAGATACTCGTTGATTTCTGCTTACAATAATGTAAGTTATGGCTGGCCGGTCACCCGGCCGACTGGCTGCTCAGCGGAACACGATTCACATGCGCTTGGTCCCCATCGTCCTTATCGCTGCGGCCTTCTTTCCGGCCGCGGCTGCAGCTCGGCCTCGCGACGCGCGCGATGACCCGCAGCACAAGCTGGCCTACGTGGGCTTGGCGCTGACGCAGGAGGCGAGCATGGCGGCGAGCGACGGCTTGTGCACCAAGCAAAGCCAGCTAAGCAGTGGTTTCGTGTGTTTTCGGCAGCAGGAGACCCAGTACCACGGTATCCCGCAACGTGGCGGCGTGTTGCCCTTGGCCGCGGGGCTCGCGGCAACTCGTGTCGTGTTGGTTGTGGACATTCCGACGTCAGACACACTGTCGTTGGGCGCGCGTGCGGGCTACTCCTTCGGCGGAGGGCCAACGGCGGACGGCGGTCGAGCGTTCATTCCGGCGTACGCAGAGGTCAGGATCTCGGCGTGGCTCAGCGAGCGGAGTTTTGCGCCGGACGTCTCGCCCTTCATGTTCTTTGGCGGCGGCCTTGGCCAAGTTGACACAAAATACAGAGTCGATATCGCCGAGGATCGAAGCGCGCCGCCACCGGCGAGTCAACTCGACAATCCCAGCTCGCAACAGCTCGATGTGTGGAAAAAGACCGGGCCGTGGTTCGTTGCCGCGGGGGTCGGTGCCTTCATTGCCACGGGGTCTCGTGGTGGATTCATCATCGACGCGAAGGTGAGCGTGCTGCTGCCCCGCACGGGCGGCGCGGTGGCCTTGAGCGCCGGTTATGTCGTGGGAATATGATCGTGAGAGCGGTGCCATCTGTGGTCGCCGGGGCCATTGTCGCTCTGCTGGGCCTGCTTTCCGCTGCTACGGCCGGTGCCTCGGGGGATACCGAGGGGTTCGCGTTGAGCAGACTCGTCGCTCGAACCGGTGGCGAGGTCACGGCCTACAGTGACTCCGATTCGGTAAACGTCTTTTCGCCTTCCTTGACCGCGTCACTCTACGACCCGGTGAGCGGTTGGACGGTCGGTGCGAAGTACCTCGTCGACGTCGTGTCCGCAGCGTCTGTCGACGTTCTTTCCCACGCGTCGCCCGCCTGGCAAGAAACGCGACACGTCGCGGGGCTCGATGCCGGCTACAAGTCAACATCCCTCTTCGGCATCTCAGCGTTCGTCGTGTCTTCGGTGGAGCCTGACTACTTGTCGCTCACGGGCGGAGGCCAATTTGGACTGCAGTTGATGAACAAGCAGGTCCATCCGCGTTTGGGCTACAGCTATGGTCACGACACCGCGGGGCGGTCCGATACCCCGTTTGACGTCTATTCGCTCGTGCTCCAGCGTCACTCCTTGCGCGGTGAGGTCGAACTGGTGCTCGACGCCGCATCGCTACTCACGATCACCGCGGATGCCGTCTTCGAGCGCGGCTTGCAAATCAAGCCATACCGTTACCTGCCGGTGTTCGCTCCCGAGATCGTCGACGCGATTCCGAACGGTGCCTCTATCGCTAGCGTCAACGAGGTCCGCTTGGAAGGCCGAGTCCCGGAGCGCTTGCCCGAGCATCGCGACCGTTTTGCGTTGAGTGGTCGCTACGCTCATCGCGGCAGGAAAAAGACCGCCATCATCAGCGAGCGACTGTACGCCGACAATTGGGGGGTGGTCGCGACGACCACCGACATGCGGCTCATCGTCGACGCAAGCAGGCGTTGGTTTCTCTGGCCACGGGTTCGTTTTCACGCTCAAAAGGGAGCCTCTTTCTGGGCGAGGGCGTATCCCGCGACACGTCGGGGCAACGAGGTCACGCTCCCCGACCTTCGCAGTGGTGATCGCGAACTCGGTCCTCTGGTCACAACCTCAGTGGGCGGAGGCACGCGTCTGCTCCTTGGCCGTCGTGCCCGACCGCGCGCGCTTCAGATCGAGCTGTCGGGCTCAGGCGAGTTTACCCACTACTTCGACACGCTGTACGTCGAGGGCCGAAACGGAATCTTCGCGGCGCTGAGCCTTCACGGGGAGATGGATTGATGCGTGCGCGGCATATCCTCGGCCCGTTGGCCCTTTGCGCGGCGGGCTGTGCGGATCCGATCAGGAGTGATCTTCTTCAGAGCTTGGGTGAGGAGCAGGCGGGTCTCGACGCCGGCCCGCTGCATCGTGCGGGTCAGCCGTGTTTGGCTTGTCATGGCGGGGAGGGGGACGGCCAAATGGTCTTTTCCGTGGCGGGCACGATCTATCAACAGCCCGATGGCGCCGTGCCCCTCGCCAACGCCATCGTGCACATGGCGGACTCCGCTGGGGATCGGTACCAGAGCGCAACCAATTGCGCGGGCAACTTCTTCATTCAAGAGAAGGACTATGCGCCAGTGTATCCCGCTTGGGTGTGGATCGAGTTTGGTGGTGTTTTCGTTCCGATGAATTCTCCGATTTTTCGGGAGGGCTCATGCGCCACGTGTCATGCCGGTGAAGCGAGCGACGTGTCGGTGGCCGGTGTCTACTTCAGTGAACTGGACCTCGACTATCCATCGGCGGGTTGCCCATGAGAGGCGCGAGTCTCTTTCTGACGCTCTTGAGCATCGGTGGGTGCGCCGGGTATGACGACCTTCACGCGCTGCGCATGCCCGAGCGGTCCGGTTTTGAAGTCGTCGGTGACGTGCTCCACAATCACTGTGGGTCGCTCGATTGCCATGGCACTCCCGTTCGCGCCCTCCGAGTCTATGGCGGCAACGGCATGAGGGTGGACGGAATTCCAGGCCAGGGCGCTACCACGGACGCGGAGTACGACGCCACCTTCGAGTCGATCGTGCTGTTTGAACCCGAGGTCTTGCATGGCGTCGTCCTGAGCGGTGGCGAGGAGCCGGAGCGGCTCACCATGGTCCAAAAAGGCCGCGGCGTTCAGGTGCATAAGGGCGGCGTTGCCATGGCTCTAGGGAGTGAGGCGGATGCCTGTGTCCTGTCGTGGCTGGCGAGCGACATCGACGATGAGGCCTGCGATGATGGGGCCGAACTCCAACCTCCATCCCAACCCGAGCCATGAAACACACCCGCGCCACGATAACCTTCAGGATCACCTTGTTCATCGCGCTTTGCGGTTGTGGTGACATCGCCGACGGTGACCCTTCAATGTGGGATCCAACGAACGACCTCGGTGGGAAGGATCACTCCTTTGGTGCCAGCAACGGGGCCGGGGGAAGTGGCAGCACCGCGGTGGCTGCGGTTGGGAGCACCGGTGGCGCAGTGACGAGTGGCGGCAGCGCGGTGGGTAGCGGCGGCGCTGGTGGTGCGGCCCCCCCGCCCCCGCCTCCACCGCCTCCAGCGGTCGTACACGGATGTGCCGTCGCCTCCTCCGCGCTGCCCGGCGGCGAGCCTGGCTCGGGCCCTTGCAGCGTGGATGTTCAGTTCCAAACGAAGAGCATCAACGGCAAGTATGCCCCGAAGAACGTCGGGGCCGCTTGGATTGAGGATGTTCAAATGAGCTTCGTCAAGACATTGCAGACGTGGGGGAACAAACGCCTCGGCCATGTCCATCGATGGGCCGCGGCGTCGGGTTACAATCAGGTCGACGCGATCACCGGAGCGACGATGAAGGTTCATGGTTCGCACCAACTCAAGTGGGACTGCCGCGACGCCGCATCCAATGACGTTCCGCCAGGCAGCTACCGCGCATTCCTCGAGGTGACGGAGAACAACTCCGCTTTGCCTTTTCAGCCGGTCTCTCAATGCGTGTTCGTACAGTTTACCATCGGTGCCGGGAGTGCGGCGACGAACGTCCCTTCGCAAACCGGATTCGCGGATATCGCCGTCTCGGTTCCTTGATCGCCGCTCTTGCCATCGCATCGGCATGGCGATGCGGGTCGAGGAGTGGCTTCGCGCGGCGCTCTGGACGGCGGACAGAGGAGCGGGCGGAGGACGCGCGCGTGTAGAGGGGTTTGGGGGCGCGTGTTAAGCTGCCGGCATGGTGATGCGAGGCGTGGTGGACTCGGGTGGCGATGCGACGTCAACACCACGTGGTGTCAGTCGCCTCAATAGGGGATGCCCTCGCTTTGCCGAGAGAATCTCCCTGCCTGAGTCATGCGATGGACCCTGAGCGCTACGAAAAGTTGATGGACCTCTTCGATGAGGCTTGCGATGTGGATTCCGATGGGCAACAGGTCTTGCTGCGGCGCGTCTTGGCCGAGGATCCGGACATGGGGGCCAGATTGGCTCGTCTGCTCGAGCACGACGCAAAGGACGGCGACATCCTTCCCCGGGGGCAAGGACGTGTAGCGCTCGCCGCGCAACCATCGATTCAAGCGATCCCTCCCGATCGCGGATCGAGGATCGGGGCGGGTGCGATCCCCCGATGGACACTCGTCGGGAAGCAGATCGGCAACTGGATCGTGCACGAGCACCTTGGCTCGGGTGCGGTGGGGGCGGTGCATCGCGTCAAGCACGTGAGCGATGGCCGTGAAGCGGCGATCAAGTTCCTCAAGTATGCGAGTCTGTCCGACCCCAACCATCTCAAGCGTTTTCATCTCGAATTTCAGGCGGTGTCGGCGCTCGACCATCCGGGGTGCCTCGAAGTGTACGAGCAAGGCTATGACGAGACGGCGCACTACTTCGTGATGGAGTACGTGAGCGGCGGGGACCTTCGACGTCTGGTGGGCGCCGATACGCCGACCTTGCTCGGCGTTCTGATCAAGGTGACCGAGGCGCTGGCGTACATTCACAGCCGTGGGATCGTGCACCGCGATCTGAAGCCCGCGAACGTGCTGCTCTCCCCGTCCGATCCTCCGCAACCGAAGCTGGCTGACTTCGGGATAGCCAAGGTCGAGGGAAACGCGAGCGCGAGCACGGGCGCAGGGGTGGTGGGGACCATCGATTTTCTCGCACCCGAGCAGATCGTGCGTGGCACGATCGACGGCCGAACCGATCTGTACGCGCTTGGTTGCCTGATCTTCATTTTGTTCGGTGAGCGGGCGCCCTTCACCGGCGACAACTTCGAACGCATGCGGGCACGGCTCGATACGGCGGCGACGTCCCTCCATTTGGTTGCGCCTCATGCTCCCCGTGCTCTGGTGAAGCTCGTCGCATCGCTCTTGGCTCGTCGGGCGGACGACCGGCCCCGCGACGCGGCGACCGTCTTGGAGGCCCTGCGGCGGATGATTCGGCAGCCGTCGGTGCCGGACTGGTGACCCCGCCGCTTCGGATATAGGATCGAGGGATAAGGTGACGGACGAGGATCAGGGAAAGACGGGCGAGCCTCAGGCTCCCGGCGCGGAGAGGCTGTCAGACGAGATGATGTCGACGGTCTACGAAGAGCTTCGTCGACTCGCGGCAGGGTACTTCCGCACGCAGCCCTCAGGTCACACGCTTCAGCCCACCGCGCTGGTACACGAGGCCTTCATCCGTTTGGCGTGTAGCAACGATTTTGAGAGCCGAGAGCACTTCTTCGCTGTTGCGGCCACCGCCATGAGGCAGGTGCTCGCGTCGCATGCTCGGCGCCGCCGCGCACTGAAGCGGGGTGGGGACATGAGTCGGGTCACCTTGAGCGGCCTTCAACTCCCGGAGACCGAGGGCATCGACCTGGTGACCTTGGACGATGCCTTGGAGCAGCTCGAGCGGCTCAGCGAGCGGCAGGCCAACGTCGTCATTTGCCGGTTCTTCGGCGGTCTGACCC
>JAPYTK010000280.1 GCA_029941785.1 Polyangiaceae bacterium | reverse complement strand
AAGTGCCGGAGCTCGCGCCTCCTGCGCCCGTGGCAGAATCGTCCTCTGGCGCCGAAGCGAAGCTCGAACCACAGGCTGCCAACAGAGCAAGTGCGGCGAGGAGTGGTCCCGTCCTTCTGGATTTCGTTGCTGTCTTGTGCCCGTGTGTGGTCATCGCAAAGACAACCTAACGGCGATGGGTCGTCTTTACAGTACCCCCGCAGCCCTTGTTACAGCTTGTTACACGATCGGGAGGGCTGGCGAATCGCCCATCAGGGAAGTCGAGAGGGAATGGTGTCGGCAACGGCCAGCGTGGCGCTGAGCTCCGTGCTCAGCACACGGACGGCTGCCCGGTGGAGCATCGAAGTTCCGGACTTGCGGACCTCCTGCTCGAGAAATGGTGTGGCAGTTCGGCGATATTCCGCTTGTTTTGCGGCACCCTGGGTCGTGTCGCAACAATCGACCAGCACCTCGAACACGGCGATGATGTCGCTCCCCCAGCCAGCGCCGTGTGATTCGAGCAGGGCCTCGGACTTCGCCAGGAGGCCCCGGGCCGCCGGATCTTGCTGGTCGAGTGCTTCGACCGCCGCCGCGCACGCCAAGATCCCTGCGCGCTGCCTTTGATTGCCCATTGCGTCCGATTCGCGGGCCGCCTCGGCGAGCAGGTCGCGCGCTCGGCCCAGCTCTCTCATTTCGAGGGCCACGACGCCCAAGGACCCTTGCGTTTGCAACGCCCGGACATCGGCGTCCACGCCTTGTTTGAGTTCGAGGATATGCTCGAGCAGATCGCGCGCCCGGGTCGGAGCTCCGCGTTCGAGTGCCAGATAAACGAGGCTATGGAGCGCTTCGGCTTCGAGGCGCGCGTCCTGACGTTCACGGTGGATCGTGAGCGATGCCTTCAAGTGCTCCTCCGCTTGCGTCAATTCACCACGTTTTAGGTGGGTCCAACCCAAGAAGTCGTGTGTCGTCCCTTGGCCGCGGCGATGACCGAGATCGTCGTACACGGCAAGTGCTTGCTCGAGTAGCGACTGCGCGACCGCGTTGCTCCCGAAGCGCACTTCGACGGATGCTGCATCGACCAAGCACTCGGCGTGAAGGCTCCGCTCCTTGATCGCTTCGGCGCCGCTGGCGGTTTCGCGCAGGATCCGGCGGCCTTCTTCGTGCTCGTTCCGATCGCAACACAACAGTCCCCGTAGGTGCTCGATCTGAAGCGCGAGCACCGGATCAGGGGGATCGAGTTGGATGCCGTTGAGCTCCTCGAAGTCCTTTTCGGCATTGTCGATCTGACAGAGCGAGCGCAGCGTTCGTACGCGAACCACCAGCGCGCGGGCGAGCAAGGCTGAGGAGGCCCGCCTCGCTGATTCGAGCGTGAGCACGACGGCGGGCAGTTGCAGGTCGCAGGGGGCCCAACCGTTCAAGATCGCGAGAACGCCAACTCCGAGTCGCGCCGCGGTGGTCGGATCATCGGGGGCGATTTGCCGCTGTACTTCGAGGATGTTGTCGATGTCGAGATTGATATGGTCGAACGGGCCGGAGTCGCTGCTTAGGGGAGCGAGCGTCTCACATCGCTCGACGAGTTCGCAATAGTACGCGGCGGCACGCTTGAGGAGGGCACGATGGTCGCCGCTCTCTGCGAGTTTCGTCGAGGCGTAGTCTCGAATGCTGACTGGCAAAGAGAGTCGGCGATGTCCGCTTTCTGTCATTCGAGAAACGAGCAGCGATTTTCGTTGCAGTTCCCACAGCTGTTGTTCCATCTCGGTGACAGAGGGCGTGCCGTCGAGTATCGCCTGCGCAGAAGCCAAATCGAAGCTGCCGAAGAAGACTGAACAGTAGGTCAGCGTGCTCTGTCCTTTCGGCGACAACATTGCCCACGACCAGTCGATGGTTGCCCACAATGTTTGGTGACGTTCGGGGGCGTCTCGCCGCCCAAATCGAAGCAATTCGAACCGTTGGTCGAGCCGGTCAGTGAGCTCGGCGACCGAGAGCTCCGAAGCTCGGGCGGCGGCCAGTTCGACGGCGAGCGGATGGTGGTCGAGCCGGCTCACGAGCAACTCGATGCCCGCTCGTTCCTCTTCGAGATCGTCGTTTTCGAAGTCGGCGCGGCGCTCGACGAAGAGACTCACCGCCTCGTTGGCAGACAGTGGTCCCAGCGTGATGCACTTTTCGCCTGCGACGCGAAGAGCCTCCCGCGACGTGGTGAGCGCGAGGAGTTTCGGGGCGCAAGCAATGAGTCCTGCGAGCGCATCGGCGGCCTCCTCCACGATTTGTTCGTAGTTGTCGAAGACGACCAGCAGCGCCCCGCTCGCGCGGACCAGGCGGCGCACCTGTGTTTCGAGATTGTCGATGGTTGCGCCGGTGTGAAATTGCGCGCCAAAGGCCGTGGCCGTGGCGACGAGCATATCCGTCCTGTTGCGGCACGGGGTCAGGTCGACGAAAACCGCTTCGCCCACTCCGATCGATTGGATGCGGCTCATGGCAAAAGCTCGTGCCAGACGTGTCTTGCCCTGGCCTCCGGGGCCGCAGATGGTCACGATACGGTGTTTGGAGTTGAAAAGTTGGGTGATCGTGCGGAGCTGTTGATCCCGTCCAAAAAATTGGGATGGATCGACGGGAAATGCGCCTCGCCGTGTCGAGGGCGCCGCTTCCGATCTGCGAAGTGGCTGAAACACGTACCCTTCGCCGTGCACGGTGACGATGTGTCTCGGCTCTGCCGGATCTCGCTCGATCTTTGTTCGTAGACGTCGCACGGTGATGTCGATCGTGCGAGTCGCTACCCGGCGGTTGTAGCCCCAGACGTTCTCGAGCAGATCCTCGCGGGGGACGGTCTTGCCGGGATGCTCGGCAAGATAGGCGAGCAGCTTCGCCTCTTTGGCTGTCAGCCGTGTCGTGCCACCGCCGCGCTCGACCTTGCGCTGACTGAGATGGACGAATCCGTCTTGGAGTACAATGGTTTCAGTCATTTAGGATGTTGCGGTTTGAATGAAACCGGCGGGAGAGTACCCGGAGGGTCCTTAGCAGAGCAGTGTAACAGCTTGTAACCAAGAGGCCGGAGGTCTTGCTCGAAAATGCGAGACCCTTAGATTGAGACCAGGAACATACAACGTGTTTTGGCTCTGACCAGGGTTGAGACGCTACCGCCCACACGAATCTCAATTCAAAAGGAGCTAGCCATGCCCAATCTATTGTCTTTCAGAATGCTCACCTTTCTCGTGTTTGTCGTGGCCGCGACGCCAGCATGTGTTGTCGACACCGAGGATGAGGACGCACAGTACGACCTTCCCACAGCGGGCACCGAGGGCAAGAGCGGCCAGAAGAATGAGCCCAAAAAGTGCACCAAGACCGTATGGGCGCCAGAAAACGATGACGGCAAACCGCCCGCGTTTGGGGTGCCGGACAACGATGACTGCATCACCGACACACAGTTTTAATTACCTCACTGATAAGTGACTGAGCCTGCCGCGCGGGCGCACTTCCGCGGACCCGCGATCGCCACCTCGCGTGGTAGTCGGCCCAACCCACCTCGCGTGGTAGTCGGCCCGCTCCACATGGGCTAGAAAGAAATGTGGGCCGCATGAGACGCTGGGGGCAGATTGCGCATGCACGGTGACGACAATCGCAGCGAGCAGTCGACGTTAACTTCTCCGGGCGAGCCTGAAGTCGAGCGTGGATCTGTTGCCTCGACCAAGCCTGGCGCTCAGGACTCGCCCTCCGGTCGGGACGCGAATGTCGCCCGCCAGCTGAAGAGCGGCGAGCTCGTGGACCAGTTCAGGATCGTCGAGCGGCTCGGGCGCGGTGGCATGGGGGAGGTGTATCTCGCCCGCGACATGAAACTGGGTCGCAAAGTGGCGCTCAAGCTCTTGCGTGGGGGGGTGCTCGACAGCGAAGGATCACTCCAGCGGTTTTTGCTCGAGGCCCGGGTGACGGCCCGTTTCAGTCATCCCAACATTGTGACCGTGTATGCCGTGGGCGACTACGAGGGCGTCCCGTACTTGGCGCTCGAGTACTTGCGTGGGACGAACCTCTATCAGCGCATGCGGGCCGAGCGCTATTCGCCTCGGGAGGTCGCTCGCATTGGGCTTGCCATCGCCAAGGCCTTGGCCGAAGCCCATCGGCATCAGGTCCTGCATCGCGACTTGAAGCCGGAAAACGTGCTGATGCCGCCCGATGGCAGGCTCAGGGTCGTGGACTTTGGCCTGGCTCGGCAATTGGCGGGTCCCCAGCCCGGCTCGAGCCCGGGACCCCTGTCCCATCGGGCGATCGAGGAAATTGAGGCGCTGCAGATCGACGGACGCGAAGGAGGTGGCGTGGAGGGGACGCCGCTGTACATGGCGCCCGAGCAGTGGGAGGGGCGCGATCTCGACGGCGCAGTCGACGTCTGGGCGCTGGGCCTCATCTTGTATGAATTGGCAACCGGTCGGCACCCGTATGGAGGTCTGGGCTACGCGGCCTTGAGTGCGGCGGCGCGCCTGCCCGAGCCGGTGCCGGCGATCGCGGACGATGGGACCGTGCCGCTAGCGCTTGTGGAGTTGATCGCTGACTGTGTGGCGAAGTCATCCGACGATCGTCCGCGAGCGCAAGAGGTCGTCGACCGATTGACGGCCTTTGCGCGATTTGGCGTCGGGCGCATCCTGGAATCGGAGAGTCCTTTTCGCGGTCTGATGCCGTTTGCCGAGCAACATGCGGCCTTCTTTTTTGGGCGCGAGGCGGCGGTGGCCCGTTTCGTCGAGCAGCTGCGTCAGCGGCCGTTGGTTCCCGTCGTCGGGCCGTCGGGAGCAGGAAAGAGCTCCTTCGTGTATGCGGGGGTCATTCCACGGCTTCGTGAGGCTGAGCGCTGGATCGTGCTTGTCATGCGGCCGGCTGGTCGTCCCTTCGAGAACTTGGCTCAGACCTTGCTCTCACCGCCGGACGCAAGCGCGCTTCAAAAGGATGACGGTCGGCTGCCGAAGGACGACGACTCAATACAGGACGACTGGACTTTGCCGGCGGCGGATGTCCAGTCGATGGCGGCTGACCTGAAGCGCGAGCCCGGTCTTCTCGGCGTCGAGCTTCGCGCCCACGCAGAAATCGAGGAGGCGAAGGTGTTGCTCGTCGTCGACCAGCTCGAGGACCTGGTGACTCTGGTGCCCGACGCCAGTGTGCGCGCGCAATTCATGACAGCGTTGTTGCGTGCGGCGGATGAACCGCTCGACCCTGTTCGCGTTGTGGTGACCGTTCGTGACGACTTCGTCAGCCGTTTGGCCACCACCGCCGATGGGTCGGAAGCCTTGAGCCGTATGTTCTTTCTTCAGCGTCCTGCAGCCGACGCCTTGGAAGATACGTTGCGAATGCCAGTGGAGGCGGCAGGCTATGCTTACGATGATGCGGACTTGCCGACCGTGATGGTGGCTGCAGTGCGTGAGGAACCCGCCTGTTTACCGTTGCTTCAATTTGCGGCGCAGCAGCTATGGGAGGGGCGTGATCGCAGCCAGCACGTGTTGCGACGTGACGTGTACGAGTCGATCGGCGGAGTCGAAGGTGCGCTCGCGAGACATGCTGATGGCGTGCTCGACACCTTGAGCGATATCGAGATGCGCGCAGCTCGTCAGCTCTTGTTACGGTTGGTGACGTGGGACCGCACCCGCAAGGTCGTGCGGCGCGAAGAATTGCTGGACGATCTGGGAGAGGCGGCCGCCATCGTGCTCGAACGGTTCACCGGGGCCAGATTGGTCACGGTGCGCAAGGACCGTCGATCCGAGGGGGCGCGCTCGACCGTCGAACTGACCCACGAGTCGCTCATCACAGGTTGGAAGACCCTTCGTTATTGGATCGATGATGGCCAGGACGAACTTCGGGTTCTCACCGAGGCGAACCTGGCGGCGGATCTCTGGGAGAAACGCGGACGGGATGAGGAGTTGTGGCAAGGTGAGGCGCTCGCGGATGCCGTCCGCACCCTGAGCAAGAGTGGGCAATCCGTCCCCGGACGGGTGCAGCGTTTCGTCGCGGCAGCGAAGAAGAAGGAGATGCGCCGCGTGCGACTGCGGCGTTCGAGCCTTGCCGCCATCATCGTAGGGCTCGCATTGGTTGTGGTCTTCCTCGCCTGGCAGAACGAGCTGGCCAACGACCAAAGGCGGGTCGCACAGCAGGAGCGCGCGGCGGCTCAAGAGCAGCGGGCCGTGGCCTTGGTCGAAGGTGCCCGCGCCGCATCGGGGCATCATCACCTTCTCGAGGCGCGTGCGAAGTTGCGGATGGCCTTGGAGAGCACGCCTTCGACCCCCGACCAGGCGGTGAGGTCGTTG
>JAPYTK010000279.1 GCA_029941785.1 Polyangiaceae bacterium | reverse complement strand
CGCATAAGAGACATTATGTTAACTCTCGATGACGGCCATAAAGGGCCTTCACCGGGTACCGCTCTCCCCACGAACTAGGGCGTTCCGCGCTTGAACCCTGACCTGACGTTCCAGACGCTCAATGAGAGCCCCCGTTACGACGGCACGCAACATGAGGTAGCTTTCTCGTTGATGCTCGACCCGATTCAGATTGGCTTCGTGGCAGCTGCGTTCGCCGTGCCTGCCGCATCCCTCGTGGACGGTAACCGTTTCAGCCGACAGGGAGCCCTCTGCATGGGCGTGCTGGCGTTATTGGCGAGTTTGGAAAGCACACGCGGACTCGTCGGTACCGTGCTGGTGGTCGCCTATTTGATTGGCGGAGTCGTGCTGGGCGTGTCCGCGGTAGGACGTGCTCTCAACCGCCCTGTCGTAAGCGCAGCCGAGCTGGGTTTGGCGATGGCCTGGGTTTGGGTGGTCGGGGGTGGGGCCTGGCTTCTGGTCTGGGCGTCGCGGGGCGCCTTCCTGGGTTTTTCGGACCGGTGGGCACTGCTGACCGCGGCGCATTTCCACGCAGCAGGCTTTGGTGCGGTTAGCGTGACCGCGCTCGTGATTCGAGCGACGGGCCGCGGAGCTTGGCTCCTCGGCGTGCACGCGGTCGCCTTCGTGCTGGTCGCGGTAGGTCTGACGGGACCGATGTGGATGCAGCAAGCCGGAGCCATCGGATATCTGGTGCTCTTCACCATTCAGTTTGGCTATGTGACACACGCCAGGATCCATCGTGAGCCAGGCGGGGTGAGAGTGAATCTGGCGACGGCGGTTCCGATTGCAACACTATTGATCGCCACCGAATGGGCGTTTGGTGGACGCAGGTTGAATCTGGACTCGATGGCCTGGCTCCACGGTTGCACAAACGCCGTCGGGCACGGTCTGCTGGCGCTGTGGGGATTCGCCGTGATGGCTCCCAAGCCATCGAGCGAGCGCCTGAACGCACCGTTCTCACGGGCCTGGTCGCGCGGTCGAGTAGGTCCCGAGTTCGTAGCCGCGATGGCTCCACCGGAGTCGACCGAACCGAAAGGATTGACGCCGAACTTCGCTGCATACGCACGCCCCGATCTGTTGATCGAAGACGTGGATCCAGAGATCGTGACATTCTACGAACAAACGCGAGACTGGGATCTTCGAGCCTCACAGAGCTGGCAACCGGGTTTTCGCCTTGGTGGGCGCATCTTTGGCTGGATGGCCCGTCGCATTGGCCAAATGGGCCTCCCTGGACCAGGGATACCCGCTGGGGAGCTGACGAACGCAATTCTCGATGTCGACGACACGGTCGATGGTCGCCAACACGTACGTGCCTGGGTCCGCACGTGGAAGGCAACCGGCACGACCCTGTATGCAGCCCTTTATTCGGAACATGTCACCGCGGGCATCCGCACCATGAACATCGCCTTCCCGACGGTGGGGGGAAACCTCACGTCGATTCTTCACTTGGAGAGTCAACCGAATCGTGGTTTGGCCCTGACGAGCTTGGCGCGCTCCACGCCAGGAGACCAAGGCGTGTACTTCAAGCCAGCGTTTGGCCCAGCTCTGCGCTTACCCTTGGACGAGACCATCGAGGTTCGCCGCGAGCCAGATGGTCTGTCGGCGACTCACCACATGTGGGTCTTCGGTCGCCTATTCCTACGCTTGGAGTACAGAATGACCTGCCGGACGCCGTAGACCCGAGGCAATTTACGCTGACTACAGAGAAGGTCGAGGTGCTTTCCCGAAACTCCAACGGCAACGCGAGTATACTCCCGGCGCTCTCATCGGCATATTGCTGCTACCCCACTACTACTTCGAGTGGCTCGGCCTCTGCGGCGCGATCGGCTCAGCGATCACCGTCGTAGTGACTTGCAATGCCCAGGTCAGCGCGGCAGCAGCCGCCTCATCGCAAAGATAGAGTGCGGCTCGGCGCACGCCGCCGCCATCAAGTCCTGCCGTTGCGTTTACCTGGCTCATTCGGGGGCGGGGGACTCAAACAAACCTGCGCTCCGCCACCGCCCTGGCTGCCTTTGCCGCCTTTGCCGCCTTGGCCACCTTGGCCACCTTGGCCACCTTGGCCGCCGCCCCCTTGGCCACCTTGGCCGCCGCCCCCTGATCCAGAAGGACCCGAAGACAGTGTCGCACTCAAACACGCTCCCGCGCTGCCCTGTCCCGGCGCGGGACTCAGACAAACTTGCGCACCGCCCGCGCCATCGCCGCCTGCCGCAGAAGATCCAGAGTCACACCCGCTCGCAGCCGCAAGCCCTGTCACCGCTGCCGCAATGAACAATTCCCTACGCTTCAGAATCGTCGCGCGAACATCACCGGGATCTTCCACATCGTCCACAGAATCGCGCTCGTCGCTCATACCTGTAGTGTAACATCGACTTCGATCTTTCCTTAGTCTCATCTGAAGTTGGTGACGTGCGCCCCGTCGCCTGGTGGTTTACAGCTCACCAGCCGGACACGCCCATAAGAGAGATGATGTTCACTCTCGAAAAGGCCGCACGCGAGATTAGTCCCCATGAAAGCCCTACTGGCGATCTTATGCGTAATTTGGGGCTGAGCGGCAGCCTCGGCATCGCCGTGCTGCTCGCGGTCGACAGCCGCAAAGCTCTACTTGCTCCCACCCCAACAATTGCTCATAAGTGACATTATGTTAACTCTCGATGACGGCCATAAAGGGCCTTCACCGGGACCATACTCGAAACTATACTCGAAGCACGTGAGGCGGTCGGTGTTACAATGCGGGCATGAGCGATGACAGTCAGCGACCCGACGAGCTTGACGAGCCCGTGACTCGTGCTGGGGAAGAGTCGAAAGCATCGTCCGACCAAGCCGAAAAGCGTGGTGACGTGCGGGCGACCATTTTGAAGCGCAGAAAACTGTTCATCGCGGCTGCCCTGGCTGGGTTTTCTGCTGCGGGGGCTTGCGATTCCCAGTCGTCGGTCTGCCTCACGCCAAAGCCGCCTGATGACAATGGCGCAGGCGGCGCTGGCGGAGCAGGCGGAGCAGGCGCGGGCGGCACTCAAGGTCCTGGTGGACAGGGCGGCGCGGGCGGCGTTCAAGGTCCGGGTGGACAGGGCGGCGCGGGCGGCGCTCAAGGTCCTGGTGGACAGGGTGGACAGGGCGCACAGGGAGGCCAAGGTGGTACGAACCAGGGCGGCGCCGGTGCGGCGAGTCAGGGCGGCGGCGGCGCGCAGGTGTGCTTGACCCCGCCACCACCGCGATCTCCGAAAGCTCGTGAGCGGCCAGGCCGCAAAGGCAAAAGCTGATGGGGCGGCCCAAGGTGAACAGCGTGGCCATCGAGCTGACCGGCCACTGCAACCAGAAGTGCAGCTATTGTTACAATCCCTGGCGCGAAGACGATGGCGCCTCGCTCGACGGCAGTGACGGGGAGCGCTTGCTCGCGCGGGTGAACAAGCTCATCGAGCAGGTCGATATTGACCACGTGACGCTCACCGGAGGTGAGCCTTTCTCAAAGGCCGACATCTGGCCGCTGCTCGATCTGCTGAGCGAAGCACAGATCCCCGCGCAGATCATCTCCAACGGTGGGTTGATCACCGAGCGTATCGCCAAGCGCTTGGCGCCCTACGCCGTGGGTTTCGTACAGGTCACCCTCAATGGCCCGAACAAGGCGCTGCACGAAGAGCACGTTGGGGAGGGGCATTTCGAGCCTACCCTTCGCGGCGTTCGGGCGATGTTGACTCACGGGATCAACGTGGTCGGCTGCGTTGTGGTCACGGGCAAGAACGCGCCGGTGTTGGGGGAGACCCTCGAACTCTGGCACGAGCTGGGGGTGCGCCAGGTTGCGTTGAGTCGATTCAGTCCGGCCGGGTATGCCGCAGCCCAGGTTGCCGAGCTGCTGCCGACGAGCGACGATCTGATGTGTGCGTTCGAACAGGCGGCGGCCGTCGCCCGCGACCGTGACATGCACCTGACCTGTACGATGCCGGTTCCGCCCTGCATGTTTGATTTCGAGCCCTACGAGCCGATCGAATTTGGTTTCTGTCCGATCGGCACCGACATGCAGGAGTTCGCCCTCGGTCCGGACGGCACGCTACGCAACTGCACGCTGCATGGTCGCGCCTTGGGTGGCGTCTCCGACATCGCCTCCCCGGACGTCGATCTTGCCGCGCTGCTGCAACACCCCGACGTGACATCCTATCGGCGGGAGGTCCCCGCCTTCTGCGAGGGTTGCCTACACGTCGACAGCTGCGGCGGCGGTTGCGGTGCCGCGGCAGACTGGGTGCTCGGACGCGATCCGGACGGCAAGCGCCTGCCCGATCCGGTTCTGTGGCAGCACGTCGACGACACTTTCGATGAGCGCTTGCGCGGACAGCGCGACGGGCCGCGGCGTCTGGCGGTATTGCCATGAGCGATCGAGATGACGCGCGGGAGCGGATCCTCGCGCGGCGTCAGCGATTCATCGGCCTCGCGCTCGCCGGCGCGGGGCTCGCCATCGGGTGCGACCCGAGGCCCACCGAACCCGAACCTCAAGTGTGCCTGAGCATTGCACCCCCGCCCGACGAGAGTTCCGCTCCCGAGGGCGCGCCATCGGCCAGCGCGACGCCAAGCGCGTCAGCAAGCACACCGCCGACCAAGCCGCCCCATCCGCGCGTCTGCTTGAAACCCGTGCCCCAACCGGTGCCGAGGCCTTGCTTGAAACCGGTGCCCCCACCCAAACCCAAGTCGTCTGGCTGACGCTCGATCCCAGTTTGTTTCCGGTGCCTACATGACCCAACGTCCCGATCGACCGCGTGTGCTGCTCTTGTGGCCTGGAGGCCTGTTCGACGGCGGCGCCAACTTTGGCGTCCCGCAACTGCTCAGCATCGCGGGGGTGCTCGAGGGACAGGGCGACGCCATCGTCGACGTCGTCGATCTGGATCTCGAGCGCGCCTTCGGACACATCGATCTGCGCGCTCTCTGTCGCGGATACGATCTGGTCGGCGTCAGCTGCTACTCGTCTTATGACTACCTGAAGGTGATGGCCATCGCCGAGGTTATCCGCGCCGAGCTGCCGCGCGCTTGGTTGGTGACCGGTGGCTATCATCCAAGCGCTCGACCGAACGATTTTACGCGGCCTGGATCACCGTTCGACTTCGTCGTGGTGGGCGATGGCGAGGGGCCCTTGTTGCGCTTGGTTCGCGCGATGTCACAAGGTCGCCGCCCCCTGATGCGCGTGCTCCGGCCCGAGTCGCTGGCCGATCCGAACGTGCTCGCCGAGTACGACTGGGATAAGCTGAGCCGTTACCGCCCGGTCGCGAGGCGCGTCGCCTCACAGGCGGAGATCTACCTGTCGCGCGGCTGCCCCTACGATTGCGCCTTCTGTATGGAGCGTGCGAAGCGCGACGTGTCGTGGCGCGCCTTCGAGCCCCTTCGAGCGGTCGAGGAAATGCACCGCCTGGACCGCTTCTTGGATCTGTCCGACTGGACCTTGTTCGTGGCCGACGCGCTCTTTGGTATGAAGCGCGCCTGGCGCAAGGAGTTTCTCGAAGAGTTGGCGCGTCGACCCATCCGGGCCAAGAAGATCTGGCTGCTGATCCGCGTGGATCTGGTGGACCGCGAAGACATCGAGCTCATGGCGAGAGCGAACGTGTCGCCGGGCTTTGGCCTCGAGTCCGGCGATCCAGAACATCTGAAGCGGATCCGCAAGACCGGCAAGCTGGCCGGCTACCTCGATCACATGGTTGACGTGGCCGAGTGGGCGCGAGAGCTCGACGTGCCGTTTGGCGCCAATGTCATCTTGGGTCATCCGGGCGAGACGGAGGCTTCGCTTCGGACCACGGCCCGTTACTTGCGGAAGCTCTTCTTGGACCCCCCGGGGGGCACCACGGGTTTTCTTTCGGTCGATCCCTTTCGGCTCTATCCCGGCTCACCTATCGACGAGGAGCGCGCGGACTGGGAGCGCGACACGGGGATGCACGTGCATCGCTACCCGTGGTGGGAAGACGGGGATCAGACCTTTCTCGCCGAATGGGTCGACGCTTCGCGCGAGCTCGATTTCCGCACCACGCTGCGGCTCAAGCGTGAGCTCTTCGATCCGATCCTGCTCGAGCTTCCGAGTCGCTTCGCCTACACCGGCCCGGCTCGCGATTTCTACATGCGCGCGATCGAGGAGCAGGTCGAGCTCGCCTCATCGCCCCGCTACTTGTACACCTTGGGTATGTGGCACTTGTGGCGCGGCTTGGTCGCGCCCGAGGAGAGTCGCCGCTTTGGTGTGGCGGATGACGCCGAGCTGGCCGAAATGGCGCGAGCCGAGCGTCGGCGGGTCATCGAGAGCGGGATCAGCGGCACGCCGGAGTTGCTTCGGGCGCTCGAGGTCGTTCCCCGCGAACGCTTCGTGTCCCCCGAGCACATCGCCCTCTCGG
>JAPYTK010000278.1 GCA_029941785.1 Polyangiaceae bacterium | reverse complement strand
TGGGCGCCGCCTGCTTGTGGCAAGACACGGCCATCATGTTGGAGTTGATCTGCAAGAGAACCTGAAGCACCTGTCGCAAGGCGGTCGCCTTGCTCGCAGAGAACGACGTCACGTATCGCTACCGCGAGTACACCGAAGAGCCCCTCGATGCGGTAGAGATTCTGGACGTGCCGCGTTGTTTTAGGCGCTCGCTGCCACCTGCGCGCCGGTCCGTCCGTAACGACGCTCGCGGCGCTCGTAGGCGGCGATGGCTTCATCGAGCACGGTCTCGTCGAATGCCGGCCACATGAGCTCGGCAAAGAACAACTCGGCGTAGGCACTCTCGAAGATCAAGAAGTCGCTGAGACGCTTTTCGCCGCCGGTGCGGATCACCAAATCCGGGTCGGGCAGCGCATCGGTCGTCAAGAAGCTCCGTAGGCTGGTCTCGTCGATCTCCTCCGGCAAGAGCAGTCCGGCTTGGGCGCGGGCCGCGATGGCACGCACGGCCCCAACCAAGTCGTTGCGGCCGCCGTAGCCGAGCGCGAGGGTCAGCGTCATGGATTCGCCATTCTTCGTCGCGTCGACGCCCGCTTCGATCGCGCGTCGGGTTGCGGTCGGTAGTTCTTCGAGATCGCCGATGACCTGAAGCCGAACCGAGCGCTCGATGAACTGGGCCTGGTTGTCCTCGACGAACTGTTGGCACAACGCCATGAGCAGGTCGATCTCCTCTTGCGGACGTCGCCAATTGGCAAAACTGAAGGCGTACAGCGTGAGGTGTGCAATCCCGCGGTCATGGCAGGCGATGAAGGTCTTCGT
This sequence comes from Polyangiaceae bacterium, assembly GCA_029941785.1. GTDB lineage: Bacteria > Myxococcota_A > Polyangia > Polyangiales > Polyangiaceae > JAPYTK01. The sequence continues at coordinate 5,692 of JAPYTK010000278.1, read as the reverse complement.
CGCGGTCTTCACTCCGGTGCGGTGTCCGACGGCCCGCGGCTCACCGTGGGCTGCGGCCCAACGCCCGTTGCCGTCCATGATGATCGCGATGTGCTCAGGTTTGCAGCTCATGACATCAGGAACCTAATCTCTACCGACGTGATTTGACGCGTAGACCGCGTGGTCTCTTTGTGAAGATTTCGTGGAGAGCACTCCGAGAGCCGGTCTTTCAGGCACTTAGAGCGATTCTCTCACCCATATTCGAGCTAACTCGCGGGGAAGCTGAGCTCGAAAACGACCTCTGGCGGTCCAAAGTCGCTGCAGGTGGCTCGCCCTCCGTGGGCTTCAGCGACCGCCCGTACGATGGCGAGGCCGAGTCCTGTGCCCCCGCGATCCTTTCGCGTGGTCACGAAGCGCCGGAAGATCCGTTTTCGCACGCCGCGCGCGACGCTGCCCTCATTGATCACTCGGCAGACGACCTCCTCTTGGCTTTCTCGGACCCGCCGCGCGATCTGCACGCTGATCTTCCCATCGCCGTGGAGGCGGGCATTGTCGATGAGGTTCTCGATGGCGCGTGCGAGCGAATCGGCATCACCTCGGATCGCGCTCGAGCCATCGGATTCGACGAGGATTGCCACCCCAAGGTCACGGGAGGCGCGGGCTGCTTCCTGCGCGCAGTCGTGCAGATCGATCGACTGGGCATGTTCTACGCCGCGCGCTTCGAGTCGGGCCAAACTGAGCAGATCGCCGAGGAGCGCCTCGATCCGCCCGGTGGCTTCCAGAATACGACCGAGGAAGTGGGCGGCTTGTTCCGGCTCGGCGGCGGCGCCGTCACGAAGGACCTCCGAGCTGGCGCGGATCGCGGCGACGGGGTTCTTCAGTTCGTGCGAGAGGTCGGCCGCAAACGTTTCGACGAAGGGCCGACCCTGTAGCTCGCGTCTCATCGAGTCGAGGGCTCGGGACAGTCGTGCGACCTCGCGCCCGTGACCCAGCGGGGGAGGGGCTCTTCGATCTCCCTCGCTGACGCGCTCGGCAAACCGGGTCAGTGATTCGATCGGCGTGGCGATCGTGCCCCCGATGAGCGCGGCGGCGCCAGCGGCTACTGCGCCGAGGAGCAAACTGATGACCAACACGGTGGGTGCAAAATCGGCGAGGGTCCGCTCGATCACGAGCGTGGGTTTGACCACGCGCGCGCGTCCAATGGTCTGGCCGCGCACGATGATCGGTGCGCTCGCGGCAACGGTTCCGTCCTCGTCGGGGGACGTCCCTCGGTCGAGAACTTTGGCGCCGCTCGCGTCGAAGAGCGCGAGGTTGAGGCCTGCGACGCCCCGTTCGGTGGTGAGTTTTCGTGCGACGTCGCGGAGATTTGCCCCCCGGCTCTCGATATCTGCTGCGACCAGGGCGGCGACCACGCGCGCTTCGCCTTGTGCCGACTGCGATCCGATCAAGTCTGCGCGGGCCTTGATACGGTCGAGCACCATCAAGCCCAGCCCGAAGGAAAAGGCTCCCACGATGAGCGCGAGCGCGAGGAAGATCTGCATCCGAATCGACATGCCCGCGGTGCGGGCTCGCACGAGCCGCGCCGCGATGAAGGCCACGAACACGATCATGCCGATCGCGGCAGCGGCCACCACGATCATTTGGGTCATGTGTTGGCCTCGTCGGACGCACCGGCGTGCTCGACTTGTTCGCTCACGCGATAGCCCACACCGCGAACGGTCTCGATGAGGCCAGGGTCGCCGCCGGCGTCGCTCAATTTGCGGCGCAAGGCCTTGACGTGCGAGTCGACGGTGCGGTCCGTGATGGCAAAGTTGTCTCCCCAGATGGTCTCGATGAGCTGGCTTCGCGTGAAGACGCGGCCCGCGACGCTGAGCAAGCAATTGAGCAGGTCAAACTCGACCCGAGTGAGCTCCAGGGCCGTGCCGTCGACCGAGGCGCGGCGCGTGTCTGCGTCCGCTTGGAGGGCAAGCGTCGTCGCCGCGGGCTTGGTCCGGGTGTTCGTGCGGCGAAGGACGGCCCGCACGCGTGCGACGACCTCGCGAGGCGAAAAAGGCTTGGTGATGTAGTCGTCTGCGCCCGTCTCGAGCCCCGCCACGCGATCCGCCTCTTGGTCCCGGCTGCTCAGGATGATGACCGCGGGCGGCGCGGAGCTGCGCTGAAGTCGAGCCAGCAGATCGAAACCGCTGCCGTCCGGCAACATCAAGTCCAAGATAATGAGCGAAGCCTCGCTCACCTTCGGCTCGGCTTCGGCAAGACTACCGGCCGTGTTCACTGAGTAGCCTTCACGGGACAGTGAATAGGCGAGGGACTCTGCAATGGCAGGCTCGTCTTCGACGACCAAGATGGCGGTCATGGGCCGACGGTAGCACCTCGGGGGTCGTCTTGCAGCGCTTGCTGGATCAGGGGTGACGCATCCGGTCTTTGGGTAGACAAACGGACAGACAGCGACGCACCGCAAGTCGGCCGCCGCTGTCTGTTGAGGTGTGAGCTTCGGCTCACTTGGAGCGTGACGACAATCAGCCGCCTTCGCCACCAGCTGAGCCGGTGACCGAGCCGCTCACCTTCACGCTGGCCTCGATGTTGACGCTGATGGCACCGCTCGCTGCGGCGACGGCCTTGCCGGCCATGCCGATACAGCCGACGGCCTGCAGACCACCCTTCGTCGCGACACTTCCGAGCGCCGTGGCTTGGGTTGCCAAGCTCTCCCCGGCCGAGATGGCCGCCTTGGCGGTACCTTTCCCGATGACGATGATCTTCGGAATCGCGCTCTTGATGCCGGCAACGAGATCCTTGAGGTCCTCGGCGGAGCCGTCGATCTTCACGTCGACAGTGGGGGGGTCACAGCTCACACTTCCTGCGATGGCACCGCCGCACTGCGCGAAGCAGCCGATGTCGGCGGTGGGGGGCGTGAAGCTGCCTTGGCACTGCGCCTTGCCGCTGCAGTCGCCTTCGGCCTTCATGCGACAGTTCGTGTCGCACTTGCCTTCGCAGGTCCCGGCGCAGCTTCCGGTGGCGTCCGTGCCGTCGCACTTGCCTTCGCAGTTGCCCGCACAGCTGCCGTTGCAGTCCGCGCCGGCGTCCACGGTGCAGCTCATCTCGCCGCTGCAGCTTGCGCTGAGCTGGCCCGGGTCGATCGATGCGCTGCAGCCCTTGAGGCAGTCGAGCGCCACGTTGACGTCGGCGTAACAAGTGGGCTCGCCGATCTCGACCGTGATCTTGGTATCGGCGGCGGCCTTCAAGGTCGCGTCGATCTTGGCGGCGACGTCGGCGCACACTTTTTTCGCGCCCTCGCCACCGTTGGGCTTGGCTGCGAGCGCGGCCTCATCCATTCCAGCCGCGGTGCCCAGTTCGCTACAGACTGCGATGAGGTCCGTCTCCATATTCAGCGCGAGCTGATCGAATTTGTACACGCCTTCGAGGAAGCCCTTGAGCTGACCTTCAACCTCGGCGCCACCTTTGATTTTCAGGGCGGAGAAATTGCCGTCTTTCAGAGCGGGGCAGTCGGCGCCCGGAATGGCTCCTAGCATGCCGCAGTTGAGAAGTAGGGGCGATGCCAAGCCGAACAGCAGGGCCGGTGCGGCGATTTTCTTGTGGAGATTCATAGGGTGGTTTTCCTCTGGCACGACGTGGCGTGCGATGGGCGCGGGGCAACCTGTGCTTAGGAGCCGCGCGAGTGATGGGTTGCCCCGCTGATGCAGGGCGGCAGGAAGCTGCCCTAGAAGGGGGGGCGTGTAAAGGTCCAAGTCTTAGGTCGGGGGAAGATGCGCCCGGTTTGCGGTAGGAAGAAAACCGGCCGCGCCAGCGCGTCACCAGGCCTATTTGTGCGACTGTCTGAACGCCGTCAGGCCGCGCTCGTCGTCCGTGCCCGGGATGGTGTTGTCGAGCACCGCCGCGATCAGCGCGCCCACAGCCATGCCGCTCTTGAAAATCGTATTGAGGATGTCCGCGAGCCACTGGGGGTCGAATTTGATGAGGTTCGCGTCGCTGGAGAAGTACTCCGGCAGGCTCAAGCCCATGAAGAAGGCGAAGCCGATGATGAAGAGGTTTCTCGCGGAGTTCAGATCGACGAACTGCAGGTTGCTCAAGCCGACCGCGGCGATCATGCCGAACATCGCGCAGTACATCCCGCCGACGATGGGTTGCGGGATCGTCGTGAAGAGGGCTCCGAACTTTCCGATGATGCCGAGGCCGATCATGAGCAGCGCGCCCATTTGCACGACACGGCGGCTGCCGACCCGGGTCAGGCCGATGGCGCCGATGTTCTCGCTGTAGGAGGTCGTGCCGTTGCCGGTGCCGAAGATCCCCGCGATGAGGCAGCCTACGCCCTCCATGCCGATCCCCTTGTTGATCATTTTCTCGTCGGGCGGAGGGGCCCCGGCGAGGCGGGCGCAAGCGAAGTAATCACCGATCGACTCGACCATCGAGGCCAGATAACCGGCGAACATCCCGACCGCGGCGGCGACGCCAAACTTCGGCATGCCCCATTGAAACGGCATGGGAACGCGGAACCACGGCGCCTGACCGACCTTGTCGGTCGATACGTGGGCCGGATGTCCCGGTCCGAATGTGCCCGTGTAGGTGAGCAGCGCCGCCACGCCCCAGGCGACCAGGATCGCGAGCAGGATGGGGTACATCTCGAAGATGCGCGCCGTTCGCCGCAGGTATTGGCTAAACAGAATGATCAGGAAGATCGTCAGACCGCCGATCCCCCAATGTGTGCCGGCGACCGGTGCACCAAACTTGAATAGCGCGAGACCGATGAGCGCGATGGTCGGCGCGATGGTGATCGGGCCGATGAAGCGCAGAAGCTTGCCGATGACCTTTCCGTAGCCGAGCGCAATTTCGACGACGGCGCCGATGATGATCGCGCCCTGGAGGTGCTGCATCCGCACCTCGAACCCTTCGTTTTTCAACATGGCCATGCCGCAGATCGCGAAGGCGGGCCCCAGGAACGAAAACGTCCCACCCTGAATGATGGGCAAGCGGTTGCCGAGCGTGGTCTGCAGCAGCGTCGTGATCCCGCTGATGAAGAACATCGTGCCGATCAACCATCCCAGCTTGACCGGGTCGTTCTCGATTCCGAGCGGCTTGGACAAGATCAGCGGGATCGCCACCGTCGATCCAAACATCGTCAGGTAGTGCTGAAACCCCAGTCCGATGCTCTCGCCCAGGGGCGGGATGTCGTCGATGTTGTAGATGAGATCGCTCTTGGTGCTTTGATCGGCCATGACCGACGAGCAGTACCGCGATTTCACCCGTTGCGTCGAGTTTTGCTATACTTGCATACTTGCGCAACTTTGTAAGTATCTAGGAATTCAGACGTTGGCGCAGCGCCGCGAGGTCGAGCGCTCCGGGGCCTCCCGGTGAGATTCGCGCAGCCAGGCTTGCGTCCGCGTCGCCTTCTGCGAGCCCGTCGAGCTCGCTCGCCACCTTGCGATACGCATCGCGAAACGGCATCCCGCCCGCCGTGAGCTCCACCGCCTTGTCGGTCGCGAAGCAACCCGGGGTGATCGCCGATCGCATGCGGTCCTTGTCGAATTGCATCCCGCTGGTAAGCAGCGGCACCAGCGCGGTCGTGGCGAGCGTCTCGTCGATCCCGCGGAACAGGGGCGCTTTGGTCAACTGCAGATCGCGGTGATAGCCGCTCGGCAAGGAGAGCATGCCCTGGATCTCCGCGATCGCGCCTTGCACTACGCCGCAGGCCGCCCGCATC
>JAPYTK010000277.1 GCA_029941785.1 Polyangiaceae bacterium | reverse complement strand
GCAGAGCGAGGACGCCCGACCACGGAGAAACCGCGATGCCAAGCGAACATACGATCGCCAACCAAAATCCGACCTTCACCCGGCGAGGCTTGAGCCACACTTGCCATAACAGACCCAACCACAACGTCGCGAGCACGCCCACGTTGAGCCACACGGTCGTCAAGACGACGTGCCACAAGCTGGACCTGGACCCGCTGCGCTTGGGTGTTGAAGCCGCCTCCGAAAACGAAGCAGGCCGTGTTCGCTCGCCGGAGATTAAGCCCTCTGGATGACGACTGGAAGCGTATCCCCCTCCGAGAGGGAGCTTCATCCCCCAACTCATCAACCACCGATGTTCAGCGATCGGGATCGTCCCGAGCGAGAATCCCGGTCGAAAGCCAGGCCCCCGGTACACGGTGAAACTGGGCACGTCGAGACCCAGCGAATGCCTACCCGAGTCGGTGTGCCCATGGTCTCCCGTCACAACCAGCGTGTCCTCCGGTGCGATCTTCTGGTCCAGTTCGGCGATCACTTGATCGACGCTACGAAACGCCGCGCGATAGGCTTCGCTGTGCACTCCTCCGTCGTGAGCCACACGATCGCTGTACACCACGTGGCCTACAGCAAAATCTACCTTTCCGTCTCGAAAGGACTCCATCGCCTCGCGGACCCACCGATTCTGTTGTGCTTGATCGCGATCATCGCCTCGGCCATCAAAATCCCGATTGGGGATGTAGTGCGCGAACTGCGCAAAGGCGAAGGGCGGATAGATCGCAACGGGCACCTTGGCGGCGTGAAGCTGCGTGAACAAGGACTCGACGCTCTCGGGGCTGGTGACGAAATCACGGAGAAAGCCAAAAGCCTGGAAGCGCGCGCGCCCGGTAAACATCTCACGAATGGCCGACACGGTGACCGCGTCACGGCTGCTCGTCACCACGGCGTGCAAACTGCGCTGACGCATGCCGCTCAAGTACGGCATCATGTCGGGATCCGTGGCGGTCTTGTCACGCAAAGAGTCGACGATGAACACAAACATCCGTGCTCGGCCCGGGTGGTAGTGCTCAGGACCTGTTGTCTCCGTCGGGGAACTGGGCTCGCGTGCAGGCAGGAGTTCGCCTGCCTCAACGGTGGTGAGTTGGTCCATGGCCCACACGCCCGTCAGCAGGATCGCCAACACCATCACAATGAGTTGGATCCTCGCACTCCTCGTCGCGACGGGTGTGGGCTGGGATGCAGACATGGCAGAGAGCACGCTTTGACGTTCGGTCCGAGAACTAGCACGACTAGGGTCGAAAAGAATGAAGCCCGATCCTCAGCGTGCCCTACAGAGTTATCGTGACCACGCGGACGGTTACGATGCCAGCTGCAGGCGCACTCAACCTTTACGGATCGACGCGGTAAAGGCTCTGCGGCTCCAGCACGGTGACACCGTGCTCGACGTCGCGAGCGGCACGGGGATGAGCTTCGCCCTGATCCAAGACCGTATCGGACCGACCGGACATCTGATCGCCGTCGAACTGTGTCCCGAGATGATGAGCCACGCACGGAACAAGGTGGAGTCCGCGGGCTGGAAGAACGTCACGCTCATCGAATCGACCATCGAGGAGGCCAGCCTGATCCACTCGATCGATGCCATTCTGTGTTTTTACACCCATGACGTGATGCGATCGGAAGCCGGACTGAACAAGATCTTCGAACACGCCAAGCCCCAGGCGCGAATAGCCGTCGCCGGCCTGAAGCTCTTCCCGTGGTGGCTCGCCCCGCTGAACATCTATGCCCGGGCAAAAGCCAGACCCTATGCCACGACCCTGGAAGGTCTGGACCAACCGTGGAGCCTGCTCGCGAAGCACATCCCCAAGCTCGACCTAAGCTCCACCCAGTTCGGCATGGGGTATCTCGCCTCCGGCCGCTACCCGGGATGACGAAACCGCATCGGTGTACTTACGCTACTTCAAAAGCCAACAAGGATTCAACGTCCGCCCGAATCGTGGAGATTTCGCCCGCACTGTTGGCCGCCACATTGACAAGTGCGCAGCGGTAACTCCCCATGGCCCGCATTTCGGGATTCATGCTCCCCTTCTTGGCGTAGATCTCGACCCGTGCGTTCGGGTAACGATCACGAAAGGCGCTGAGATCGCCCTCGTCTGGCAAGGTCGTGATGCGACTACCGCCAAACTTGCGGATCACCAAACTCGCTGAATGACGATACGCTCCCCCGACGGCCCCGAGATTCGGTCGCTCGCCCACCGTCAGACTCAACAACTGATCGTAAATGTCGACACCATCGACGTCCGCATACAGATCTGCAAATTGATAGGACATTCGCGGATGGATTTCGATCAATCCGATGCTGTCCCGGGCCGCGTCGTAGACGAGTTCCGCATTGAATTGCCCATGTAAAATTCGCAAGCCCTCGACCAGCCGTCTCACGACGGCCGCGATTCTCGTCTGCACATCCGGGGGCAAGCGAGACGGGTATTGAAAGCGCTCAAACGCAATCGTTCCCGGAAACATGACCGCGTCCACGACTCCCATCAGGTGCACTTCGCCGTCGTGAACACAGCCGTCGATGCATAGCTGCACCCCGTCGAGCGTCGCCTCGGCGATGAAACCACCAACGTCGGTCGCATCGGAGGTGAAGTGCCGTAACAACCTGGCGGGGGGGCGCAACATGTTTCTCAAACCGGCACGCCAAAAGACGTCGATGTCGAGGTGCCGTCGAAGTTCCTGGTAACTGCCCACCTTGGCGGCAAAGATGGAAAAGCTCCCGCGGACCGGCTTCACAAAAAATGGGAATGTTAAGCTCAATTCACTCTCGGGCGGGGGGGGCACCGGCATGTGCTGAAAATCCGGCACCACCTCGGGCACGCACTCTTGCTGCAAGAGTCGCGAAGTGTACTTGTGTTGCATGCCCACCACGGTCGCCGGATCGATGGTTGGCCACCCGAGTCGTTGAGCCACCGCCGCGGCTACAGCACAGCCAACGTACTCGTCCGTCGAGAGAATTCCATCGAAGCCTCCATCAGCCGCATGCCGAGCCACCTTGTCGATGTAGGCCACCGGATCGAAAGTCAGTGCGCGAAAGAAGCCAACAGGAAACGTCCACAGCGTTCTGTCGTAAAAGACGACCTCGTACCGCTCTTGGATGCTCCGGCGACCCAGGTGCCGCCGGTCCCAATGGCTGGGAAACAATACCAAAATCCGAGGTCGGGTTGGGCCCATGACCGGACGACGATAGCAGGTTTGCGCCCACGTGTCCCTGCCCCCACGCCGAGGCAAAACCCAAGCGTTTTGTCACTCGAGCCGGGCGAGAAGTACGCTGCTGAACTGGGATCTCAAATCCTGGTAGTGCGCCAAAATACGGCACCCGGCCTCAGATGCGAGCTGTTCGATTTCCGGCCAGGAGTACTTGTACGAGTTCTCGGTGTGCACGGTTTCGCCCGCGCGAAAACCCACCGAGGTCTCAAGAGCATCGATGGCGACATCCTGCGACTGCTCGCTCACGAGGTGCATCTCCACCCGCCCCTGCGCTTCGTTGAACACCGCTCGGTGAGCGAATCGCTCCAGGTCGAAGCGCCCGCCTAGTTCGCGATTGACGCGGGTGAGAACGTTGAAGTTGAACCGGGCCGTGACCCCTTGCCGGTCGTCGTAGGCCGCCTCGAGGATCGCACGGGGCTTGCGGCGATCGATACCCAGGAGCAAGCGATCCACGGGGCGCATCGTCTCGCTGATTTGTCTGACGAACTGCGTCGCATCCTTGCGGTGAAGGTTGCCGATGTTCGAACCCAACCACAAGATGAGCCGCGATGCCTCGTGACTGCGCTGTAACCAACGAAGGCCAGCGCCATATTCAGCAACGATGCCGCTCACGGTGAGTCCGGCGTAGTCCCGAAGCAGTTCGTTCGCGCTCCGCTCCAGCGCCGCGCGGGAAATATCGATCGGCACGTAGCGCAAGCATCCATGACGTCGGAGCAAAGCCTCGACGAGCATACGGGTCTTGGACGCGCTACCGCTGCCAAGCTCGACCAAATCGATGGCGGTGTCGAACGGGGCGATGATATCCTCGGCCCGTTCAGCCAAGATTTCCCGCTCGGCCCGGGTCACATAATATTCAGGCAGGGCGCAGATCTCTTCAAACAGCTGCGAACCCGCGGCGTCGTAAAAATAGCGACACGCCAAGCGTTTCGGTGAGGCCGCCAAGCCTTCTCGAACCTCTTGAGCGAAGGTGTCGCGGGCCATCTCCGCACTCCCCTCCTGCAACTGAAACCGGGACTCGCCTCGAACGGCGCCCGAAACGGTCGCCTCCTGCACGGCTTGATCCGCCATCGCCTCGTCGAGGAGCCTTCGCCAGGCCTCCCGTTCCCGCTCTCGGCTCACCATGGGCTGCAATCCCGCGACGTGTTCGGTCAATGTTGCGAAGTAATCCGCATCGTTCTCTAGTCGACCAAGCAGTCGGGCGGCCTCTTCGGTGTCGCCCACTTCAAAGAACCCCCCGTAGTGTGCGCCCAATAGCCCCATCGAGCCCGCCACGCGGCTACAGATCACGGGTGTCCTCGCCGCGATTGCCTCCGTCACGACATTGGCCCCACCTTCCAACACCGAACAGAGGATCAGGGCACGACTGTTCGCGATCAGGGCCCGCGCTTCGTCCGGCGGCAGTTCGCCAAGCCATCTGTAACGAGGGTTTTCGCGGCTCTCCCGCTCGGCGCGCTGCCCCATCGCCTCGGAAAGTGCAGCCCCCGCATGCAATATGCGGATCCGAGAACTCGGAGGCAGCAGGCGAACGGCCTCAGCGGGCCGAAAGGGGTCCTTGACCTCCCTCAAATGAGCCAGAACGCAGACGTCAAAAAACTCATCTTCGCGCGCGGTCGGGCTCTTCTGCAGCTGCGGCAGGCACTCGCCGATCGACTGGTAAATCGTTCGAGCACGATGGCGCACGTGGGCGGGCAAGCGGTCGATCGCCATAGGCTGCAGTACAACGAGCCGGGTCGCCGCATCGACAGAGGCGCGCGCATCCTCATCGGAGTCGATGTCCCGATACACATCCGTCCCCGTGAGCGCGACAACCAAGGCTGCTTTCGGCCGTTCTTGACGGTAACGAAGGATGGACGGGTGACTCCGGCGGGCGTGAAGGGCCACCATGAGATCCGTCGCCTGACCGTCGTACGACTCTGCCAGATCGACCTGGTGCCCGAGTTCGGTGAGCAGGCTCACCCAACGCGCAGCCGTGGTGCGGTTCCCGGTCCAAGGCCCGGATAAGGCATGAGTGATCACAAGAATATGCACGAGCTTGTCGACAGCCGTACTGCAAGCGAGATGGCGGGGCCAGTGCGTCCATTCTCACCCGGTCCAAAAAAGGGCCGAAAGGTGCCGCATCGACATTTCTCTCGAATCACCCCGGCCACGGCAGTAAACGAGACCCATGGCCCGACAGCCCGATCCGGAAGTCCTGAAGGAATGGATCGCTGACGCGAGGAGCACGACCCTACAACTCATCGCTGACCTCAGCGACGAACAGTTGCGCGTCGCGCCAATTCCCATCGTCAATCCTCTCGACTGGGAGGTGGGGCATGTGGCGTACTTCCAAGAACTCTTCACCTTGCGGCATCTCGACAACCGCCCCTCCCTCATCGCCGACGCCGACAGTCTTTTCGACTCGATCGAGATCGAACACGAAGTGCGTTGGGATCTGCCGCTTCCGCCACGAGATGTGATTGTGCGCTACCTCGAACAAGTGAGGGATGCCTTGATCGCGACCGTGGCAAGCTCAGCTGAAACTCGCGCACTCTGGTACCGACAATTTCTCAGCGTGATCCACGAGGACATGCACACCGAAGCCCTCACCTACACGCGACAGACGATGGGCTTTACCGAGCCGCGTCTTTCCTTGCCGCAATCGAAGGGGGCAGAGGCAGGATCCTTGGACGGTGACGTCCGCATCGCTGGGGGGCATTATCGCCTAGGCGCGGAGGCCGAGGATGACCACTTTGTGCTCGACAACGAGCAGTGGGCGCATGAAGTACAGGTCCAGCCCTTCGCCATCGCTCGCGCCCCGGTGACCCAATCGCAATTCGCCGCCTTCGTCGACGATGGCGGCTACGGTACGCGACGATTTTGGGATGAGCCGGGCTGGCAGTGGCGAGACTCCGTCGGCGCCGAACGTCCCCTGTACTGGCGGCGGGAGCCGGCGAAGTCCACATGGCAGCGACGGAATTTCGATGCCTGGGTGCCGCTCGAACCGCATCGCCCCGTGATCCACGTGTGCTGGCACGAGGCGCGGGCCTACTGCCGCTGGGCCGATCGGCGTTTGCCCACCGAGCTACAGTGGGAAGTCGCCGCCGCCGCCGAACCCGACGCTGAAGGCCGCATCCTCAGAGGCGCGAAGAGACGGTACCCCTGGGGAGGTCCCCCCCCTGGCTCCGAACTCGTCAACATGGATTTGATGTCGATGGGCTGCGTCGATGTCGCCGCCCACCCCGCCGGCGACAGCGCCTTTGGCTGCCGGCAGATGCTCGGCAACGTGTGGGAA
>JAPYTK010000276.1 GCA_029941785.1 Polyangiaceae bacterium | reverse complement strand
GAGCAATGCCCAGGGTATCGGCACAATGGGTCGCGATCTCGTGCACCCGGGGAAACTGCTGAGGGCCCACCTTCACCGCCGTACCCAGCAGTTCGCTGCGACCGACCTGGCGCATCAGCCTCACGGCCGAGGAGACCGCCAGCTCGACGGGCTTGATCTTGTCGAAGGTCGCGCGGGTGTGCCGATCGGAGACGTAGGCGTAGGCCCGCTCCACCGTGTTGTCCTGATTGGTCTGCGCCTCTTTGGCGTCCACATACGCTCGAAAATCGAGATTTCCCACCTTGGCCATGGGGCAAAGCTAATGACGGCGGAGCCCCTGCGCAAGGTGCAGCGCACGAGTGTGACCGAATCGCGACGACATCATGCTGAAGTGATGACGATGCCGCGGTATACGAATGATTGTGAGCAAAGAGAGCATCGACCTGAGCGGGCGTACGTGTATCGTCACCGGGGCCAACAGTGGGATCGGCAAGGCCGTCGCCCGCGGCCTCGCAAGCTATGGCGCCACCGTCGTGATGGCATGCCGAAGTGAAAGCCGTGGGCGAGCTGCCCTCGATGAGCTGAAGAACGAGACGGGCTCGGATCGACTCCATTTGAAGCTCGTCGATCTCAGCGAACAGGCCTCGATCCGCAGCTTCGCAACGGACTTCCTCAGTGAATTCGACGCCCTTCATGTGCTGGTCAACAACGCCGGGATCTACCCCGCGGAGCGCCAACTCTCGGCCGATGGCATCGAGATGACGTGGGCGACCAACGTCATGGCCTACTACCTGTTGACCGATCTGCTCGAGCAACGCCTGCGCGACTGCGCCCCGTCACGGATCGTCAACGTCGCATCGACGAAGGCCGGCCAACTCCGACTCGACGATCTGCAGTTCGAGAAACGACGGTTTGGAGGGATCGCAGCCTACGAACAGAGCAAGCAAGCCAACCGCATGCTGTCCTGGGTGCGAGCCGAGAAACTGAAGAGTGATGGCGTGACCGTGAACGTGGCCCATCCGGGTCCGGTAGCGACCGGGATCGCGCGGCACCAGACGGGCCTGTGGGGCAAGGCGGTGCGGGTGGCGTTTCAGGCCTTTGGTCGATCGGCACAAGCAGGCGGCGACACCGCCCTGTGGCTCGCCTCGAGTCCGGATGTCGATGGGCTGACCGGCCGCTTCTGGGCAAAACGTCGTGAATTAACAAGAAGTTTTTACGATCCCCCGCGCCAAATCGAGCTGTCTGAGTACTGCGCATCCATGATTCGCTGAGCGGCGGAGGATCGACAAAATTCGGCCTTGGGCTTGCCAAACGGCTGTTCGTTCCTATAATAGAGTCATAAGTACTTTTTATAGTGCTTTACCACTTTATTAGGAGGTTCTATGTCCCGCTCAACGTCCCGAAAAATTCACCTACTCGTCATCGATCCGCAGAACGACTTCTGCGATCCGAACGGTTCACTTTACGTCCCTGGCGCCGAAAAAGACATGAGCCGACTCGCCAAGCTCATCGACACGATGCGACACCGCTTGTCGGACATTCACGTCACGCTCGACAGTCACCGCAAGGTCGACATTTCCCACCCCATCTGGTTCAAGGATTCCGCGGGCAAGCACCCCGATCCCTTCACCGTGATCAGCGCCGACGATCTGCAGTCGGGACGTTACACGACGACCCGACCCAGTGGCTTCGCGCGAACGAAGCTCTACCTCGAGGAGCTCGAAGCGGCGGGCCGCTATCCCCACGTCATCTGGCCATACCACTGCTTGATCGGCGACGGCGGGCACAACGTTTGGCCCAACCTCGCCACGTCGATCCACGCCTGGGAGGAGCGCTTCGCCACGGCCGACTTCGTCACCAAAGGTAGCAACCCGTGGACAGAGCACTTCTCGGCTGTGCAGGCGGAAGTCCCCGACCCGAGCGACCCCACGACGCAGATCAACACGCACTTGATCGAAACCCTCGAGAGCGCCGATGAAATCTGGCTCGCTGGCGAAGCCTTGTCCCACTGCCTCGCGAATACCGTTCGGGACATCGCCAACAAGTTCGCCGACCCGAGCTACATCCGCAAGCTGGTCCTGCTCACCGACGCATCGAGCAACGTCGCTGGATTCGAGCACTACGGCGAGGACTTCGTCCGCGAACTCCTCGGCAAGGGAATGCGGACCGCGACGACAAAGGAAGTTGTCGCAGCCGCGTAAACGACGAAAGGAATAAAAAACATGAAAAGCATAAAACTCCACACCAATCACTACGGTTTCTCCGCGACCCGGATCGAACAACTCGATTCCAGCGAGTACACCTTGGTCACGATCAGCGCCGACGACAGCGGCAGCGTCCACGCCTTTGCCAAAGATATCGAGAAGTGCATCGCCCACGTCGCTCGCGCTTGCAGACACAGCCCACGGGCCGACAATCTGTTGCTGCGGGTCACGACCTTCGACAACGAGGTGCGCGAAGTTCACGGCTTCAAGCCTCTGAGTTCATGCGCGAGCGACGCGTACAGCGGCTGCTTGGGAAGGGGCGGGGCGACCGCGCTGTACGACGCCGCAGAGAATGCCATCGAGGCGACGCGGAGCTACGGCGACACGCTCACCACGCACGGCTACGACGTCAACGCCATCGCCTTCGTGATCACCGACGGCATGGACAACACCTCACGGAGCACCTCCGATAGGCTCAAGAAGGAAATCGCGGCCACGATCGCCAACGAATCGCTCAGCGGCCTCACGACGATTCTCGTCGGCGTCGGGGTATCGGATCCCGCGGTGAGCCAGTACCTGAGTGATCTGAAAAAGAGCGCCGGCTTCGATCACTACATCGAACTGGGTCAAGCAACGGAAGAGACGCTCGCTGGCTTGGCCGACTTCGTGAGCCGCTCGATCTACGCGACCTCCCGGGCGCTCGGAAGTGGCGGGGGCAGCATCTCGCTCACCTTCTGAGGAGGCCGAACGATGCAGGTATTCATTCGAGGAGTGGGCCCCACCCGGCTCGAGCAGAGCGAATTCGTCGCGCGCGGAGGCCAAGGTTCGGTGTACGCGCGCGGCGACGTGGCCTTCAAGATCTACGACGACCCTCGCGGTGCGCTGAGCAGCAGCAAGCTCGCTGAGTTGGCCCAGATCGAGGACGACAAGGTGCTCACGCCCGACACCTTGCTGCTCGACCCTGCGAGCCGACGGGCGGTGGGCTACACGATGCGGTTTTTGCCGAACGCCTTCTCGCTCGGTCAACTGTACTCCACGGCCTTGTGTCAGCGACACGGCGTCACGCGAAGGCAGATCCTCGGACTGCTCGATTCGCTACGCCAGCGGGTCGAGAGCGTTCACGCCGGGGGGGCGCTCGTGGTGGATCTGAACGAGATGAACTTCATCCTGCCCCCGTCCCTCGATGAGGTCTTCGCCATCGACACCGACAGTTACCAGACGGCCAGCTTTCCAGCGGTCGCCATCGCGGCGAATGTTCGCGACCCCCTCGTCGAAGGCCGCGGTTTCACCGCCAACAGCGACTGGTTCAGCTTCGCGGTGTTGGCCTTTCAATGGCTGGTCGGCGTGCACCCCTACAAGGGCAAACACCCCAGCGTGCTCGGTCTCGAGAAACGCATGGCGGCGGGGATCAGTGTGTTTTGCCCCGAGGTGACGATCCCGAAAAGCTGCCGCGCCATGTCCGATCTACCCCCTAGTTATCGTGGTTTTTTCGAGGCCGTGTTCCGTGATGGAAAACGCCTCGCTCCTCCCGCGGTCGAGTGCGACGGCACCGTGATCCAAGGCCCCCCCGTCGCGAGGCCTATGAGGGCCGGGGAAATACAGCTTCACGAGATTTGCACCACCGCCAGCGATGTCCGTCATCTCTACGACGAGGAGGCCTCGCTGCTCCTTCGCACCAAGACCTCGGCGTATCTCGACGGCACGCGGCGAGCGAGTCTGCCCTCGCCGGGTGCGGAGCTGGTCTTGACGCCAAAAATGCTCAGGCCGGTGGCCGCCTGGTTGCGCGCAGACGGGGGTTTGCAGCTCGAGATCCTCACGCCAAGAACGCGGATCGAGACCGCGCTCAGTGGCGAGCAATTACTTGTCCACGCGGGGCGTCTTTATCTACGCTCCGGCGATCGGCTGCTGGAGATCGAACTGCACGACGTCGGACCGATCGTGATCGCTGCGGCGCGCTTGCAAGCCCGTATTCGTCCCCACGCGAGCAAGCTCTTTCCGGGCGTGGTCCTTCAGAGCCTGCTCGGCAGCTGTTACGCTTCGCTGCTCGGCGCGGAGCGAGGCGCTCGGCAGCTTCACCTTCGCCAACTCGACGGCCTGCGCGTGGTGGACGCCAAGTACGATCGCGGAGTCCTCGTGGCCGTGAGCCACGACCACGGCCGCTACGACCGATATACCTATCGGCTCGGCGACGGCGAGCAAGATCTGCAAATCGAACGTGATATCGACAGCCCAACCGTCGATTTCGTGTGCCTGCCCGCGGGCGTGTGCGTCTGCCGAAAGGACAACGATCGAATCGAGCTGTTTCAGGTCCGGCCAGGTAAGTCCAAGCGTCGCATCATCGAAGACGCGGCGCTCCACGGGACCACAACCCTCGCGCGCCGGGGCAGCCAAGTCGTCGTCGCACGGGGGGAGACAGTACTTCACATGACGATGAGCTGAGACGATCGTATACCTCTGTCGGATGCACGAATACGCGTACCCCCGCCCCGCCCTGACGGTCGACATCGTGGTGATGACCGTCATCGACACGGATCTGAAGATCTTGTTGATCAAGCGGGGGGCCGAGCCGTTCATGAACACCTGGGCGCTTCCCGGAGGGTTCGTGCAGGTGAGCGACGGGAAAGACCAAGGCGAAGATTTGCAAGCGGCGGCCCACCGGGAACTCTCTGAAGAAACCGGGCTGCCCAAGGGCCGCTTGTTCCTCGAGCAGCTCTACGCTTTCGGTCAGACAGGTCGCGACCCACGGGGCCGAGTCGTCACCGTAGCCTACTACGCGCTGGTCCCCTCCGATCTGGTACCGATGGTCTGCGCGGGTAGTGACGCAGACGATGCCAAGTGGTGGTCCGTGGCGAACGAACTCCCGGACCTGCGGCTCGCCTTTGATCACGGGGCGATCGTCGATCGATCCCTCAGCCGCATTCGGGGAAAGGTCGACGATAGCGACATCGCCTTCGAGCTCGTGCCCCCGAGCTTCACCATCGCCGAATTGCGCGAGGTGCATGAAGCCGTCAAAGGAACGGCCTACGACCCGGGCAATTTCCGCCGGCGCTTCATGCGTATGCAGCGCGACGGCGTCATCGAAGTCGCCCCGGGAAAACGGACGACAGCCTCGAAACCCGCCAAGGTCTATCGTTTCGCGGGTCGAAGCCGTGTATGAATATCCCATGCTCATGGACATCGATCGCCCCGTCCGCGTCACGGCCTTGGCCCTGGGGATCGCGATGATGGTCTTCGGCCCTCTCGCCTGCAGTGGGGACGACTCGGACCTCATCGCGGAGAACATGGCCGCGCTGTGCAACGCCTACTGCGACAGTTATCCCAAGCAGATCGAGGGCTGCCCAGCCGGCACGAACTACAGCGCACCAAAACAGACGTGCAAATCGCAGTGCGCCATCTACCGGGACACGAACGATTGCCGCACCGAAATGCAAGCTTACGCGGGCTGCAACTCGCAGCGAACCTTCGCGTGCGGCAAGGGGTCCACGCTCTACTCCGTGGTCGGTGAGGATCCCTGCGATGCGTTCGAGGATGCCTTCGGCTTTACCGCAGGCGTCCCGGGCAGCGGCGGACGCTGCGTCGATCCGAACGAGTTTTGATTCAGGTAGCCAGCCGGACCCACGTCCGCCAAGCCCTGACCGCTGGTCCTCGGGACGGGATCGTGGCATGGCAGCATGCATCATGCCTCTGAAACGTTACGCCCTTCCGCTGCTTCTGAGCGCCAGCCTCGGGACCGCCTGTGACTCCACGCCGGCAGAGCTTCCACCCCCAGCCAAGGCCAAGGTGATCCCGGTCAACGCGGGCGCGCCCCCCGCCGCGCTTCTCAAGCCGGAAGCAGCCACAGCCACCGCCCCCGCGACCTTCAAGGCGGTTTTCGACACGACCAAAGGCAAGTTCGTCATCGAGGCTCATCGCGACTGGAGCCCAACCGGGGTCGATCGCTTCTACAACCTGATCAAGATCGGCTACTTCGACAACGTGTCCTTCTTTCGAATCAAGAAAGACTTCATGGTGCAGTTTGGGATCCACGGCCACCCGAAGGTCAACGCGGCGTGGAGCAAAGCTCAGATCAAGGATGACCCCCCCAAAGGGTCGAACACGCGGGGGATGGTCACCTTCGCGAAGACGGGCCTCCCCAACTCGCGGACCACGCAAATCTTCGTCAACTACGGCAACAACGTCCGCCTCGACGGCATGGGCTTCGCGCCGTTCGGAAAAATCGTGGACGGGATGAAGGTGCTCGACGCCTTGTACGACGGCTACGGACTGGCCCTGGGGAACCAACAGGGCCGGATCCAATCGGACGGGAACGCGTTTTTGGCCGAGAAATATCCCAAGGTCGACTACATCAACAC
>JAPYTK010000275.1 GCA_029941785.1 Polyangiaceae bacterium | reverse complement strand
CATGTACAGCCAGAGTTCGATCGGCTCGGTCCTCGGCCGCGCCCTGCGCGCACAAATGGGCGTGCAGGACGGCGCGGCCCACGGCGAACAGGTGAGTTTGGTCAAGCAATTCGTCCGCGCGCGGCTTCCACGGAGCCTTCATTTTCTCGCTGCATTCATCGGCGAGCTCGTTGGCGTCCACTTTCCTGATACGGACGACGAACCTCTGCGGGCCGCCCGCGCAGACCAAGAGTTGCTCCAATCACGGATCCGCATGGCCCTCGAAGCGTACCTGCGCACCCGTGCCG
The DNA here is from genome assembly GCA_029941785.1 of Polyangiaceae bacterium. Lineage (GTDB taxonomy): Bacteria > Myxococcota_A > Polyangia > Polyangiales > Polyangiaceae > JAPYTK01. Next base: position 6,327 of record JAPYTK010000275.1, on the reverse strand, counting down.
GCCGCGTTCCCCAAGTGGTCGTGTTGGAAGACGTCCACATGTGCGACGATCTCACGCTCGATCTCATCGGGTGGGTGCTCGCCTGCCCCGATTTGCGTCTCATCGTCTTCGCCTTCGGCAACACGGACATCGACACGAGGCGGCCGCAGCTCTGGCAGAACGTACGCCAATGTCGCCTCGAGCTGCCGCCCCTGGCCGCCGCATCGGCCAACCACATCGTCGCAACTGCGCTGCCCAATCTCAGCCCGGTAAGACGGGCGAAGATCATCCGCCGCGCCGGCGGCAATCCGCTCATCTTGGAAGAGCTCATCCGGGGCACAGCCGCCGGTAGACACGAGCTGCCGCTCAAGGTTGAAGCTCTCGTCCAGCGACGCCTGGACCGCCTGCCAGGCCCAGTGGCTGATGTCGTGCGGGCAGCGTCCGTCTTCGGTCCCAGCTTCTGGCCCGGAGGCGTCGCGCAATTGCTGAACCGCCCCGTCGATGACGACTTCCAAGTCGCCGAGCGCAAAGAACTCGTTATGCCCCAATCGACCTCCCGGCTGGCCGACCAGAGCGAGTGGAGCTTTCGTCAACCCCTCGTCCGAGACGCGGCCTACGCCTCCCTGCTCGATGCCGATCGGAAGCGTTTTCATCTCGCCGCCGCACGATGGTTGCAAGACCAGGGTTGTACCGACCTCGGTCTCGTCGCACGCCATTTCGATGCAGCAGAAGAGCGCAATCGTGCCGCCAAGCTCTACACGCAAGCGGCGCGGCAGGCCCTTCACAACTTCGGCGATCTCGACAACGCCCTGGATCTATCAAAACGTGGGCTCGACTGCAGCCCTGGCGGCGAGGAACGCTCACTTCTCTTACTCACCCGCGCCCAAGTCCTGAATCGGCGTGGTGAACTTGCCGCCGCCGGCGAGGCGGCCGACCAAGCCGGCGCGCTCGTGACGCCAGGCTCCGCGACATGGGTCGAGGCCCAACGCCTGCTCGCGGCCGCGTTGATCCAGTCTGGCCGAGCCGCCGAAGGGGATGCCCGCTTACAATGGGCCCTAGGCGAGACCTTTCAACTCAAGGCCGAACACCAGTCGATTCTGTTGTCGACGCGGGTGCGCGGTCTCGCCGATCTGGGGAAGGGAGCCGAAGCCCTCGACGTGGCCAATGAAGCGGTGCGGACGGCCGCACAAGCCCCCGACGGGGTCCGCTTGCGCGCGCTCGATAGCCACGTTTTCGCGCTCATGAACGCCAGCCTCCCCGATGAGGCCGTCTCCGCCGGAGAAGCCCTCATCGCCACTGCCGATCGCCTGGGCGATCTGCACCTCGCCAGCCGAGCCCGCATCAACACCGCCTCCGCTCTCAATTACCTCGGGCGTTTCGACGACGCTCGCGCCTTGCTCGAGCGCGCCCTTCCCGACGTCCGGAGCTTCCGACTCCACATCCTCGAGGCATCAGCCATCCACAACCTCGGAATGTGCTTCGCGAGACTAGGCATGCTCGACGAGGGCATCGAAATGCAGGAGCAAGCAGCCGCCATGGCCGATGAGTGCGCCGCCATTCGACTCGGGGTCAACGCTCGGATCTACCAAGCGCTCATGCTGAGTTGGCGTGGCGCCCCTGGGGATTTGAGGACCGCCGCTGATTGTGCAGCCCGAGCAGAGGCGCTAACTGCCGCCAACCCCTCCTTGCTAGCCGTCACGCACTTCGCCACCGCCGTCGTTCAGCTGACCAGAAGGCAGCTCGACGAGGCACTCGCGGCCATTGAGAAGTCCTTCGGTCTGCTCGAGTCCGCGGCCGTAGAGGAGTGGGATGAGGCGATCCACCTATGCTACGTCGAAATCCTGCTCGCACGCGGCGACGAGAAACGAGCCGACGAGATCCTCGATCGAGCCTTCAGCCGCATCTCCAAGGCCGTCGCTCTCATCAAGGACTCCACCTCCCGCGCCACGTTCACCGAGCGTAATGTCGATGTCCGGCGGGTCCTCACCCTCGCCGCTCAGCGCCTCGGTCGACAGCTGTAGCCCCTGCAAGCTTGACGGACCCGGGCGGCGTCGTTATCCGATTCGACATGAAGACGATCCTGAATTGGTCCATGTCCGCTCTCGTGCTTGTCGCCACGTGGTTCGCTGCGCCCCAAGACGCGTTGGCCAAGGACAAATTTGCCGTCATCGACCTGCGTCGCGCCGTGGCTGACACCGAGGATGGCCTACGCGTACAGGCCAAGCTTCAACAAATGTTCGACAGCCGGCAAGCAGAATACGAAGCGAAGGAACGCGCCTACAAGAGCGCCCGAGCCGAGCTGGAGAAGCTCGCTAAGGGGGGCAAGACCTCGCAGCAGCTGCTGCGCAAGAAGTACGCGGTACTTGAGAAACAAGCCATGGATCTGCAGCAGGCCAGCGTGACCTACCGGCGCGAGATGCAGAAGCAAGAGAGCGAGGCGATGTACCCCATCGTCAAGCACATGCTGGTCTTGGTTCGGCAGCTATCTCACAAAGAAGGCTACGACATGATCCTCAACAAGGAGTCAGTGCCGTACTACCGCTCTGACCTCGATCTCACCGATCGGCTCGTGCAGATGTACAACGCCAAGACCGCCGGCGGTGACGATAAGGGCGCCAAGCCCAAAAAGGGCAAGGCGGCTCCCAAGTCCGGCAAGCGCACCGCCCCCAAGGCACCTACGAAGACGCGATAGCGCCTCGGGCGCAGGCTCAGTCGGGCCGTTCAGTCCTCGTCGTCGCCATCCTCCGGTGGATCAGACTCCGGAGCACGCTCCGTGTCATGAGGAGAAATGTCGTCCGAGCGGGACCCGTGACCGAGAACCATCCCGGCATCTGTCACCGCGCTGAGTCGCTGCGTATCGGCGAGCACCTCGTCCGGGTGCGTGATGGCGGTTGTCTGAACGGTACTGTCCGGATCCTCAACGTCGTCGGTCTCCGGCTCAATCGCGCATCCTGGCGGTGGCGGAACGGTTGTGGACACGCGCCAAGGACCATCGGTCTCGTCGATTCGGACAACGACGGCAGTGATGTTGTCGCCGCCGCCATTTTCATTGGCTTCATCGATGAGGGCCGCGCATGCCTTCGTCAAGACAGCCTCGTCGCCCAAAATCGCCGCAATGCGTTCATCGCTCACGAACCCATGAAGCCCGTCGGAGCACAGCAGATAGATGTCTCCGAGCTGAATGCGGTCAGTGGTCAGCTCGACATCCACGGCAGGCTCGACGCCGAGAGCACGGGTGATCACATTGCCAGGAAGGTACGACAGTTCGGATTCCGACATGTCGGGGCGCGTTCGGAGCGCCTCTTCGACGAGTGAATGATCACGCGTGAGCTGCGCGAGTTCGTCGCCGCGCAAACGATAACATCGACTGTCACCAGCATGAGCCACGTACAGTTTGCTCTGTTTGCAATGGACCGCCGCGGCCACCACCGTCGTACCCATTCCGCGGTGCTTGGCAGAGTTGTTCGCCCGACGATGTATTTGGTCGTTCGCCTCGAGCAAGGCAGCGCGAAGGACATCCGGAATGCGCTCGGCCGCCGCATCGCCAGCGTCCCGCACGCGAAAATAGTTGGCGATCGTGGAGGTCGCCAAGCGGCTCGCGACCTCGCCACACTGGTGGCCTCCCATGCCATCGGCCACGACGAAGACATCGTATTGGGGCAGCAAGACAAACCGGTCCTCATTGTGGTCCCGCTCTTTGCCAACGTCTGTCAGTCCTGCCGCTACCGGTCGCATTCACCCCATCTTAGACGGACCTGCCGCACCTGATCCACTCCGAACCGCAGCAAACGTCACGCAGCACGTTCTGAGCTATGCTCAGGGGCCATGAACGCCCCCCCACGGTTTTGCCTCGACAACCCCTATACGCTCCAGCAAGAACTCGATTTGCCACTGCTGAGCCCGGATGGAATTGGGCCAGTTCTCACCTCGGCCGAGCGATCCGCGACCGATCTAGGCGCTATGTCGGTAGAAGAACGGTCCGCCCTGTGCGCCCGCGCCGTCGAGGTCATGGTGGGCGACGCCGAACGCATCGCATTGGACATCACACGCACGATGGGAAAACCGCTGTCCCAGGCTCGGGGCGAGGTCAACGGCATGGCCAGACGCGCCAGCCACATGATCGAAATCGCAGCCGCTTGCCTGGCCGACACACCATTGGCCCCAAAAAGCGGATACGAACGCCGGATCGAGCGCGCCCCCTTGGGCGTCGTGTTCAACATGCCGGCCTGGAATTATCCTCTGTTGACAGCCGTCAACATCGTCATTCCCGCCATCTTGGCCGGCAATGCGGTCGTCCTCAAGCACTCGAGCCGCTCCGCGCTGTGCGGCGAGCACTTTGCCGAGGCCTTTCGCGGTGCCGGTGCTCCCGTGGGCACGTGTCAGGCCATCCAATGTAGTCACGCCATCGCGGCCCAAATTGCCGCAGACAACCGGGTTGGGTTCGTGGGGTTCACCGGCTCAGTGCCCGGCGGCCGCGCCGTGTACCGCGCAGTCGGAAGAGAGAGCTTCAGCGACGTCGGACTGGAACTGGGCGGGAATGACCCGGCCTACGTCGCCGCCGACGCCGACATCGCTCGCGCCGCGAGCAGCCTCGTCGATGGGGCCTGTTACAACGCCGGGCAGAGCTGTTGTGGGGTCGAACGCGTGTACGTCCACGAAAGCGTCCACGACGCGCTGATCGAGGCATGCCTGGCCGAGATGAAGCAGCTCACGCTCGGCAATCCCATGACGGCGGTAGGCATGGGGCCGATGGCCCAGCCATCCGCCCCCGGTTTTTTGACCGAGCACGTCGACGATGCCACATCCCGAGGAGCGAGAGTGCTTCACGGTGGCCGAGCGACGACCGTCGGCGGGCAGGGCCGCTTCTTTGAACCCACGCTGCTCAGCGACGTCGATCACCAGATGCGCATGATGCGTGAGGAGTCGTTCGGACCGCTTCTGCCCGTCATGCGCGTCAGCTCCGATGAGGAAGCCCTCGCTCTCATGAACGACAGCGATCTCGGCCTCACGTCGTCCATCTGGACCGGCGACCGCGATCGAGCCGCTCGCCTCGCGAAGAAACTGCAGACGGGCACGGTTTTCATGAACCAATGCGATGTCCTCGATCCCGCCTTGCCATGGACCGGCGTCAAGAACAGCGGCAAAGGAAGCACTCTCTCCGCACTGGGATTCGACCACCTCACGCGGCCTCGCTCCATCAATTTCAAGCTCGGCTAAACTGATAACGAGCGGGTTGAGCCCCACCTACGGTCACATCCATCCGCGTCGGGGCCACGCGCACCACAGCATACGCGGCGGCCGGCTCCCCTGGTGCATCCTCCTCGATGTTCTCGATGAGGCTCTGCAAAGTCAGGTACGGAATGCCATCGATGACATCGAGGTGATTCCAATGCAGGTGGCCATTCAATACCAGCCTGACGTGCCCGGAATCGTGAAGGATCCGGCGCAAGCGCTTCCGCTGTTTGACAAGGCAAAGGTGGGCCGCCTTTTCGAACCAACGATTGCCTTTGAGATCTTGGTCCGCCGCGCTGTGATGCATCAACACGACGGTTGGCGCCTTCGCCATCGAGAGATCCGCCTCGAGCCACGCGAGCTGATTGTCATCGATGGCAACCTCGACGTCCTTGGTTTCGTGAGTCGCGAGCACGACGACATGAACGCCCTTTTCATCAAAGGACCGATAGAGCGGGCCCGCAGCGTCGAGGCCCCACACGCTGCGCAAGCGCTCACTGCTGAGGTTGGCCCGATCGTGGTTTCCCGCCACGTGAACCACCGGAGCTCCCGACGCGCCAAGTAGCTCGACACCTCGACAATAGTGCGCGTCGTCCTGCTCGGGACTCTCGTCCTCGATGAGATCTCCAAGATTGACGACCAGATCGGGTTTTACGTCGTCGCGCATGCAGCGAGCGAATTGCGTCAAGAGCGGCTCCGCTCGATGCGACAGCTTGCGTAGTTTTCCACCAAAGGACGCGCTCGGTCCGAGGTGGACATCGGTGACGACACCTAGGCTCAGCACGGTGTCCCTCTTTACAAACCCGCCGCTACCCGCGGTCGGCCTTGCTGCCTCCAAGGCACGCGGGAGACGCCATGGCGCCTCTACCGGTCCCGTGCTCCTCGGGCGTGCGCAAGGTCATCGTAAGCGCATGCATCCCTCCGGCGAACTCGGCCGACAAGGCACCGTGGACGAGACGATGCCGCTCGACCCGCGACATGTCCGCAAAAGCATCACTCACCACCAGGACGTTGAAGTGCGACTCGGCCCCCCGGGGCACGTTGTGCCCATGACTCTCATCGACGACCTCGACATGAGCTCCGGCGATCGTCTCGCCTAGCTGATCTTCGATGCGC